>NZ_AFPU01000001.1:643078-964617 GCF_000220175.1 Nitrosarchaeum koreense MY1 | reverse complement strand
GTAATGCTGATTGCTTTTCAGGTAAAGTAACAAAAATTACTGATGGTGATACCATCAAGGTTGATGAAAGATCTATAAGATTTACATTGGCAAGTGCTCCCGAGATAAATACTTTGGAAGGTAAGATCGCAAAAGATTTTGTTGCTAGTATATGTCCTGTTGGTTCTTCTGTTTTAGTTGATGAAGATGATGGACAACCCGAAGGCAGTTACGGTCGAATACTCGCAGTAGTGTATTGCAACGATGTTAATCTCAATGAGAAAATTTTAGAATCAGGTAATGCAAAAATATCTACTTTGTTTTGTTCTGAAAGTGAGTTCTCAGACGAACCTTGGGTAAAAAAATTTGGGTGTACTGATTAATCTCTGATTATTGCTCTGCAAACTATGTTAAAATAGTAATTTGAGAAATATTGTTATGAAAATAACTGAAATCAATATTGATGACAGTCAGACTGGGTATTACTGGCTGCAAATTTTTGTAAAGAATCAAAAAGATGCGTTTTCATTAAGAAAACAAATCTTTGAAGATCAAGAAATCAAAGAAAGAGTTCAAAAGGCAATAAAAGACAATCAAAACCTAGTGGCAAATTCATCAATTCCTATGGAAATAATAATACACAATATTGTCATAGAGAAACTTCAATCAATTCTTGATGGACCTTGAAATTTGTATTATGCTTCAAATTAATCTGGATCGTCATATCCTATACTTTGCTTGGACAAATTTTCTGGTTTCGCTATAATTCTTTTCCACAATTCCTACAAGAATGAGGCTTTATGAATTAACAACACAAAGATTGGATTTGACATTTTTAGACTCTCAATTATGGGCCTATTAGTGACACTGTTTTAATATGCATTTAATGTATTGTTATGTATGGTGCTTGTTTGGATTGGAATTGCAGTTGGAATAATTTTAGTGGTGGCTTTGATCATCAAAACTTCAAAAATCAACCCCAAAGTGGTATTAGGTATTTCCTTGCGTTGTAAACAATGCGGTAGTGAAACGAGTGGACTAAAATGTGTAAAGTGTGATAAAAAATTCAAGTCATTTGGCGTTTAAGTTCAGTTATTTACTCTAACTATTTTAAAAGGAAACTCACACCAATTTTATGGCAACCAGAACTCAGACTCTGATCCCAGTAGCAATAGCTGCAGTGATAATTGGATCTGTTGGATTGATGTCTATCCCAAGTGACAGCAAACTAGAATCTGTACAATTTCCAAGAGGTACAATCAAAATAGATGACATTGCATTGCAAGTCCAAGTTGCAGATACTGAACCGCGACGAGTAAGGGGATTAATGTTCCAAGATCAACTTCCATATAATCAGGGAATGATCTTTGTATTTGATGAGGTTGGTGTTTATTCTCTTTGGATGTTAAACATGCAGTTCTCTCTTGATATGATTTGGTTTGATCAAAACGGCAACATTATTCATATTGAAAAAGATGTTCCTCCATGTAAAACTGCCCTTGAGACGATGACCTGTCAAAGTTTTACCCCTGATGGCAAAGCCCTGTATATATTAGAGGTTACTTCTGGTTTTGTAGATAAATTTAACATTACTAAAGATTCCAAGTTAAGTATTATTTCAATTTAGAATTGCAAAACCTTATTTTATTAGTGAAAAATTAAACGATAAAATGAAAAATACCATTCTACTACCAATTGTTGTCGGTATTGGAATCATCCTTGTTTTTCTAGGTATTACTTCTAGTCAACCAACTGTTGAACCAATCTTGCGTGAACCTGTGGAGTATCCAAAATTGAATTTCTCTTATGTGGATTCTAATTCTATTTTAAAATCATCACTTGCATCAGATGGAATTTTGATGTCCAGTCCCTTGACATTCACAGGTAGTTCTATTGCCAAATATTGTACTTTTTATCAGGATGAGATAAAACAAAATTCAATCAATTACTGTACCTCAACTGAGCTTAAAGATCCCGAGGGTAACTTTCTTGGAAACATTCACATGGTTGGAACTTTAGATTATCCTGATGCTGTACTTGGAGTAATTCAAACAGACCCATATCTTTCTAATCTTGATTCCCTAAAGACAACTTATCAAATTATGATCAATTCTCTTGTATGTGATTGTTGGCAAGATAAAAAACCTGGAAATTTTGAATCTATATCTCAATGGATTGATGCTGCAAAATCTCATCACTTGGAGGCAAAGCGAACTACTAGTTCCTCTGAGGTTAGTGGATTGGCCGATAAACAACTCTTCTTAGAAATTACTACAAATTCTGATGGATATCTTTGGAAGCTTATCCTATCAAACTAAATTTAAGTAATGTTTACAATTTGCATGGTTGAATATCTTGATTGATCAATTATGGTTCATTCCATTGGGATTTGTAGCTGGAATACTTGGTTCGATGATAGGTCTTGGCGGTGGAATAATAGTAGTTCCTGTATTGACTTTTTTTGGGTTTCCTCCCACTTTAGCTGCAAGCAATAGTTTGTTTGCGGCATTTAGTAACTCCATAGCTTCTACATTTTCATATTCTAGACAAAAACGAATTGAATATTCTCTTGGATTAAAACTAGGACTTCTGAGTATTCCTGGTACAATACTTGGTGCCTATATCTCAAGTGATGTAGCTCCTTCGATCTTTAAGGTTCTATTTGGATTAGTGTTAGTATCTTCTGCTGTCTATATATTTTTGAGAAAAAAGATAGAGACTAGAGAAAAGACTCTAACAAAACAAATGATCGTATTTGCAATAGGTGCAAGTTTTTTTGCAGGGATAATATCATCCTTTTTTGGAATCGGCGGAGGTATCATCTTTGTTCCATTAATGGTAGTTGGAATGGGAATGACTATGAAAAAAGCCGCTCCCACATCGCAATTTATCTTGCTTTTTGCATCTCTATCTGGAGTTATTGTTCACAGTCTTTTGGGTCACCCTGACTTTATGCACTCAGGATTATTGGCTGCCGGTGCATTTGTTGGTGGATTAGTTGGTGCAAGACTCTCATTAGATATCAAAGAAAGATATTTGCAAATTCTAGTTTCATCAATTATTATTTTGGCTGCGATCAAATTATTTTTTGATTCTGCATCTGAAAATTTATTTTTATTTGTTAAATTATTGCATATTTGATCAAAACATGTTCTGAGTATTATGCAGCACAGACTTTTAGTCGGGATGTTATTTTAAAAATTTCTTTAAAATCTATATTATTTTTATTTTTAACGTGAATTTGATACATTTTTTACATTTTCATAAAAATATGTTGTAAGAGTTTACTAAAAAGTGTCTTTTTTTAACTAATGTTTGTTATTACTGTGTTTTGTATTTGCCCTTTCATTGAGTCAGGGACATCTCGCGGTGTTAGCTGGAAGCCAAAAAGCTCACATAAACTAGTTAACGCATTTCATTTGCCTCCATTTTTGAGGGGGCATCAAAATTTTTAAAAAATTTATTTCATGAAGTTGGCTTCTTTATGTCCTTCGCATTCTTGGAGTAGTTCTCCATAATCATTGACTGTGCAGTTACAATCTAAAGTCATGCTGTATATTTTTAATATTTACTTTAAACCATTACTATGCAATTGTATGATGTTGTTATTTGATACAAGGATGTTTAATCCCATGATGTTCTACCTCTAATTGATACTTGTATGGAATTCCATAAAATATCAAACAAATTTTAAGATTAATAATTTTAGGTTTATTTTTCTTTAATCTATAATTATATCAAATGAGAGAAGATTTTGCTGAATATACCAAGTGTAATGTGTGTGATACTTCATTACTGATGTGTCTTTGTAATTGCCCTAAATGTGGAAAAAGAGAAGACTGCAAATGTGAACTAAAACAAATTAGGTATAGTGATCTAGGTTACTGATTTTTTTATTCTATACCAGTTTTTCTTTGATAATACAACTATCTCGCCGTCCTGTTTTGTTCCTTCATAGTTAATTGCAATCTTTCCAAATTCATCATCAATGTCTTCTTTTGCAGATACTGTAAATTTTATCTTCAATACATCGTCAGTGTATAATGGCTTTAGAAATCTACTGCTTCTATTCTCCCATTCAGAATCACCGTCTGTTCCAACAAAAACTATGTGATTACCATAAATCTGACTCAGTCTGGTAAACTCTCCTTCCATTCTAGATAAAATTGCTCTTCCAGAAACAATTTTCTGTTTTGCATTTTGCATGTCTTCTAAAAATGCATTTTTTACTCTTGAGAATTTGAAATATTCTGTTAATTCTTTTTCAGAAATACTACATGTGGAAAAAAACTCATCGCCAACTTTAAGTTCAGAAAATTTTTTCATTCTAATCTTGATTCATCAACACAAAATGTGACTTCAGATGAATCAAGCGCACTATCCGTTACTAGGAAATTCAACGCTTGAGCTATTTTCTCATTTTTTGGTTCTATTCCAGTTACCGACCCTGGGAAAATAGTAAATAATCTAATTTTTGAATTTAAAACATCGCTAAGTTCTTGATTTACTGTAGTAGTAAATGGTCTTAGTGCCCCACGAAATACCTCTACTTGTGCTCTTTGCATTCCTGTGACTTTTGAACCCACAGGTAAATCTGGACCAATTATCATCAGTGCACCTTTTGCATCTTTGAATAGTCTTGGGTCATTACCTCCTCCTGGAACAAATTGTTCTAGTGCACCTTGCCCTACTGTTGCAGGAGTGGTGATGAATTTTTCAACTAGTTCTTCCCATTTTGCTCTTGATAGTTCAACTAATTTTGAAATGTTTGGTAGTTTACCTGTGATATGTATCACTGCTAAAATACTTCCAAGGTTGGTATTTGCAGTGTTTAGCCATTTTTTAACTTCATCTGGATTCTTAATATTTACTATGTGTGAATGAAACTTTGAGCTGATGTACTCTTGTAATTCTTTAGGAGTTGATTCAGAGATAAAACACGCAACTTTGCCGCCATTTTTTATGATGTGTTGAGCAAGATATTCTACTCTTTGTGCGTCTGATTTTTCAGTTGCATCAACTGTAAAAACAACTGATCTTCCTGTAAAGTCAGGTTGGTGAACTCCTGGTGTTGTTGTACCAATGAATGGTTTTACTGGATAAAATACTCTATCTCCCGGAATTACTTTACCGTTTAATATTTTTGCAATATTATCATCACACAGATTCAAAACTGATTCAGCAACTTGAACTTGTGATAGGAATTGCTGATCTGCAATCATATGTGATGTGTTTTTCTGAACTTTTTCAGCTATCGTTTGAATTTTGTTTAATAGATTTGTAATTGTAACAGTTAATTTTGACACATCTTTGTTCATCTCTTTTGCTAATTTTTGTGCAGCTTTTGCAATTCCTTCTTTTACCACATTTTCATCTTCTCCTAATAATGGAAATAGTTCTTTATTTGTTGCATCAACTTGAACAGGTGTCAAGTCTTCAAATCCCGTGACACGTAAAAATTCTGCCGCTGCTTTTGGATATACTGTCTTGTATATCCTGTCTGAGTGAACCGGACCTGGATTTGTTCCAATTGATATGATTTTTTTATCAGTTAATTCCCAAGACATTGCCTCAACTAGTCTGTTCTTTGCACCTTGTGCTGCAGTGTATGGACTTCTAAATCTGTATGGTCTTTGTTCGTGTGGTCTTTCTTCAGTGAAAAATGTAGATATTGTTACAATCTTGCCATTTTCTTTCATTACTTTGAGAGCTTGTACTGAACCCCAAAATGTACCTGTCAAATGAATCTCTACAGCGCTTTTGAATTCATCAAGTGATGCATGAGAAAAACATGTTACTGGGCCTGAAACACCTGCATTATTAATTACATAATCCACTGTAACGTTTTCTTTTTTTAATGTATCAAACATTTCATTCATTCCAAATTCATCACTTACATCCACTCCTGAGAAAATTCTTACTGATGCTCCACTGTTTACTTTGGAAATAATTTCTTTAAGCATAATTGATGTTTCTTCTAAGGGTTCTTTTCGTCTACCCAGAATTATCACACTGGCACCATTTTCAATAAATTTTTTAGCAATGGCTTGACCTATTCCTGTTCCACTACCAGTTACTAGTGCAACTTTGCCTTGAAATTTCAGCATAGACATACTTACGAAACTTTTGTATTATTTAATTCGATTGATCTCTTAGAATAATTTCTTGATATCTTTATTTGTGGGTATGGTTTTTTGTATTTTATGCATGATTCTGAGTTAGATACATTTGTTTTAAAATCTTGGCCTGAGAAATTCTCTGATATGTTAAAGGCGATCGGAGTAGATTCTAAATCTAAAGAAATTGGAAGTGACGATGTTGAAAAAGGCGAGTATTATAGTAGATATTTTTCTCAAACACCTAGAATGGTATCAAACAAGGGTTGTCTTGATGTTACTAATTCTAATATTGACGTAATTCAAATTATTCAAAAGGGATAGCGATGCAAGATACAAATCCAATGCCATGGGGTGCACTAGATAGATATCAGGCACACTTTATTGTTAGAAAGCAATCCGGACAAAATGACCAAGATTATGTTACTAAAACTAAACTAATCACAAAGGGACATTTTTCATCAAAGATCATTCTTAAAGTAGAATGGAATGGCAGTGGTAGTCTTGCAAGAAGACTAAATGAAGATGCCGAGCTTAATGAGATGATTGCAAAACAATCAATTGATGATGCAACAATATTTGTCGAACCAACTGATGGTGCTATTCGAATTCGACCTAAATGGAAGAATCATCTTTCATTTGGAATTACAAAAGAACTTTTTGAGATTTACGATAGAATAGCTGGACACATAAAAAAACTCTAAGCCTTCCACCAATCAAGAGCTAGAAAATCTACTTTATCTTTTCCTCTTGGAATTGCCAAAATGAATTGCTTTCTTACTGTAGTTGCTAATCTTCCTGCCAAAACAATTCCGGTAGATGTGATTGGGTCACTTCTATTGTATACTTGAATTAAAAATGGTGCATGATCAATACCTGGACCTTTCTCATAAACCGCAAAATCACATCCAAACTTTATTCCTGGATTAATTACATATCCTTTATCCCGAAAGTTTTTGTATACTAAATATTTTTTGTCAAAATCATGATACTCTTTTTTACACATCTCTATCATGTAATCTGTCGTGATCTTTTGATTTGATTTGTAAATTGTAATTTTTTTATTTTCTAGTAGGTAAAGCCCTTCAATTAAGTCTAAAATTAATGGAACGTTAATCTCTTCTGATTTTGGTTTTGGTATTCCAATTGGTTTGCCATAATATCCATGGCTAAATAATTTACGAGAATCTTCAATGTTCCATACTATGATTCTATTTTCGACAAGCTCTGTCTTCATTTAGTTTTTTTAATTTACTTGCGTATATGAATTCTCTATTTTACGCATGTATGTTGTAATGGTTTTTTTAAAAATCGGGTAATTTGTCATTTATTTTATGAATCAATATAAAAATTAAGTAAAAAGTTGGGTGTGGTGATGTGTTATAGACTCAGTGCTAATAATATGAAAGAATCAGAGACACGCTGACATTTGTCTGACATTTCTTCAATTCCTTCGATTACATCTTTTATCAGTAATAGTTCTTTCGTGTTAGTAACTTCTGATAAAAGCTTGATTGTGGCATGTCTATATTTGATGTCTATCTCACGTTCTATTTTTTGTGTTTCTTGTGCAAGTTCAATGGCATTAGCAGTGTTGGTATTTAGACTACGTATGATTTCATTTAGTTTGTAAACCTCGTCTACAACCAGCTCAATCAACTTTGTAATATCTTCGTCTAACTTTGCGCTCTTTAATGTAGTAATCTTGATGTTTGAAAGTTTGAATGCGATTCCAGTAATGTAACCTGCAATCTCATCCATTGTATATGCTGTGTTTAGGAGATTTTCTCTATTCATGATTAAACCGCCAACGTCAGCAACTTCTCTAGTTATTTTTCTTCTAAGATTTTCTACTTCTTCTTCGATAGTTGATATTTGCTCCAATGAATTTTTAATACCTGTTTTGTCTTTTTTCATCATCAAATCTGGTAGTGTTGCAAGTTCTCTGGCAGCATTTAAGATTCGGTTGATTTCGTCTTGTAAAACTGCTATAGCCTTTCTTTTTGCTTGAACTTCAAGCTCTCCGCTATACATTTCTGAATTCCAAAATATCATGAGGTAATTTAAATCCTCTATGATTTTTTGGAATTATTGAGCACAAATCACATCAAATTTTTATCGTGAGCTACTTTTTTCTGTCCTTTGAATAAGGTCAATACCTCTTCATTAGTCGATGCATCCTCGGCATCTTTCTCTAATCTTATTTTTCCAGTAAATTTTGGAAATCTTAACGCCAATCCTGTATCTTTTCTGATTTCATTTCTTGCTGCTTTATGGATTGGGCTTAAAGTAATTTCTGATGCTACAACTTCAATAACTAACTCTGGTTCAAACCAGACATCAGCTTCCATATCACTATCTATTCTTGGGTTTTTCTTTATTGTTACTTTATTTGATAATATTTGGTAAAGTTGATCCAAGTCTTCATCTGTGAATCCTGTACCCACTTTGCATATGCTTGTAAAAACATCAGTATCATAATCATATGAAGCTAAAAGTAACGTTCCATACTTTCCTGTTCTTCTACCTTTCCCAAAAAATGCTCCTATTACTACTAGATCAAGACTATCTCCGAGCTCATTTCTGTATTCTCTTTTTAGTTTTAGCCAGTAACTTCCTCTGGACCCAGCTTGGTATGGTTTATCTAACATCTTTAACATCACTCCTTCACATCCTGAATTGATACTGTTTTCCAAAAATTCTTCTATGTCTTCTTGACTTTTTACCATGCTCATTGGTATGTGTTTTGCATAATCGTCTTCTTTTACAATTTTTTCTAACAAATTTCTTCTTTCTTCGTATGGTAATTCTAGACAACTTTTTCCATCGTAATACAACACATCAAAAAAGTTTACAGTAATTGGATACTGTGATACTGCTTTTTCTACTTGATATTTTCTTCTTCTATGCATAAGTTCTTGGAAAGGTAAAAATTCTCCAGTGTTTTCATTTATTGCTACTGCTTCTGCCTCTAAAATTACTTTTTGTGCTTGAATTGTTTTAGGAATTTTTTCTACAATGTCTGGATAATAACTTGTGATATTTTCTAAACTTCTTGAAAATAATATTACTTTCTCTCCTTCGATATGTAACTGAACTCTTTCTCCATCAAGTTTGTATTCTGCGGCAAAAACATTCCCTAGTTTTTCAATTGCTTCTTCTTCGCTTTTCACTCTATCTGCAAGCATTGGTCGTATAGGATTAAACAAATTAATTTCAAATTCTTCTATACCTTTGAGTCCTTTACTTGCAATTGTTTCTGCAACTTTACCCAAATCACTTGATACATTATATGCATGCTCCAACGCTTTTCTATTTTCTTTATTTCCTGTAAATGCAATTGCAAGAGCATCCATTACTGTATTTTCTGCTACGCCTAGTCTTAACGTTCCAAGTAAAATCTTTAAGATGAATTTAGCTTCATTTGGATTTGCATCATTTAGCAGCCCCGAGATGTATTTCATCTTCCTATCTTGAGTCTTTGAGCCTTCTAACTTTGCAATTGTAAGCAAGTTCTCATAAACTCGTTCAACTGTAATGTCTTGCATCATGAATGTTGTCTGTTCTTTTTGCTCCAAAATTTTGGATGCAGCATGTCCTAAATCCCCACTCTTTCTATATTCTTCCTCTATTTTTTTCTCGGCACTATCAGAGCCTGCCGATTTTGCAATTGCTCTTATTGCTAATCTTTCTGCTACTCCTAATTCCACTCCTTCAAAATCTGGTCTAAGTTTTCCTTGTAAAAGATAAACGATTCTTGAAATTACGTCTTGTGGAGTTTTTTCAAATAACTCTACTAAATGTTGAGTTAGCTCTAATCTTTTTGTAGTTGACTCCATTTTACTAAATGCATCAGCTAGAATGGCAAACTCCACTCTAGTTTTATTATATCATCCTGAATAAAAGTCTGAATCTTGTATGGTTTTTAGATATATCTGAAAATTGTTGGTTTATCTGTTTTTGAAAGCTTTGATACCATTGCAAAATTGTATAACGGGTATTCTTTTTTGTACTGTTTCATAAAACTCCATGCTACATCATGTGTTTTAAATTCTGTACGGATATCTTGTATCTTGCTTATTTGTCCATACACATCAAACACCACTACTGAATAGTTTTTTGGACGATTATGTGGTCTTGCTTTTAAAAACCACGTAAGCGCAAACAAAAAGACAGTTGCTAAAATTATCGTCTCTCCAGCATATTTGAAAAATGTCATAAATGTTGCAGGTATAGTTTGTCCAAATAATACTGCCATGAAGTTTGAAAACGAGATAACTGCAATTGCCGTGAAAATATACGTCTTCCAATCAAACACTTTCAAGATTTGCATGGGTGATTTTGGTACGCTCTGATTTGTATTAACCCTTTCTGATTATTTAATCTGGGTCTTCGTAATTTTCTTTCTTTTCGGACTTTGATATTGTGTCATCAATTGGAACCATCTTGGTTTCTAGTATGTCCATTCTTGCTCTATATCCTTCAGCATATTCTAATTCTGATGGAACAAGTGTTGCTGGATGAATGAATCCTTGGCTTCTCATTGCAAGTGCTTTTTTTGTTGCGATCTCTCTGACATAATCCCAGTCAGGAGTTGAAAATCCATCAAATGGACCAGTAAACTTTCCATCATGCATGCTAAAGACTAGTGCCTCTACAATTGGAATGCAAAAATTGATCGATGCTGCAGAATTTAGTTTTACTGGCATCAATGGCATGTTGTGACTTCCTCTTGTATTACCTGCAACATAATGTGGATTGTTAAATACACTTCCTACTTCTTCAGTTGCTGGAAAATTCTTTTGTGTTCTAATTAGTAATATTGGATCATCTTTTCCTACATAAGTTCCTGCAATGTTATGTAATCTGTCAGTTGATGCTGCAAGTATCGGCTCTCCTTGCTTTGTAGTTACTGTTGAAACAACATATCTTCCTGGATACATCAACGCTGCTTCGATAGTTGGTTTGTCTTCCCACAAAGATAATTTTGCAATCTTGCCTTCTTCAACATCCATTACATTAATTATCACTCCACTTGCAAGTGACTTATTTACGATCAATCCTGTGTTGCTTAAACTATCTACAAACATTCTGTAAATTGGATAATTAAATGCGCCTGGCTCTGTTTTATCTGCAGCAAAAACTGTAAATGCTTCATTTGGTCTTTCTTCAAATTCCATTTCTGCAACACCTGGACCCATTCCTTTTACATTTCCTGAAAATGAATCCTTTAGAAGATCTTGTCCTGCTCCGTAAAGTCCCTCTTGCTTTGCAACTTGAGTACCTGCCATAAATGCATCCCATGCAAGTTTGTGAATTTTATCATTATCCATTCCATGTTTATGTGACATGACAATGTGGACATCGTCTCCACAATATCCGATATAATGGTCAATTAGTAAATCTCCAGAATTTTTGACAGTTTTTCTAACTGCTTCTATTAGTGCATCACTTGGTCTAGTGTGTCCGCCGATTCCTCCTACATCAGCTTTGATAACTGAAACTGTAATTTTCATAACTTCTCTGTTTTCCCCTTTGATTTATGTGTAATTTTTTATTTTTTTTTGATCTGAAAAATCTGGAAAAATTTCTATATTTTTTTCAAAAATTCATAACAGTAATAAATCCCCTCCAACACGGATGTCATATGGCAGTTAAACCACACTTGAACCTGATTGTTACAGGTCATATTGATAATGGAAAATCAACAACTATGGGTCATTTCTTAATGGATCTCGGTGTTGTAGATGATAGAACTATTGCAGCACACGCAGCCGAATCCGAGAAGACCGGAAAAGGTGATACTTTCAAGTACGCTTGGGTTATGGATAATATTAAAGATGAAAGAGAAAGAGGAATTACAATTGATCTTGCTTTCCAAAAATTTGAGACACCAAAATACTTCTTTACATTAATTGATGCACCTGGTCACAGGGACTTTATCAAAAACATGATTACTGGTGCTTCTGAAGCAGATGCTGCTATTCTAGTGCTTTCTGCAAAAGAAGGTGAAACTGACACTGCAATTGCTGCAGGTGGTCAAGCAAGAGAACATGCATTTTTGCTTAAAACACTCGGTGTAGGCCAAATCATTGTTGCAATTAACAAAATGGATGCTGTCGAATACAAAGAGGCAGCATACAAAGCAGCAAAAGAAAAAGGTGAAAAGCTAGTTAGATCTGTCGGTTATAAATTAGAAAATGTTCCATTTATTCCAGTTTCTGGATGGAAGGGCGACAACTTGGTTAAAAAATCTGAAAACATGCCATGGTATACTGGAAAGACACTCATTCAAGCATTTGATGACTTTACCGTAGCTGAAAAACCAATTGGTAAACCACTACGTGTTCCAATTCAAGACGTTTACACAATTACTGGTGTAGGCACTGTGCCTGTAGGTAGAGTTGAAACTGGTATCATGAAAGCAGGACAAAAAATTATTGTAATGCCTTCTGGTGCACTAGGAGAAATCAAATCAATTGAAACTCACCACACTGAAATGCCAACTGCAGAAGCAGGTGACAACATTGGATTCAACCTCAGAGGTATTGAAAAGAAAGATATCAAAAGAGGAGATGTGCTTGGAACTCCTGATGCACCACCAAAGGTTGCAAAAGAATTCAAAGCACAAATTATTGTTATTCATCACCCAACTGCAATTGCACCTGGTTATACTCCAGTAATGCACTGTCACACTTCACAAGTAGCAGCAACTGTAACTGAATTCTTGCAAAGAATTAATCCAGCTACAGGAGCAGTTGAAGAAGAAAATCCAAAGTTCCTTAAAGTCGGTGATGCAGCAATTGTAAAAATTAGACCTGTAAGACCAACTTGCATAGAAACTTTCCAAGAATTCCCTGAAATGGGTAGATTTGCACTACGAGATATGGGTGCAACTATTGCAGCAGGAATTGTTAAGGAAATTACTGAAGAGTACAAACCATAGGTTGAGTTGCTATGACTCAAACTGCTCGTGTCAAATTAACAAGCATAAGTCTTCCTAAACTTGACGGTGTTTGTAATGAGATCATGGGCATTGGTAAAAAGACCGGTGTTAAAGTTAAAGGTCCAACTCCACTTCCTGTTAAAAAACTACATGTTGCAACAAGAAAATCTCCATGTGGCAGCGGAACTGAGACATATGAAAAATGGGAGATGAAAATGCATCGAAGAATAATTAACATTAATGCTGATGATAAAGCAATACGACAATTAATGAGACTAAAAATTCCTGATGATGTTTACATTGAATTATCTCTAACTTAATCTGGTATCCTTAAATTATAGAAATTTTGATGATAAATATGGCAGAAGAAAATTTTGAAACCGTTGAAGAAACTCCTGTTGAGACATTTGATGTAATCTATTCTTGTCTAAGATGTGGAACTAATGTCTCAAACACAGAGCTATCTAGATTACCTGAAATAAAATGCATCTGTGGATTTAGAGTATTTACTAAGGTAAGACCACCTGTAGTAAAAACAGTAAAGGCAATTTAATTATCTGTCTTTTTTGTAACTGTGTTCTCTTTGTAAATGGGTTCTCATATCTTCCATATTTGAAAAATATTTTTTACATTCTTTACAATCATATTGCAGATCTTTTCCATGTACAATCTGCTTGTGATTCATCAATTCTTCTTGGTGAGAAAATTTTCTATTACAAACATCACATGCAATTTTCTTAAAAAATCCCATTTTATCCCAGTTCTGCTTTTTTATCATCCCAACATTTTCTACAAAGTTGGCCTTCAATCTTCCATTTACTTTTTGGATTATGTCTGATAAATCCCATAGTTGTTCCACATATTGCACAAAATTTCTTTTTTACATCAAATGATTTTTCTTTATTGTCAAAACATTCTTTGCACAACAATCCTTCCATATCCCACTGCCATCTTGGTTCCCATAATTCTGAGATTATCTTTGTGGTTCCACACAAAACACACGCTTGTCTAACTTTTCCTTCGTAGAATTCCTTTGATTTCTCAAAATGACAGTCTCCACAAAGTCTTCCTTTGATGTTCCATTCTCTTTTTGGTTTATGTTTGTGTGTAAGCTCCTTATTACAAATACTACAATATGTTGGCTTTCTACTTAGTAATCCCACGTCAAACGTTATAATTGAAATAATTTAAGTTAATACAAAATTTATCTACCAAATTAAAGCCTAAAACCACGTCATTTTGGATTAAATAAAAACAAAAATGACGAAAATGATTAACTGCTTAAGATCTTTTCAAGAGCTTGACTTGTATTTAGCATGCCATTTCTCTTGGCAAATTCTTCGATCATTTTGTATTGTTTTGCTGTAAAACAAACTGGCATTGAACGTTTTTCCATGACTGATTTGTATTTTATTATTTAATATCTTTTGCGTTAGGAAAGTATTAGATGGTGAATAATTGAATCATTTTATTGACAAAGAAAACCCAAATTTTGGTAATTGGTCATAATGATGATGGCTGTACCCCCGCACATGAAAAAATTGCCTATGAGATTGGTTGTGAAGTGGCAAAATCTAATTGTGTTTTAATGACTGGTGGATTAGGTGGTGTGATGAAAGCAGCAGCTAAGGGTTCTCATGACTCAAATGGTCTAACTGTTGGCATTATCCCTCAAGATGATCCAATGCATGCAAATGAATTTTGTGATATTGTGATTCCAAGTGGTATGGGGCTTACCAGAGATTTTCTAACTGCGTTGTCTGCTGATGGAATAATTATAGTTGGAGGAGGATCTGGAACCTTGTCTGAGATTTGTGCTGCATATATGCACAAAAAACCTATGGTTGCAATAAGAAATACAGGTGGCGCTGCAGATAAATTCATTGACGGATATGTTGATCATAGAAAAAATGTCAAGATTATTGGTGTTGACACTGCAAAAGATGCTGTAAAGAAAATTCTTGAATTACTGCATGGAAATTAACAGCGGATCTGGCTCGTAAAATTTACCATGTTTTGATGCTAATTGCTTTAACTCGTTTACAATATTTTTAATTCCTATTTCTTTTGCTGTCTCAAAGAGCGGTTTTTTTAATCCTAGCCCGAGAAACACAGCTTTTTCAATTTCTTCAATATCGCTTGCTTTGTTAGAAACAAGCCACGCTGCATTGTTTAAAATATTTGCAACAAGTTGAATTGGATTGCATTTTTGTGCCATCTCTTCAGATAATGCAACACGTTCATATTTATCGTCAGAGTATTTGTAAAATCCTTCCCCTGATTTTTGGCCAAGTTTTTTTGCATCAAACATTTTTTCAATTGTTGGGTGTGGCAAAATCACTTTTTTATCTCTAAGATACATCTCTGTAGTTGCTTTGTGTATTACATCCATTCCAGTAAAGTCAGCTAGCTCAAAAATACCCATTGGAAAACCAAGCTTGAATTTTACTGCCGAATCAATTTCAGTCATCGTTGCTCCTGTTCTGTCCATCATGTAACATGCTTCATGAACCATTGGAATGAATAATCTATTGATGATAAAACCTGGAACATCTCGTCTGCAAATTACTGACTCTTTTTTTACCGATTTTACATACTCTAAAGTTAAATCAACTATCTCATGTGATGTCTTTTCACCTGGGATCACTTCCACTAATTTCATCAATTGAGGTGGATTAAAAAAATGAATTCCAATGAATTTATCTGGACGTGATGTTGTGTTTGCGATTTCCGTAATTGGTAGAGTGCTTGTGTTTGATGCAAATATTACATCTTTACCTGCAACTGAATCTAGTTCTGCATAAACTTTTTTCTTTAAATCCATAATTTCTGGCACTACCTCAATAACTAACTGTGCATTTTTTACAGCATCTGCAAGATTTACAATTGGCGTTATTCTTGAATAAATAGAATCTGCTTCTTGTTGTGTTATTTTTCCTTTAGTTGCTAATTTGTCTAAACTCCATCTGATCTTCTCCATCGCTTTATCTAAAAATCCCTGCTCGATATCTCTTAAAACTACATTGTATCCTGCAGTAGCTGAAACCTGTGCAATACCATGACCCATAATCCCAGAACCTAACACTGTGATGTTATTGAGATTCATCAGACTTTTTTAAAATCAATTATCCTTTATAATGTATTTGACCATTACTGATCTTTTAGATGTTAAAATTGTTTTTTGTACATGATTACATATCCCATTTTGTATTTAATGATGTGATTCAAATTATTATTTGATGGGATGCTCAATTACTCTGAAAATTTTTGCCAGAGTCTTACAATTTTATCTTCCATCTTTATACGTTCTAATTTGAAGGATAATTCTCCATCTCTATAAGTAACTACGATTTCATTTATCCAATTTTTATAATAGCTTTCATCAAGTCCTTCAAGCGTTCGTATAACTTTGGTTTTCTTGATTATCTCTAATTCTTCCAATTTTCTTGTCTTTCTATATGCCGTTGATAATGGAATGTCTAGCATACTGGAAATTTGTTGAATAGTTAGTTCTGTGTTTGTAACTAGTTTTATTATTTCTCTACTTTGTTCGTCAGATATTGCGGCGAAGATCTCACTTGCATCGTCCATTTCAGCTTCTTTTCACCGCCAATATCAAAATAATAAAACCTGCAATCTCAACTCCTTCTTCTAGGATTTCGCCAAAAACACCTTGTTCTAAAAATTCTACTATGTCTCCAATTATTGTATCGCCTACAACAATTAAAGAAAATCCAAGAGCAAGTAATGCCATTGGAGGATATTTTGTTTTCTTGAATGCTTTTGTAGCAAAAAATACTAATACAAATCCTACAATCAGATGAATTGCAATCGTTACATAATGAATTTCTCCAGACATCTTTCTCTTGTCTGCATCTTGACATTTAATTAATATCTTCCATTCTCATTTTTTGAAAATGATCGATATCCATTATATCTCATTTTACATACACAAACCATGAAATCGAAAGCAATGAAATCAGCTATAGTTTCAATGGTTTTTTTGATGCTAGCTACAGGAACTCTGTATCTCTTTGTATCTACACAAGAAATTGCTGACGCAAGTCAAGAATTTGCAGAAAATGCGGGTAATTCACAAGAATTTGAAAGTGGTGCTTTTATTGAAACTGCATTTTTTGCTGCAGTGGGTGCTGCGTATATCCCAATTGGACTATGGGTAACAATTACAAGACATACAAGTAAAGTACCATATGTTTTAGCAATAGGCGGCTCACTGGCGCTGATAGGTCTGTATGTATTGTCTAGAACCGCCGACATCCCATTTGTAGGTCAACAAGATGATATAGGATTTATTGACATCCTAAGCAAAATTCTTCAAGGTGGAATCATAGCTGTTTCAACATACATAATTTTATCCATTAGAAAAGGAAAGAAAACTAGTCTTTTAGCATAGACTGGTTTCTTTATTTTTTATTTTGATTTTTTTACTCTGTCTACATTACTTTTATCCATAATATGATATCTGAATCCATGTGAAGTTGAATCTAATATGAATATCTTGAAGATTATAAAGTACGTTTTACCTCTTTTCTAATGTATTACTCTGAATTTCTACCGAATCATTCAATTAAAGAAATAAGAAAGAAAAAATTACTGTACGTTTACAGTTTTTTTCTTTGGTGTGGGGGTAGGTTTGCTTTTTGGCAATATTATGTCTAGTACGCCATCGGTTAGTTTTGCTTTTACTTTGTTTGGAACTATCTTCTCTGAGAGAGGAATTGTTTGATAGTATGACATACTGTGTCTTTCTTTTCTTAGATAGTTCTTTTTCTTTTCCTCTTCTTTATGTTCTCCAGTAACCTCAATAGAATTTTCAGTTACATTGAGCTTTATCTCGTTTTTTTGAATTCCAGGTGTGTCCATCTTTACTCTAAATTGATTTCCTTCATCAATAATATCACAAGATGTATGGTTCATTTTTGACATGGATATTGAGGGGAATGACCAAAATGCTTTTTCCATTTCTTGTCTTAGGTTGTCAATTGATTTGTTAATGTCAACCCAATTTGATGTTAAAGATGGAGTTGCTATGGCACTTGTTTTAGCAGGTTTTTTTGATTTTGCCATGGTTGTATTTTGTATGCCTAATTTAACAAATTATTGTAAATTTTCACCTTTGATAATGACTTTGATCTTTTCTAATTTACTCTTAATGAATATACGTTACATAGATCTATGTCTTATGATTGTCAATTTATTCTCCAAAAAACCTCGTACCAAAATTTTTTGCAAATACGTCTAGATCATATGATAAAATTGTTAGATACGCAACATTTGGTAAAGATATGCTTTGGAAAAGACACATTCTTGATAAAATTCATGGGAAATCTATCTTAGATTTGGCATGTGGTACTGGAATATTGACTAGAATGATTGCACAAAAATTTCAAGATGACACTATAGTAGGTGTTGACATTACTCCTAGTTATCTTGATGTTGCAAAATCCAATTCTAAATCATTTAAAAATATTTTATTTGTTCATCAAGATGCCGAAGATCTCAAAATTGGACAAAAATTCGATTCAATTGTATCATCCTACATTCCAAAATATTGTGATGCCCAAACATTAATCAAAAAATGTATTTTACACTTAAATCCAAACGGAGTAATAATCTTACATGATTTCACATACCCTAACAATATTTTTATTCAAAATCTCTGGAATTTTTATTTTGTTTTATTGCGCTTTATCGGATATTTTATCCCAACTTGGAATGATGCATTTGTTGAACTTCCAAAACTAATTCGTTCAAGTAATTGGCTTGAAAATTATGTTTCTGCTATGAAAAAATATGGTTTAGATGTAGAGGTTGAATACTTGACGCTCAATTCATGTGCAGTGATAGTAGGACAAAAATTAAACTCGTAAAATAAAAAACAAAATAGTTCCTGATAACACCACTAATGTGATTATTTTTAGAATATTTTCTTTATTTTTGATTTTACTACTTTCAATTCCTTCTTTTTTGAGTTCTTTGTATTTTCTAGATGTTGTTATTAGAACATAAGTTATTCCTGCAGAAATACAGCTTAAAATTATTGTCTCAATTGAAATTGAGTTTGATTGTATTGCAGATCCTGCAAATACTGGTAAAATCCCCCAAGATATTATGGTTGATATGTTGTTGTGAAATTTTCCACCAAAAAGTTCTAGATTATATGCAAACAGAAAAAATCCTTCAATTATTCCTATGGGGAATAGTAACGGAGAATCCAAAAATGCATAGTATAGTCCAATAGTAAATACAATTACAAGTGATGATATTGCAATTGATGTTATTTTTCTTTTTGGTAGTGTTCCCCAAGGTTTAGTTTTTCCACCTACTGCATCAAGAAAGTGAGCTGCTACTCCTACTGCAAGAAAATAGATTATTCCTATTGAAACTATTCTGTCAAGAGTAAAATCAGTTACAAGTGAACCCCATAATGCAAAACATGTAACAATGGCAGTATAAGGTAAAAACAACATTCCAATTCCAATTCTAAAGTTTCTTGGACCAATCTTTGGGACAAACCATTCTGAGGTTCTGTCTTGTTGCATGTATTTTGATATTCTTTGTTGTTTATATGATGACTTGTAATCAGACTTGTTTTATACTAAAAATTATATTTCTAAATTATGCGGAAATATAAAAAATACATTACAAAGGGAATTAATGAACCATTGTCAAAAATTCCATTCCATCAAAAAACATCTATTAAACGTATTTCTATGTTAAGTCAAAAAATTATACCTGAATCCAAAATTCATACTGCCGTTCATTTTGTTAATATGTCTGATAAAAAAATCTCAAAATACAGTTGTTTGCATAAGCATGATGTGGATGAAGTAAATTTGATCCTTTCACAGGATGATAAGCTAGTTTATGAGATTCAATTAGATGATGAAATCTATAAGGTTAGCTCCCCTGCTACAATCTTTATCCCAAAAGGCGTGAATCATAGGGCTGATGCTATCTCTGGAAAAGGACTTTTTGTTTGTTTGATATTATCTAACAAATACAAAACATCATAATTATTAGATTTCAAATTTCTGTCATTTGAAATTATGTTTTAAATTCAAAATAAAGGCATGCCACAAATACGACACTATTGACAAATATCTTTCTGATTTAATAATTTTGAAAATGCAACAAATACAATATGTTGAAAATAGCCACTCCAAGGCTACAAAAAGTCTGGTTGAAAGTTTACCAGTAAAAGAGGAAGAAAAACTTGATCTAAATCTTGTCTCAAGACAAAATATTTGTGCTCTTGACGTGATGGGATTGTCATGGATTTTTGAGGATGATTACTCTTGATTCAAAAGATAATATTTTGCATCTCTACTATAAGAAAAAATGGTCATATGAATTTTAATTCTGATATACTTGAGCAATTCAAATGATTTCATATTTTATGATAATATGATGACATCACTTAAGTATCATGATGTCTCAAAAACATTATTGATTTCAAAAAAATTTAATTTATTTTCGATTTTTTTTATATTTTCTGTTTTCATGATCATGTCTTTTAATGATGTGGTATTTGCTCAAACAGAATCTGCTCCTGAGCCAATCACTGATCTTATTGCAATCCCAAACAATGAAGAAATCCATCTTTCTTGGACTGCCCCTGATGATAATGGTTCTCCAATCACTTCGTATAAAATAATAAAATCGCAAACTGGTTCAAATGTATTCACCACATTTCCAAATCTTAGTCTTGTTACTGATGCTACTGCAACAGGATTGAAAAATGGTGTATCTTACAGTTTCAAGGTAATTGCAGTTAATTCTGTTGGAGAGAGCACTGACTCTAACACTGCATCTGCAACTCCTCTCTCATCAACTACTTTAGTTGATATTCCATCTGCAGTATATGATTTAATGGCGACTAGAGGTGATACAAAAGTTACTCTGTCTTGGACAAAACCAAATGATAATGGTTCTCCTATTACCGGTTATGTCATTACTTATTGGCAAATAGGCACTGATGTTTTTAAGAAAAAAACTCTTGATGGTAAAGTGACTGCTGCTCAAATCACTGGGCTGACAAATGATGTCTCATATGCTTTTAAAATTAATTCTGTCAATGCTATCGGAAAAAGCCCTGATTCTAATGTGGATTCTGCAACCCCCTCAAAATCAACTGTAGCTAAAGTTCCAAATCAAGTAAGAGGATTAGTTGCTATTCCAAGTAACGGTCAGGTATTCCTGTCTTGGATTGAACCTTCCGATAACGGTTCTCCAATTACCAGTTACCGAATTATTGTAAATGAAAAAGGTTCTAGTGTTACTACAACACATCCAAACATTGGTGATATAGAGCGCACTACTATATCTGGTCTAAAAAATGATGTTGCCTATCAATTTAAAATTGCAGCTGTTAATGGAATTGGGATAGGAAAAGAATCTTCACCAGTTACCAGTACCCCAAACAATCGGGTTCCAATTATAATTACTAATCTCAAAGCTATTCCTGGAGATAGTAAAGTGACACTGTCTTGGTCTGTATCTTCCACAGATCTTGATTCTATTACTGGATATAGAATTAGAGAATTCAAAACTGGCTCAGATTCATTTGTAACTCATTCTATTCTTGGTAAAGCAACAACTGTGACAATCGACAGTCTGACAAACGGTGTCTCATATGGGTTCAAAGTAATCGGTGTTAATGCTAATGGTATTGGATCTGATTCTAATTTTATTTATGCAACACCTGCCCCATCACTAATAACATCTAACAAAGTTCCTAGTTCCATTAACAATTTGAAAATATCTCCAGGAGATTCTCAGGTCAAACTTACCTGGAGTACGCCAAACAATAATGGTTTTCCAATCACAGGTTACAAAATTATCCAGTCTCATTTAGGATCTAATTCCTTTATCACCATTCCAAAATCTGACACCACGCCTGAGGCAATAATAACTGGTCTTGCCAATAATGTTTCTTATCAGTTTAAAGTTGTGGCAATTAATTCCGAAGGCACATCAAAAGAATCAAACGTAGTTTCTGCTACTCCAAAACCTGTTACTGAAAAACTTTCTCTTCCTTCTTGGATTAAAGTAACTGCTGGATGGTGGTCTGAAGGAAAAATATCTGACTCTGAATATGTACAATCAATTGAATATCTTATCAACCAAGGAATAATTAGAATAAAATGACTTACGTACTTTTTTATATGATTACAATGGTGTTAAAAATATGAATAAACAGTTTTCAATAATTTTTGTATTATTTTCTGTTTCAATGCTTACGATGGTACCTAATTTGCAGGATTCATTTGCAGATGTTCTTTCTTTAAAAAAACAGATCAATCTAGGTATCTCTTCTGATGATCTAACATGTGAAAGTGGAATGTTCAAAGTAATTCGTGAACGAACAAATTCTGTTGCATGTGTGAAAACTGATAATGTTTTAAAGCTTGTATCAAAAGGCTGGGCAAAACCAGTTGATGAATCACTTTTGAATGCTCAATCTTCTCAAGGTGACTTTGTTTTGGGAACGATAAATAAATTGTATGTGGAACCGATAAAGACTCAATTTGGAAAGGTATCTCCAAAATATGCTGTATCTGGGTATGATGTTGCATTTGAAATATGTTCATCATCTCAAAAGATCTATGTTCCTGATATTTTGATAAAATCTGATAGTGAGACACAACGCTATGAGATACCAGAGACAGTTGAGCCAAATACCTGCATTGTCAGTGCTACGTTTATCAAAGCAGCTGACCCAAATACCATAAAAATTACTTTACTAAATCAGGGCGATATTTCAAAGACTCTATCTGATTTAGAAGCAAAGGTATCGTCTTTACAGCAAGAACTTGCTGTTGCAAGAAACTTACTAGGTACCAAATCGGCTCCAGATGTTACTCAAATTACAAAGATAACTGAACTTAGAAAGCAACTAAATGAAACAAAAGAAGATCTATACAGATTATACTTTGCTGTATATGCAGTGCCACAAGAAAAATACAATGTTCAAAAACTATCCTTTACTGGTACTCCAATTGAAGACCAATCTGCAACTTTAGTAATGGCAAAAAAAGCACTTACTGGTGAGAATACATATGATGCAGTCTTTGAAGCATGCGCTGGTAAAACAATAGTAAAACTTCCTGTGATTTCGGTAACTTCGGATATGGAAACCATCAATGTCAAATTAGGTGATAAAATTGCTCCAAATACATGTCAGATGTCTTCTGCTAAGATATTGTCTGGAAACCTTACATCCATTTTTGTAGCCCCTGCTGGAAATGCAGAATCTAATTCTAAAATCACTGATATAGAAAATCAACTAATTAAATTGCAAAACGATATTGTAAGTGAAAGAAATACGCTGCGTTCTATTACTCATGATCCAAATAAACCATCAAATTATAATGAACAGATAGAAATGCATACTGCCAATATTATTGATTTACGAGGCCAGATTGGAGAATTGAAAGCACAATTAAACGAAATATTGTATAAAACGTATAGATAAATAATTAAATTTTTTCTATTTATCCTTTAACTATATTGTAGATTTGTTTCTCACTTAACATTGATAATATCTTCCTTGGTATTGGTTTGTTGGTTCATAATGTTAAATTTAGGTTATGTGTAATGTTTATTATTGGATAAAAAAATTGCCCGAGTTTTACATTCATTGGAAAAAAGATCAAAATATGAAGAAAAAAATCATAAAAAAATTTCACATGACCAAAGAATGCTTGCAATTACTAGAGATGCTGGAATTTTTTATAACATTCTTCTCAAAACCCACAAACCAAAAAAAATACTTGAAATAGGCACTTCTTTTGGTTACTCTACTTTGTGGTTTGCCAATGCAATCATTGGAAAAAACTCAAAGATAGTTACTATAGAGCAAAATCCACACAAAATAAACATTGCACAAAAAAACTTTCGTAAAGCAGGCGTATCTAAAATGATTGAAATCAAAGAGGGCACTGCTAAAAATGTTCTATTAGAACTGAAAAAATCTATAAAATCTAATTCTAAAAATTATTTTGATTTTATATTTATTGATGCAGATAAAGAGCTATATCCAATTTATTTTGATATCTGCTTATCAATGTTAAAAAAAGATGGCATAATTGCTGCAGATAACATACTTTATCCAATACGATTTAAAAAATACATAAAAAAATATCTCAACCACATACATGGAATCCCCTCCGTTGAATCCATTACCGTTCCAATTGGAAATGGACAAGAAATATCTTTTAAGAAAAATAGCAAAAATTAATCCAATTTATGAAATATTTCAAATATGTTCATGCCTATATTTTTTAAAACTAAACCTCTAATACTTGGAATTACATGATAATTTTATTGGATTACGAAAATTTTTGCTCACAAATTTTAGATTCAAATCCAAAAATTAGATTTGCAACTGTTTATGACCAATGGGCTGTTCGTGCTGGTGGCGGTCTACGTAAGGGTTTGACAAGTATTCTTTCTGAACACAAAGAAAATGAATTGGTTACCTTGGCTATTTTAGACTGGCAATCAAGAAAAGAAGTATCAAAATGGCTTGGTAAAACAAAATACACTTTGGCTGAATATGATGAGGTAAAACGTTTTTCACTCTATTTGGGTGATGATCATTTGCTTTTAGTAAGTGCAGAAAAAGAAGTAGATACTGATAAAGTAGTTGATACAATTATCAAACTCTATTACAAAAATCTAAACTGAAATTTAATTACCAATATTTTATAATATTTCAAACTCGTTGATAGACTAAAATTTTTTAATTATATTTACAATATAAATTAAAATTTATAAAAAACCGTATCGTTTTTAATGTAATTCAAATATTGAATAACTATGGGTTTATTCAAACGAAATAAAGATAATGAAAATGAGACCAAATGCAATGTGTGTGGTTTAGAGTTACATGATCCAGAACGACTAAAGAGACACACAAAAAAGGCACATGGTAACATTCCTGAAAAGAAGCTTGATCCAAATTCTGGTACAGGCGGTACTTGGTAGTTGGAATTTACAAATAGCCAAAAAATGGGGTTTGTTTTCGGTGGGGCTTTTGTTGCAGCAGCTTTGGTTTTATCCACAATAGTCTTTCCATTTTGGAATTTAATACGAGAAGATGTTTTTGAAGATGTAGTTATTTTGAATAACGATCAAGGTACATGTTATGTCGAAACAAAAGATATGATTCCTAAAAAAATTCAAAATTGTGAATTACAAGCAGGAGATAAAACAACAATAAAGTTCGGAAGAGGACTTGCTTGGGCTACCGTTGTTCAAACATAGAATTTAATATTTTGTTTATTTGTTAATGATATATGGATTGTATATTTTGTAAAATTATTTCTCGGCAGATTCCTGCAAAAATTGTTCAAGAAACTAGTCATTCTATTGCTTTTTTGGATGCTTTTCCACTTGCAAAAGGACATACTCTAATAATCCCAAAAAATCATCATATGAAAATTCAAGACATGAGTAATGAGGAGAATATTGATTTATTTTCCCTTGTACACAAAGTACTCTCAAAAGTTGACAAATTGACTGGCTCAACGCTTGTAGCAGTTCATAATGGCAAAGATGCTGGACAAGAGGTTCCACATGTTCACGTGCATCTAGTTCCTCGTACTCTCGGTGATTCTGCAGGACCAATTCATAATATGTTTAAACATGCAAAATTTTCTGACTCTGAAATTGAAGAAATTTATGATAAATTAAAATAACTCTAATAAGGAAATAATCTTTCTTTTGTATCTGCATTTTCTACAATTATTGCTTTAGTTGGACATGTTTCTGCTGCGTTCATTATTTTGTTAATTCCTGCACCTTTTGGATTAATAACTGATGATTTTGGATTTGATCTTGAATTTCTATTTATTGAAAACACATCGGGGGCTATCATTTCGCAACTACAACATCCTATGCACAAGCTTTTATCAACATCCACAAAGAGATTTGGTTGTTTTTCAGGCTCTTTAGCTTTTTCATACTCTCCTTGTTTTCCATCTGAGCGCACACGCGCATTGTATTCTTCCCAGAATTTTTTTTCATACTCTCTCCAAAAAGTGGGATCTCCTTCTTCAAACTCTCTAGTGTATCTACTCCAGTCTTCCTCTGGTATTTTTCCACTCTGTGGTGCTCCCCATTGAGGTTTTCTTTCAAAATTAGTTTTGTTATTTGAATCTGTGAACTTTTCTTTAGGATTGTTGTTATCTTCTGTAGTGTTTTTTTTCAAATAATTATATGCCTCTGTAATTTTTTTAAATTCAATGCCTTCTTTTTCGCTAATATTTTTGTCTGGATGATATTCTAGAGCTAATTTTCTATATGCTAATTTCACGTCCTCCATTGATGAATCTGATTTTATATTCAATGTTTTGAGGGCTTGAAATCTATTCACAAATTCTAAGAATCTCTTTTATCTTAAAAACAATTTCATACGATTTACCGGTTTTATGTTTATTCTAAAATGATTTCATCTTCTGGTTTCCATGCTGGTTCTACTATGCATAAAAATCGTAGAACTGAAGTTCCTGTGTTTTCTATATGCTGCTTTGATGATGGCGGAACATACGCCGAATCATCTTTTTTTAATTGATGTCTTTCGTCATCAATCACCAATGCAGCTTCTCCTTCTAAAATAAAGTAAATTTCTGAGGATTTTATCTTATGTAGGATGGTTTTCCCCCCAGGTTCTACTGTAAAATGAGCTAAGCTATACCCAATACCATTTAGTGTATTGTGTGGATGAAAGTATTGTTTTATCTTTGATCCTTCACTGCCTAGAATTTCTTCAATTTCGGAACTTTTTCTAACTGACATTTTGGATGTTCAAATTTTTTCTGTAACTTTTGTCTTAAAGTCTGATTCATACCATGCCGTTTTATACACTGAATTTTTAGATGGTAAAATATTGATTGCAATATGCGAAAACGTCTTTTTATTAGTTGCTCCATGTGTATGAAGTGTATTTGATGGAATGTACACAACATCTCCTTCATTGAGACTAATTTTTTCAATCTTTTTGATTTTAAATTCTGTTTTCTTTATGCCATATTTTCTAAATATCTCAAGACTGCCTATCCCTTTAGTGACAATCAGTATTTGATTTCCATTATGAGAGTGCATCTTTGTTTTTGCTCCATTTTCAAAGTAGACATGATAGATATCTTGCTCTTTAGATTTGATCTTTGAGGAAATATCTTTCATGTGAACTTTATTTGTAAACCAATTTGAATTGATTTTTCTTTTATCTCCCTTTGAGTTAATGTTTGACTTTTTCATATTATATTCTCGATAAAATTTTCTTTTTCTTTTCTTGAAATTCTTTTTCAGTTAATACTCCTGCTTTTCTTAACTCGCCTAATTTTTCTAGCGTTGTTAACTCTTCATTGGTTTTAATTGTGGCCTGTTTAACTGCAGCAATACTTTCATTAATTTTTTTAATTCCTTTTGTTGTGATTTCTGCTTTTTCTTTAATTGCTTTGTCTCTAAGTTCTTTACTTGTCTTTTTTGCTTGATTTGCTGCCATTCCTCCAAATTCCACTGCATCATCTAGTGCTTCATCAGCTCTTTTAATTCCATCTTCTATTGCTCTGTCAGCTTTTTTTAGAAATCTTTCAATACGCCCAACTTTCTTTTTTGTGGCCATACCATGTAGGTCTTTTCAAATGTAATATATTTTTCCCAACTGCTGAATTTCACAATTGATTTAATAGCGACATCGTTCTAAATTTTATGGAATTTTGACTAAAAACAAGTATGATATTAAAACAATAGTTCTAAAAAAAATTATTGATGAAAAAGATGCATCTGTAATAATCGAAGAGAAAAAAACTTCACTATTTAAAAAATTATTTAAAAAACCAAGCCCAGAAGAAGTTCATGTTCAGTCTCTTACACTTTATTATGAAAGCTTATTGAAAATTTCTGGGAAATATGTTGCTGATTATTTTAGAAAGTCGACTCATGTTATTTCTGTAGATTCTAATGTCAAGGAAGTTGTTCTTGGAGGTGGTATTTTTCCAATTGAATCCAAATCTACTCTTAGAAAGGCATTTGTTGGAAATCGTGGAAAAAACAAGATTGAACTTCCATTGGAAGAACATGTGTTTGTCGAAGAAGAAGGTGAAGTCACTTTTGATCATCATGGTAGGGAGATAAAATTCCAATTTACGATTAATTCTAAAACTGTCGAGAATTATCCTCAGCAAATATTGGAATCTAATTCCTCTACTGTAAAAAAACCTGAAATAACATACGATGCCGCTGTTGATCAACTAAAACTCATTCTAAAAAAACCACTAGAGCAAGATATCCGTAATCTAAATGATGAATTTACCCTAAATGCAATCTCAGAAATTTATGTCCCTATATTTGAAGCTCGATTAGTAGGTCCAAACAAAAAAATTGAAATACTGCGAATCGATGCAATTAGAAATAAAATTTTGTAAATATTTTTTTTTATAATTTTACAAGTGCTCTAAACTTGTCATTTGTGTGCAATTGGGTAAATGCTTTTTCTTCTTTAGCCCATGCCCTAATTGTTTTGGGATTTTTTGAGATTGCTTGCTTTAATAGTTCTAATGATTCTGGAAACATTCCTAGAGATGCTTTGCTTCTTGATTTTGCATATATGATATTTACATTATCTTTGTGCTTTGATAGGATTTGATCAAATATCTCAATTGCTTTCTCATGTTTTCCTATTTCTGCTAATTCTATTCCTTTATGAAAAAATGCATCCATATGGGTTGGGTTTTTTCTGTATATATTTTCAAAACAATTCAAGGCTTCTTCATGCCTTTTTAATTTGCCCAAAATGATTCCTTTGTAAAACTGAGCATTTGGCTTACTTGGTGATACTTGAATTGCCTTTTCAAAACAATTCAAGGCCTCCTCATGTTCTTGTAATTTGTCAAGCAAAACTCCTTTGTTAAAATATGATGGCCCATATTTTGGGTCTACTTCCATTGCTTTATCGTAACACTCTGATGCTCCCTGTATGTTTCCTAATTCGGCCATTGCTATTCCTTTATTGTTAATTGCTGCCGCATCTTTGGGGTTAATTTCTAATAGTAAATCAAAGCAAGTTACTGCATCACTGTATTTCTTAATTTGATTTAATGCAAGTCCTTTATTGTATAATGCAGATATGTTTTTTGGATCTTGTTTTAATATTTTAGTAAATATTGAAATTGCTCCTTTTGGCTGATTTTTTTCAAGTAATGACATTGCATTGTACATCATGTCTTCTGTATCTTCTTTTGAACCAAACAAACCCATGATTAATTCTGAACTATCGTAGTAATGAAAGTTTAGATTGCTTTTTTATTCCTGAAAGTTCTCAGTTGCATTGATCATTTTCTTTATGTCTTCTTTGGTGTGCGCATTGGATATGGCACCGAGTTTTCCTGGTAAAAAGAATATTCCGTCATGAGCAATCATCTTAAAGTGATATTTGTTTAGTAATGATGTATCGCACTTTGCAGCCTGAGAAGAATTGATAACCTCTGTAACTCCATCTTTTACAAAATGCGTCATAAATAACGATCCTTTACCTGTAACAATTACTTTCCCATCAAATACCTTTGTTATCTCTTTTCTTACAAAGTCTCCAAGTGAATTTATTTTTGAATAAATTGTTTTTCCAGATTTTAATTCTGTTAATGTGGCAAACCCTGAAGTCATTGACATTGGATTGGCAGAAAATGTGCCTCCTCCGATATAGCTTCTTTCTGTTTTTTTCTTCCCTTTAGTGTTGGAGTACTCCATTATCTCTTTTTTACCACACATAACTCCAATCGGCATTCCTCCTCCAACAATTTTTCCTAATGTGACAATATCTGGATCAAGATTCATTGTAGGATACAAACATCCAAATCTAAATCTGAATCCTGTAACGATCTCATCTAAAATAAATAACGAATTATTCTTTTTACAAAATTCCTGAATTCCTTTAAGATAATCTGCATTTGCTGGAATACATCCACCTCCTCCTAATACTGGTTCTATGATTATTCCTGCCAAATCATTTGAAACTTTTTTTAGAATTTCAAGTGATTTTTCAAAATCATTAAATGGTATTGATACTATTTTTTCTTCGTTTACTACACCGGTACTTTCTGATTCTGTAAATGGCCAGTTTACACTTTTTAGTAAATCAGATGTATATCCATGCCACCCACCATCTATCTTTGCAATAATGTTTTTCCCAGTTACAGACCGTGCCAGTCTTACTGCATACATTGTAGCTTCAGTACCAGAAGTGACGTAACGAATTTTTTCAGCCACTGGAACTGCTTTTGAAATTAACTCTGATAACTTGATGGTTTGTTCATTTACAGTACCATACATCCAACTTTTTTCAATCTGTTTTTTCACTGCATCTTTTACTGGTTTTGGGCCATGACCTAAAATCAAACTCCAGTGTCCCATCCAATAATCTGTATACTTGTTATTGTCAACATCCACTAGATTTTTTCCAGACGATGATTTAACAACAAATGGATAAGGTTCAAAAAATCTGATGTTGTGACTTACCCCATTTACATGAAATTTTAAAGACTTGTCAAAGAGTTTTACTGATCCTTTTGTTTTTTTCTTGTATTCTGAAATGTAATCTGTCAAAAGTTAATCTTTGATGCCATTTCATCAATTTTAACTATCAATATTTGTACTAAATTGGTCCTTTTTTGCGAATGTTTTATCTTTGAGGTGATGTGAAATTTGATTAATTATCTTTTTTACAAAAATAATCTGAGATCAGAAATTATTTTAGGCATGGTTTATATGGATTTGTAATTCTTCTGTTTCTGCATACGTAAAGCAATAGGCGGCGCTTGTGATGAAAGCATGGTATTATACCATTTTGTGATTCATGGGCCTCCATTTACGCATACAAAATGAGGATCTGATCAACTGATCAAATCTGAAATGTGAAGATTATGTGCATCCGTCAATTCCAATTATAGTACATTGTGTACTTCAATAATCAAGTAAAAGAAAGAATCCGGTTGATCCTGCCGGACCTGACTGCTATCGGATTGATACTAAGCCATGCGAGTCATTGTAGCAATACAAGGCAGACGGCTCAGTAACGCGTAGTCAATCTACCCTATGGACGGGAATAACCTCGGGAAACTGAGAATAATGCCCGACAGAACATTATACCTGGAACGGTTTATGTTTCAAATGATTTATCGCCGTAGGATGGGACTGCGGCCTATCAGTTTGTTGGTGAGGTAATGGCCCACCAAGACTATTACAGGTACGGGCTCTGAGAGGAGTAGCCCGGAGATGGGTACTGAGACACGGACCCAGGCCCTATGGGGCGCAGCAGGCGAGAAAACTTTGCAATGTGCGAAAGCACGACAAGGTTAATCCGAGTGGTTTCTGCTAAAGAAACCTTTTGCTAGTCCTAGAAACACTAGTGAATAAGGGGTGGGCAAGTTCTGGTGTCAGCCGCCGCGGTAAAACCAGCACCTCAAGTGGTCAGGATGATTATTGGGCCTAAAGCATCCGTAGCTCGTTTTGTAAGTTTTCGGTTAAATCCATACGCTTAACGTATGGGCTGCCGGGAATACTGCATAACTAGGAAGTGGGAGAGGTAGACGGTACTCGGTAGGAAGGGGTAAAATCCTTTGATCTATTGATGACCACCTGTGGCGAAGGCGGTCTACCAGAACACGTTCGACGGTGAGGGATGAAAGCTGGGGGAGCAAACCGGATTAGATACCCGGGTAGTCCCAGCTGTAAACTATGCAAACTCAGTGATGCATTGGCTTGTGGCCAATGCAGTGCTGCAGGGAAGCCGTTAAGTTTGCCGCCTGGGAAGTACGTACGCAAGTATGAAACTTAAAGGAATTGGCGGGGGAGCACCACAAGGGGTGAAGCCTGCGGTTCAATTGGAGTCAACGCCAGAAATCTTACCCGGAGAGACAGCAGAATGAAGGTCAAGCTGAAGACTTTACCAGACAAGCTGAGAGGTGGTGCATGGCCGTCGCCAGCTCGTGCCGTGAGATGTCCTGTTAAGTCAGGTAACGAGCGAGATCCCTGCCTCTAGTTGCCACCATTACTCTCAGGAGTAGTGGGGCGAATTAGCGGGACCGCCGCAGTTAATGCGGAGGAAGGAAGGGGCCACGGCAGGTCAGTATGCCCCGAAACTCTGGGGCCACACGCGGGCTGCAATGGTAGTGACAATTGGTTCCGAATCCGAAAGGAGGAGGTAATCCCTAAACGCTACCACAGTTATGACTGAGGGCTGCAACTCGCCCTCACGAATATGGAATCCCTAGTAACTGCGTGTCATTATCGCGCGGTGAATACGTCCCTGCTCCTTGCACACACCGCCCGTCGTTTCATTGAAGTTTGCTTTTAGCGAGGTGACGTCTGATTGGCGTTATCGAACTTGAGGTAAGTGACAAGGGAAAAGTCGTAACAAGGTGACCGTAGGGGAACCTGCGGTCGGATCACCTCCTTAGACAAGTGAATGTGCCGGGTGCACATAATCTTCGCAAAATCATCGATGCAATGCATCACGAAAGTGATGTATGAAGGATGTAGCAGGTTCCTCTTACCGGAGGACTTGCAATGATCGTCGTGCATAGTCGTGTAATATGTGGCTGAATTTGCCGGTGTAAAGACGCCAATAGGTGGATTGCTAGGCTTGAGGAGAGAAGAAGGACGTGGCAAGCTGCGATAAGCTCGGGGTAGGCGCACGCATCCTATGATCCCGAGATGTCCGAATGAGAATCTTACACATAGTGTATTCCGTTACAATGGTGATGGAAGTCGAACCGTGGGAATTGAAGCATCTTAGTACCACGAGGAAAAGAAATCAATTGAGATTTCCCAAGTAGAGGCGATCGAAAAGGAAAGAGCCCAAACTGAATCCTTCGGGAGATGTGGTGTTTTGGTATGATAATATGGAATCCTGGAACACAGCTGAAATGATCTGAAAAGTTCTGGCACAGAGGGTGATACCCCCTTAAGCGAAGTGGAAAAGGTCCTATTCATACCCGAGTAATTGTCCTTGGTAGTGGGCAATGAATATGGGTGAAAGTAGCATCCGAGGCTAAATATCTCTCAAGACCGATAGTGTACTAGTACCGTGAGGGAAAGCTGAAAAGTACCCCGGAAGGGGGATGAAAAGTGCATGAAACCTATTGGTTACAGACGTGCGTGGCATGAAAGGTGATTTTTTCAGACTGGAGGTTCTAGCAATAGAGCTGAAGGTTTGATGTTTTAATCATCAGTGTCACGCGTTCCGTCTCGAATCACGGGCCAGGGAGCTAACTGTCATGGCAAGCTTAAACCTTCAATGGTGTAGGCGAAGGGAAACCGAGTTCTCGCAACTTCGCAAGAAGTGAGGAGAAGCGTGTGAAAGTGCGTTGAGTCATGGCAGCTAGGCTAGAAGCCAGACGATCTATTCCTGAGCTAGACGAAGGCGGGCGAAAGCCCGCTGGAGGTCTTAAGACGTTCTGACGTGCAAATCGTTGTTGTGACTTGGGAATAGGGGTCAAAAACCAATCTAGTCTGGCGCTCGCTAGTTCCAACCGAAGCGTCTCGCAGGGCGTGCTTTGTGGAGATAGTGTTTCCGGTAGAGCACTGATAGGGGGGCGCGGGGAAGAAATTCCTCACCCTCCATTCAAACTCCGAACGGATACACATCGTAGAAGCAAGGACACGGGTTCGTGTGGCGTAAGGCTCACGACCGAAAGGGGTTTAACCCAAACTGAAGTTAAGGTCCCTAAATTTTTGCTAAGTGTCAAGCCAAAGAGCGTGTTCCCGCCAAGACAGCAGGGAGGTATGCTCAGAAGCAGCAATCCTTTAAAAAGTGTGTAACAACTTACCTGCCGAGGGGGGATGCCTCAAAAATGTACGGGGCTAAAGCAAAATACCGATACTTTAGATAATTATCAGTAGATGATTCATGGTAGGTTGGCGTAGTGATTGGGTCGAAGCAGGGCGGTGACGTCCTGTGGACCGATTTCTATTGCAGATCCTGGTGGCAGTAACAGCATAGTATAGTGAGAATCTATACCACCGCAAGCGCAAGGGTTTCCAGGCAATGCGTTATCAGCCTGGAGGTAGTCGATCCTAAGGTTTACCTCAACAGAGTAAATCGAATGGGAAACTGGTTAATATTCCAGTACCTTGCACAGAGCGTTTGAGCTATAAGGTTAGCTTTCGGATAAGGGTTGTACAACTATCGTTGTATCTAACTGTTCGAGGAATAGGGAGTGTCGTAATGACGAGAACTGTTCCGAGGCAGGAATGGCTTCGCGTTAGCGGAGTTTTCTTGATTCCAAGAGACCATGAAAGACCATGTAGTTAGCAATGTGCAAGCTCGTACCGAGAACCGACACAGGTGCGCTAGCTTAGAAAGCTAAGGTGCTACGAGTATACCGTATGGCGAGGGAATTCGGCAAATTAGTCCTGTAGCTTAGGTATAAGGGATGCCTGCAATCTTCATGAGGAATGGGGATCGCAGGTTACAATGACAAGGGGGTTCCGACTGTTTAATAAAAACACAGGCGACTGCTAGTCCGAAAGGATTTGTATAGTCGCTGAATCCTGGCCGGTGCCGGTACCTAAAACTTGGGTTCAACCGAGCTAAGGGCCGGTTAACGCCGGGAGTAACTCTGACTCTCTTAAGGTAGCCAAATGCCTTGTCGGGTAAGTTCCGACGCGCATGAATGGAACAACGAGAGCCCCACTGTCCCCGCCTACAACTCGGTGAAGCCACATAAGGAGGACGAACAGTCCTTCATCTTCCATCGGGGAGAGAAGACCCCGTGGAGTTTTACTGCAGCTTGTGCTTGTGGTATAGTAAAAATTGCACAGGGTATCTGGGAGCCATGCTTAACATTCTCCGGGATGTTAAGAAGCAACGATGTAACACCAGACTCTTTTTGCAGTACCACTTATCCAGAGAAGACTGGAGACACGTGCAGGTGGGCAGTTCGGCTGGGGCGGCACCCCTTTGAAAAGATATCAAAGGGGCCCAAAGTTTAGTTCAAACGGGGCAGAAATCCGTTGAAGAGGGCAAAGCCAAAAACTAGACTGAATGGATTTCCAAACGCACGGAATTCATAGACGAAAGTCTGGCTTAGCGATCCTTCGTGTGCCCACTATTGGGGCCCGGAGGTGACAGAAAAATTACCCCAGGGATAACAGGCTCGTCGCGGGCGAGAGCTCCTATCGACCCCGCGGTTTGGTACCTCGATGTCGGCTTTTCCTATCCTGGTCCTGCAGCAGGGGCCAAGGGTGTGGCTGCTCGCCAATTAAAAGGGAACATGAGCTGGGTTTAGACCGTCGTGAGACAGGTCGGTCTCTGCCTGATGGAAGCGTGGATGTCTGAGGGGAAGTTACTCCGAGTACGAGAGGAACAGAGTAGCGTGGCCACTGGTTTACCGGTTGTCTGATAAGGCAGGCCGGGCAGCTAAGCCATTTGGGCTAAGTGCTGAAAGCATCTAAGCACGAATCCCATCCCGAGACAAGACATCCTTTCGTAAGATGAAGGTCGGCAGCAGAAGACTGCGTTGATAGGAAGGTGGTGTAGATCACAAGCTTCGGCGAGTGGTGAGCCAGCCTTTACTAACAGACCAACACATCGGTTCAGCCACTTACATAGAGACTATGCACGATGAATTCATTTTAGAATTCACAAAGTGAAAATAATACACGACTTGTACGATGATTTTATTTTAAATCACTCCTTAGCGAATGCTATGCAGTTTGATTTTATTTTATCCCTTAGCAAATGCTTTACTAACTTTAAAAACCTGAAAATGTTTGATGTTCAATTATCATAAATCTTAAATTATACTCTCTTTACTTAACTTCGTGAGTTATTACTTTAGTTTGTTTGTGTTATTATCTGTGCTTATTACCGGCATGATTGCATTTCCTTCTTCATTTGCAGATGACCATGTAAATGGAACTGCAAATAATGGTACATCCACTAATTCTACATCCACTGAAGAAAATATGGCTGTAGATGATGAAATGGAATTTGCAATGGGTGACGACGAAGACATGATGGAAGATGAAGACATGATGGAAGATGAAGACATGATGGAAGATGAAGACATGATGGAAGATGAAGACATGATGGAAGATGAAATTCCAGCTGTTCTTTCACCATTAAAACAAATCAAAGAAGGCATTGCTCCTGAAAACGTAGTATGCAAAGAAGGCTTGGAACTTGTTTTCAAGATTAGCGGTCAGCCAGCATGCATTCAAGCATCAAGTGTTGAAAAATTGATTGCTTGGGGTTGGGCCCAATAATCATTTAATCTATTTATTTACAATATATTTTTAATTATAAACACTAATACTGTTTTTGAACTTTGATGGTGTTTTATTCTTCAAATTCTATGTCTTTTTCTAATTCTTTAGGAAGCCCAATCCACCATTTTAGATTCTCAGACATTCAAAATACACAGATCTAAAGTTGGTAATAGATCTAATGGTTAATTCTAGAAAACAATTGTATAATAAAAAATGACTATATCTAGTCTTTTTTATATTTGATATTTTCAATACTTTCTTCATTATTTTTTATTTTTACTACTAATGTGTCGCCTATTTTATTAAAAATTCTTTGACGCTTTTCATTTGTAAATATCCATCCTAAAATCACATCTACTGGAATGAGAAATGTTTTTCCAAAACTACTGATTATCACTCCTTTCAAATCTGCCTTTTTTCCATACGTATTTGTTACTTTTAGGTTTAAGATCCTCTTCCCAATGGATTGACCTGTTTTATATTCTAAAGTTATCCAATATCCAAAAAAGATCATACTAGTTTGAAAATATTGAATTGCTTCTGTCCAGATCCATTTTTCATTCATATCAAAATCAATTTTTCCAAAAAATGCAAACATAATGAGTGTAGAAATTGCTGTAATAATTAAAAAATCAATCAACCACGCAAAAAACCTATCACTCCACTTTGCAATTGTAATTTCTGAAATGTTATCTGAATTTGATTCACTCATTAAATTACTAATTTACCCAAATTAATAAAAGATAATGTACTGTGTCAACTAGTTATCAAGATTAGTACATTAGAGATTAATAGTATCTGATTTCACCTATATATGAAAACCTTTTTGAACGTGATTAACCCTGTCGATATGTTTTTTTGGACAATTCGAAAAAACGAAAAAGATGTCATTAATCTTTACAATTCCCTTTCTCCAATAATGCAGCTAGCAACGGGAGGCTCTATGCTGAATTTTGGTTATTGGGAACAAAATACCTCTGAGCCAATCGTTGCTCAAGAAAATCTTTGTTCTTACTTTGGTAACATGGCAGAATTAGAAAACGCCAAATCTGTGGTGGATGTTGGAAGTGGTCTATCTGCCCCCGCAATTTTTTGGAGAAAAAAATACAATAATCTAAAACTGTTTTGTATAAACATCAACTATGATCAATTGCAATTCTCTGGTCCCCAGGAAAATATGGAATTTATCAATTCAACTTCAACTAAATTACCTTTTTCTAATAGATCTGTAGATCGAGTGTTGGCATTAGAATCATCGCAACACTTCAAACCTCTAAAAGATTTTATTTCTGAGTCAAAACGAGTTTTAAAATCTGATGGGGTATTTACTTTGGCATTACCTGTAACTCTTCAGAATACTTCCTTATTCAAATTGGGAATTCTGAAATTTACTTGGTCATCAGAACATTATAAGTTAGATTATGTACGAGAACTTGTACAATTAGGTGGTTTTAAAATTCATGATGAACAATTAATTGGAAACAAGGTATACACCCCATTGGCAAATTATTACATTGAAAATCGTCAGGAATTGAAAAAATCCATATTGCAAAAATACCCAAATTATGTTGAAAAAATACTTTACAAATCAATTTTAAAAATGAAAAAGGCATCTGATCAAAAAATAATAGATTATGTTGTTTTAAAATGCAAGTTTTAAACTAGTTTGCAATGTAATTGGCTAGGTTTTTATTTTTGATATCTCAACAATGTATATTGTCTATTCCAAATAATGCTGCTCTTAAACTATACAATGAAAAATGTTTGCAGATACAAAAGGAACCAGAAATTAGATTTGCTGGAATTGTTGACAAAGATGGTAAACTGATAGCAGGCGGATTTAAAGAGGGTCTTGTTCCATATGAGGACGATGAAACTAGACTCCATTCCTTTTTTGAGTTTGTATCTAAAGCATCAATTAGGAAAGAATATGATGATAGTTTAGGACCGATTAATTATATTGCTGCAAGACGTGATAAGGCTGTTTTAGTAAGTTTTCCATTTCCCATCACCCAAGTTCTTCTTTTGATTTCTGCAGAACCTTCTGCCAATATTGAAAATTTAGCTAAAAAAGTTGTTGAAATTTTTACTGATGTTAGCTAAAATTATCTTTTAATTCTAATTGCTAACCACATAGTTTTAATTTGATAATGTTGTAATTAAAATATGAAAGCTACATTTGGTGCTGGATGTTTTTGGCATGTTGAAGACTTGCTTCGAAAAACTAAAGGTATCAAGTCAACACAAGTAGGTTATATCGGAGGCAAATTGCCAAACCCTACTTATGAAGAAGTATGTACTGATAGAACTGGACATGCTGAAGCAGTTCAAGTAGAATATGATCCAAATGAAATTACTTATGATGAATTACTAAAAGTTTTTTGGAGTAATCATGATCCAACAACTCTTAATCGACAAGGACCTGATATTGGACATCAATATCGTTCTGCAATATTTTTTCATAATGAAGAACAAGCACAAATTGCACAAAAATCAAAAGAAGAACTTGAAAAATCAGGAAAATTTCAAAAACCTATTGTAACTGAAATTGTTCCGGCTCCAGAATTTTATAAAGCTGAAGACTATCATCAAAAATATTTTCAAAAGCACGGTTTATCATAAACTCATTTGACAACAAGTACTGGAATTTTTGATGTATGGATGACATAATTTGAAACACTCCCTAAGAATAATTCCTTTACTGCACTTCTTCCTCTAGACCCCATTACGATTAGACTGAAATTTTCTTTTTTATCATGTGCCAATTTTATGAGGTTATACCCTATGTTTCCTGCCATTGTTTTTTCTTTAAAATCTACATTATTTTGTAATGCTATTTTTTTGGCATTATCTAGAATTTTTTTTGCCTCATTTTTCCACTCCTTGCTAACTGTGGCTGTTGTCTGAAACTCAGAATGTGGTTGAATGTTTATTGAATATGCTCCGGTAATTGTAGCCTCAAACTGTTTTGCTATGGATACTGCCATTTCGAGTGCTCGTATCGAATTTTTTGAACCGTCTAACGGGACAAGAATTTTATTTATTTTTTTATCTACCACAGTCTGTTTTCAACCTGGATCTTAAAAAACCTAATCTATGTTTTCTGAGATGATAATTTAGTAAAATACCAAAAACAATTGATCGTTAATAGTAACTAAACTTATCTAGCTAAATCATTGAAGCTAAAACCATGAAAGAAAATTTCATACAGGTTGATGGTAATACCATTAGGTATCTGGAATCTGGGGATTCTAAACATATCTTAGTATTGATCCATGGATTGGGTGCATCAGCCGAACGATGGAATAAAGTTATTCCTCTTTTTGCAAAACAATATCGTGTGATTGTTCCTGATCTGATCGGTTATGGTTATAGTGATAAACCCGTCGCAGATTATACTCCTGATTTTTTTTCATCTTTTCTTGAGAAATTTTTTATCGCTTTGAAAATCGCACGTCCCATTATAATTGGCTCTTCATTAGGTGGTCAAATTGCAGCTGACTATGCATCTACCCATTCAAATGAAGTTGAAAAATTAATTCTTGTATCTCCTGCAGGTTCAATGAAACAATCTACTCCTGCATTAGATGCTTACATAATGGCTGCATTATATCCAAACGATGAAAGTGCAAAAAATGTGTTTGAGTTAATGGAATCATCTGGTCATGAAGTCGATACTCAAATTATTCAAGGTTTTATTGAAAGAATGAAACTACCTAATGCAAAACTAGCTTTCATGTCTACTGTTTTAGGATTGAAAAATTCTGAAGTTATAACTCCTAAACTAAATTCAATTTCATGTCCCACTCTTGTTATCTGGGGATCAAAAGATCCTGTGATCCCAATTCAATATGCTGAAAATTTTCTATCCAATATCAAAGATTGTAGATTTTTTAGAATGGATGATTGCGGCCATACTCCATATGTTCAAGATCCTGAAACTTTTTCATCCGCTGTTCTGGAATTTCTTTCTTAGATCAGTTTATATACCATCTAATTCCAATATTTACCAATGAATGGTAATTATAACCAATTCAATCCTTCTGAAATGTTCAAAGATTGGATTCAAAAAAATGGTCGTGCACAAGCTGAATTCATGAAAAATTTTGGCATGTTGATGACAAATCAAAATACACAAACATTCAATCCTTTAGAAACTCTTAGAGAAGTTTCTGATAATACAAGACAGGTTCAATCTGATATGATGAAAAATATGTCATCTATGCAAAACAAAAGTATGGAGACTATGTTTCAAATCGGTCAAATGCTTCCATCTTTTATGAATTGGGGAGCATACAAAACAACTGTAAGTAGTAATGGAAGAATTTCAATTCCAGAGGCAGAACGTAATGCACTTGGATTAGGTGAGGGTGACTTGGTACAAGTCATAGTCCTTCCAATAGCCAAAAAATCAAAAAATAAGGAGGTGAAACAATGAGTAAAAACGAACAGACACCAGGATCTAAAGATGTATTTTCTGTATATCAGGAAAACATAGACAAAATATTTACCGGTATTAGACAATCAGTACCACAGTATCATCAATCAATTACAAATGTTCAGCAAGAATATTTACAAGCATATGAAAATGTTGTTGATTCTACAATCACATTACAAAAAGAATATGCAAAGAAATTTGGTGTTGCAACAAACATTCCACAAGCAACACTAAAAGTAATGAATGATACTACTGAAGAAATTGTTAAAGTGGCATCAATACACAATCAAATAACACTAGCAACAATTGATTCAACCCAACAAAACATCAAAACATTCAACGATAATGCAAAATCATTTGCTGACTTGAATAGAAACATTCTTCAATCCTGGATATCCGCATTCACCACAAAGAACAACTAGTGGTAAATTTTATTTTTTATTTTTTATTTTATGATCTTTCAGCAAGCCAATTTCCTAGCTCTGGTAATACCTTATTTTGAGATAATGAACTAGCAATCATTCCTACATGCCCAGTTGGGTATATTTTCAATGTCTTATCATCACTTCCTACTGCATAATGAAGTGGCATACTGCATTCAGGTGATACTAGGTGATCCCCTACTGCAACTTGTGTAAATATTGGCATGTTAATTTTCTTCAAATTTATGTGACTACCACCAACAAACATTTTATTTTGAATTAGTAGATTATCTTGATAAATATCCTTAATCCATTGTCTGAAAAGAGCACCTGGAATAGGCGGTGTATCGCCAAGCCACTTTTCTACTCTTAGAAAATTATCCACAAATTTTTTGTTCTCGATATTTTTGAAAAAATTAACATATTTTTCAATTCCTTGTTCAAATGGTTTTAGAACTGAAAAACAATAATACATGAATTCGGGAGGCATATTTCCTATAGTTTCTACCATTTTGTCTACGTCCATATGCTTGGCAAGATTGCTAATTACTGTGGTATCTCGCCATCCGTCAATGACCGGTGCTGTAGCAATATAGTTTTTCACACTTTCTGGATGTAATGCTGCATATGCAGTTGCAATTGTAGCTCCTGTACAATATCCTTGTAGGGATATTTTTTCTACCGATGATACATCTTTGATTAATTCTATGCTACTATCTAAATATCCGTTAACATAATCGTCAAAATCTAAATATTTGTCCATGCTAGTTGGAGAACCCCAATCTAACATGTATACGTCAAATCCTTGCATTAGTAAATTTCTAACCCAACTTTTTTCTGGCTGTATGTCTAAAATATGATATCTGTTAATTAGCGCGTATGAAATCAGTAATGGTGTTTTGTGCTGTTTATCTGTAAGTGGTTTGTAATGTAGTAGTCTTGTTTTATCAATTTCTTGAACTACATCATGAGGTGTAATCTCTAAATTAATTTCATCAGGAGCTGAAACTAATTTTGGTGCATCCATAACATGTTTGCTAAATTTTATCATCTCTTCAATGATTTTAGGATCAAATTTTGATTCACTTTTCATTATTTGTTATCTCCATGTTACTTTGTTTTTTCTTTTTTAATTCAATCTCTAGCTTTGTGACTCTTTTTTTCAGTGAATGTATCTCTTTGTATACTTCATCAATCTCCTCTTTGCTTGGAAGATTTGCAGCCTGTAATATCACATTTGAAATGTTGTGCCAATTTTTTGTTAGTTCAAGCTCTTTTGAAACTAATTTTCCATAATTTACTCCAAATTTTTCAGAATCAAATAACTCTGTAAAATCATTATCAAAAATGTCTATCCATATTCTTTTGAATGATTCGATTTGCTCAATATCGTGTGGTACATCCGGAGCTTTTAGGTTTACTTTTTTTTGTGCCTCATTCCATGTTTCTGCTAATTGCTTATAGTATTCTGTGACGTATTTGTTAAATTCCATCAAATTTTCATTAATCTGTATTAACTCAGTTGATATTTTCTTTGAATTTGAAGCAAAAGCTCTCATTGGACCTAATGAAGTCAAGGCTTGAGGCTTACTGGACATTAAATGAAAAATATCTGTCCAGAATAAGGATAGGTGTTTATAATAATCTGTAACGTCTTTTTGAGATTCTGATTCCACGGATTATTATTGTGATAGCTCTCAATAAATAGATCGCTTGTTTAATTAGACAAGTGGCTAGTGTTGAAGAACTAGAACAAATGTGTCAAAAAATTATTCAATTGGACCCACTTCTAAGGTCTGCTAGAATCATCAATAATCGAGGTCATCTTGTTGCAGGGGGAATGAAGAAGGGAATGCACTCATTAGAATCTCAAAAACAAGATGAAATGATGTTCATGGAACTTGCACTTAGAGTTCGCATGAGGCATGAATTTGATAAAGAGTTTGGCGAAGTTCATTTTTCAATGTCTTATCGAGATAAGGTAATTGTGATGAGCTTTCCATTAGCAAACGATGATGTTTTGTTAGTATCTTCTGAAAAGGAAGCAAATTTCAGTAAATATGCATTTAATATTCTTAAGATTATTGAGCCTCTAAAAAAACCGGTAATGGGTACTTTTTGAATCATTTTATCATAACAACTTAATCTAGGTAAAACCACCAAACATGTATGGATACTCTTTCACAACATGTCACTTGGACTGATATTGAGAGATTGACAAAATTGCTTTCTAAAAAAATTTTAAAATCTTCAAAATCTTTTTCAAGTATTTCTACAGTCAGTCGTGGCGGTTTAATTCCAGCAAGGTTATTAGCTGATCACTTGGGAATTGATACAATACTTGTGGATAAAAATAAAATTTCTTCGGACTCTCTTTTTGTTGATGATATTTACGATTCTGGAAAAACATTTAAGAAAATAATTCAAAATGTGACTAATCCTTCTGATTTTGTATATGCTACTTTATTTGCTAGAACAGGCAAAAAATATCCCAAACAATTAGTATATGCTCAAAAAACAAAAGGTACTGAATATATTGTGTTCCCTTGGGATACACTTGAGTATGAAAGATTCAAAAATACTGCATTGTAGTTTTTAAAATTTAGAAAATCATCTGGAATTGTTTATCCTACACTCATACATTGAGGAATATTTCCCTCATGTCTATCTTGATAATCCTTGATTAAATCCTCTGAAACTTGTTCATAAGAACCAGTTTGCATGTATCGTACTCTGGTGGCTTTTGAGATGCATGGTTCTTTTTCTTTTTCTTGTATGCTTTTTTTAATATTTTCAGAACCTCCAATGAATAAAATTTTCATTGACGCATGCATCATATACACTCCTGCGGATTGAGGTATTTTTGAAATTGTTTCTTCATTAAAGTCAAGCCAATCTGACCATGTATTATCCCTGTTCAGCATATTTTTCACTAGTTTTGAAGCATTTTTCTCAAACCTGCACATCTATTTCTAATTGTTACTTCAGTTACTCCTGATGCAATTGAAATATCTTTTTGAGATTTTACCTCCCCAGTGCTAATACATGCCAAATAAAGCGCAGCCGCAGCTATTCCCATCGGGTCTTTTCCAGCCACCATGCCTATTTCTTTTGCTTGCTCTAAAATTTCTACTGCTTTTCGTTTACTCTTTTCACTTAGTTCTGCAATACTTGCAATTCTTGATACTCCTTTAACCGGATCAACCACTGGCATTTTTAATTCTAATTCTCTAAAAATTAATCTATAGCATCTGGCAACATCTTTTCTTCTAATGTTGATGCCGTTTGCAACGTCGTCTAATGTTCTAGGGGTTTCTGTATTTCTACATGCTGCATAAAGACAAGCTGCTACTAAACCCTGAATTGAACGACCCCTTACCAATTTTTTTTCCATGGCCTTTCGGTAAATGTATGCAGCTTTTTCAACTACTGCATCTGTTAATGCAAGTTTGTCTTTTAATTTTCCCATCTCATTTAATGCCTGTCTTAGATTTCTATCTGCGGAAGAATGAGCTTGTGATCTACTATCCCATGTTCGTAATCTTTCAATTGAACTTTTCATCGATGATGTTAAAGGTTTTCCAGTAGAATCTTTATTTGCAGCTCCGATAACTGTTGATAATCCCATATCATGCATTGTTAATGATGTTCCAGCTCCAGTTCTGGCTCTACTTGTGTCGTCATTTGCAAATGATCGCCATTCTGCACCTGTGTCTGAAATTTTATCCGTAACTACGAAACCACATCTACCACAAAATAATTCTCCAGTGGTTTCATCTGTAACCATTTTTCTATCCCCACATGAAGGACATTTCGGTCCAGATACAGTTGTGCTCTTAAGCATAATAATTACAATGCTTCATTTGCCTTATTATCGTTTTACATTATTTCAACAGGTTAATTGTATGTAGGCTAAGCTAATTCTTATTCTAGTTTTATAGAACTAGAATAACTAAAATATAATATTTCGGAAACTATTTTTTACATAAACAAATTTTTGAAAACTATTTTTATTCTATTTGAATTTTGATCGAATGTTCTGATTCTGTTAAACGTTTTGATAATTTATTTTATTTTTGATCTAATTTTTACTTATTTTACTAAATATGACTGGCACCAATTTTAATCTAATAAGTGGTCAAAATATTATTTGAGGCTATAAAAGAGTTTAGAACCTAATTATTTACCTATGACATAAGTGATGTACAATATTACTGAAACAATGACTGACGATCCCACTATGATTAGTAACTCTTTTTTTGAAAAAACACTTACTCTAAAACTCACAAATTTTCTGTGAAAGTTATCAACTTAAGGATTTAGGAACATGTGTCTTAGATTCTAAAATCATCCTAATAGACAATATGCATAATTTGGTTTTAACGATGTGTACATGATATTATTTGGATCAGAGACATGTGTTAGTCCTATCGAATGACCTAACTCATGAGTCATAATAGTTTCAACTGTTTTAACATCATAAAGTTGAAATCTTCCATCGCAATTATAATCGCCTAATGTTACCTCTACAACTCCTTTTCCTAGATGTGCATGACCTAACACTCCTTCTCCAATATCTCGTACTACCCATGTGACCCAAACATTTGCTTCATGTTTCTGAGATGTAATTTCAAAAATCATTTTGACTTTATTCCCTTCAGAACTTAATTCTTGTTTTTCCCAAAATGTAAAAGAGTTTTTCAGTGTACTTACATGATCTAATGGTAATCCTGATGGCTGTTCATTAATGAAGACTTTATAATTTACAATGTACACTCCGTCCACTATCTCGTATGTGGGATCTGGAAAATTACTGGATGCTGTTTTTGCTTCTTCTTCAAAATTCCACTTTGTATAATCTCTGAGGAATTTTTTTATAACATCTCCACTTGGATTTGGATATTCGATATATCTTTTTTCATCTGAAACATTTTTTGAAATACTACGAATATATTTTTCAAACAAACTATATTCATAGTCTTTATCTTTTTGAATTTCCTCTTGTGATTTTTTAATATCTACAACTATAATGCCTTTTTCCATCATGTATTGAATTCCTGAAACAAAATCTTGATCATTTATTGTATTTTGAGCCCACCACGAAGCGTTATTTCTTATCCAATCTGGTATTTTATTCTCTGTCGATGATTTTGTTTCAATGATTGGAATTTGTATTATTTTGTTTTCAATCATAAATAATAATGCCGATGTGAATTCTGAATCTTCAATTTGCTTTTCTGACCACCATTTTGCAATTAACTTGACCCATTCTGGAATTTGCACTGTCCCTTCATTTCTAAGATCCACAGGCTTTTCTGTTGGAGTATATGGATATTTTGCAATTACCTTATCTGTAAATTCTTTATAATTATTAATTACTATACTGTCTGGTTTTTCATTCAATGCTTTTTCAAAATAATATTTTGATTCTTGATATTCCCCCAAATTTCCAAAACCAACACCCATGCCGATGAGTGAAGTCACATCATTTGGTTTTTCCTGAAGAATTTTGAAGAATTCTTTAAGTGATCTATCATGATATCCTGAATTGCTTAGTGCAATGGCTTTCATCTTCATTGTGGATATGTTATTTGGAATCTCTTCTAAAATTTCATCATAAATTACAACTGCTTGATTATACTCTCCTTTTGAAAAGTGTTCATTAGCTTGTTTGAACATTGATTGTGAATCAAATGTAGTTTGAGCAAATACTGGTATTGAAATAAAACTGGCAAATAATAAAATTCCACATAATATGCGCATCGACAATGACTCTGATACTTGTACTTTGGTTATAATTTATTTCTATTTTGAGATGCTTTGTATTTTTTGATAGATTTTTGTCACTTTTGCTGAGTGTTCTATTATTTTCAGTAAATCTTTAATCTTCTAACAATTACAAAATCTTAGATTGAGTAAATTAGGCGTGGGTAAAATTATTTATGAACTTCGTAAGCAAATTCAAGATATTCAATCAGAATTAGATGAACTTGGAGGGCCAATATCTGATATGCCTGAATTAATCACGTCTGCTAATCTTTTACGCTCAAATGAGTATTTTTCAAAGATAACTAAAAAGCAGTCAGAATTACTATCTGTCTATCGCCAATATTCAAAAGCCCTCGAGGAAATGGTTGATGCTGTTTTTGATATCCAAAATGATCTAAAAAATCTTCTCAAAGAACAGTCAAAACTAATCTCTGATGATAAATCTAGTGTGTCAAAGAACAAGAAGAAACCTGTAAATAAAAAAATCATTAAAAAATAATTTGTAATATCTTATTTTATAATATGAGTTATATCTCCTGATGTGATTCTTTTATTTTTTTCATTAGATGATATGACTAATGCTCCGTCATTATCTATTTTGATTGCTTTGCCTTTTATTTTCCCCTCTTCTGTAATTAATTCTATATTTTGACCTATGGTAGATGATTTTTTTGTCCAGTCTTTGATTATTTTTTTAATTTCTCCTTTGTTCAATAGATTAAAAATTTCTTCTAATTCCAATAAAAATGATTGAACTAGTAACACTGGTTTTATTGTTTTGTGGTGTTCATTTAATGATGCAACTCCATAAAAATTTGGAGTATTTTTTAGAATTTTTTCAATTTGTTTAACCTCCACATTATAATTTATTCCAACTCCGAGAATCATATTTTCAATTTTGTTTGACTCTATAGATGCATCAACTAACATTCCAGCGACTTTTTTACCATTAATTGTAATGTCATTTGGCCATTTTAACTCCGATTTTATGTTTAATGTTTTCTCAATTGCGTTTGATAATGCAAGTGCAGAAGCTATTGGAAATAATGTGATTACCGACATGTCAAATTTTGGATGTAGAATTATAGATAGCCATATTCCCCCTTTGGGTGAAATCCATTTTCTTCCCAGCCTTCCTTTTCCACTAGTTTGTTTTTCTGCAATGATCAATGTGCCATGAACTGCCCTTGATGCCATTTTCATTGCCTGGTTTTGAGTTGAATCCACTGAATCAAAATAATACGTATGCTTTCCAAACATTTTGGTCTTTAATCCCGATGTTATCTCCCATGGAAGTAATTTATCACTGCTTGATTCTAATCTATATCCTAGCTTTTGTTTTGATTCTATTTTATATCCTAACTCTCTGATTTTTTTAATATGTTTCCAAACTGCAACTCGACTTATTCTTAATACGTCACTCAAATCTTGACCTGAAAGATATTCTGTATTGTGGGATTTTAGAAATGATAGTACTTTGACTATTCCTTGGTTATCATACGAACTATATGCCATTTGGATTTATTTTTTATTCGTGATATAAAACATCAACTTAGAATCCGACATCAAAGTCAAACCCACCACCATCAGAATCCATTCCTCCATCTGATGCAGTTTCCCCACCCATGTCATTTGGAATGCTTTCTGCCGGTACATAGTCTGTCATCATCATACCCATCATACTAAACATCATTGAAAACATCATAATGTCCATTATTCCAAAAAACATCATAGTGGGAAGAATTGATTTGTTATCGTCCATGTATTGTTTTAGTTTTTCTTTATCCCCACTTTTGTACAGTAAGGACATTTGATTCCATTTATCTTGTAATTCGTGAATCCTCTCTTCTAATTCTTTTGTTCCTTTATCTGTAATTTTAAGCTCAATTTTTTTTCCAAATAATCCTTTTTTTTCTTCTACCTGTATTAGTTCTCTTTTTTCTAATTTCTCAAGAATTTCGTTTAGTTCTTCCCCGTCAATCTGGGCTGCTTTTTGTATTTTATCGAATTTTTTAATTCCTCTTGCAATTGCTCCTAATACCACTACGTCTTTTGGTTCTTCTGGCATAGATTCCATGTCGTTTAATTTTCCCAGTTGTTAAAATACCATGCTATTTCCTTTAAAAATTATATCCTACACTGCTTTAATTTTTTCATGGAACGCGATTCTTATACCGATGATGAAATAAGAGATATTCTTTCCTTAACACGTGTTGCAGTAATTGGCATGTCTAAAAATGAACATAAGGCGGCATATTATGTTCCAAAATATTTATCTGAACATGGATTTACTATAATTCCAGTAAATCCTACCACTGATGAGATTTTAGGTAAAAAATGTTTTAGTACAATTTCTGAAGTTGTTGATGATGTTGATATCATTGATGTGTTTAGACCATCTGATCAAGTACTTCCTGTAGTGAAAGAATCTATTAAGAAAAAACCTAAGGTAATTTGGCTTCAAGAAGGAATCCATAATGTTGAAGCCGAAAACTTGGCTAGAGATAATGGAATAAAAATTGTATTTAATAGATGTATGCTGGCAGAACATCAGAGATTATCTTAATTATGACTTTTGATATTTTTTACAACGAATTGCACGAATTAGTAAATAAACATGAAAAAAATAATACTCCGCTAAAGGTACAAAAAGATCTAGATGTTGATATTGTAAAAATTTTTGGTGAAAACATTACAGCGTTGGCACGCGCGAAAAATGGATTAATTGATGTAACAGAGCTTGCATATTCAACAGCAGAACATCATCCATATTGGAATCTGCTTTACAACTGTTCAGAAATAGCAAATATTGTTTTAGAAAAATGGAAAAGTGAATTATCTAAAAAAGATGCTAGTGACATCGAATGGTCAATAAAGGAATTAACACAATCCCTAGAAAAGATAACCAAAAAAATCAATGACTCTGATATCTAGGCAGAGATAAATATTCTTAGATTACAAATAAACCATGCCAATTAAACTTGGATTAATAGGTAAAACAAATACTGGTAAAACAACTTTTTACAATGCTGCCACTTTATCGTCTGAAGAAATATCTTCTTATCCATTTACAACAAAAAAACCTGTTTCTGGCGTTGCACATGCAATTACTTTATGTGTTCATCCAGAGTTTAAAATACAAGATAATCCTAATAATTCAAAATGCGTTGACGGGTGGAGATACATCCCAGTTGAATTAATTGATTTACCTGGTCTTATCAAAGATGCATGGAAGGGAAAAGGATTAGGAAACCAATTTCTTTCAATTGCTGCTCAATCCGATGCATTACTTCATGTTGTTGATGCATCTGGCGGTATAGATTCATCTGGAAAAATTACCGAGGTTGGTAGTGGGGATCCAATATCTGATTTTGCAGATATTGAAGAGGAATTAATTTTATGGTACCATAAAATTTTAGAGGGAAATAGAGATAAAGTATCAAAGTCAATTCGAACCGGTTCAAGTATTGTAGATGCAATCACTGATCTTTATCGTGGAATTGGTGTTAATCCAATTCATGTGAAAGATTCATTATTAAAACTTGGGTTGGGCGATAAAGAGTTTGATAATTTCGATATGGTTGATACAAAAAAACTTGCATCATATATTAGAAAAATTTCAAAACCAACACTCATTGTTGCAAATAAAATTGATGTGGAAGGTGCAGACAAAAATTTTGCTAGATTGCGAGAACGATTCAATGATTCTATTGTAATTCCTGTTAGCGGAGATAGTGAATTTAGTTTAAGAAGAGCTGAACAAAAGGGATTGATCAAATATTCTCCAGGTTCTGAACAATTTGAAATAATAAAATCAGAAGATCTTAATGAAAAACAGATTAACGCTTTGGATTTTATTAAAAAAGGGATAATGGGCGAATATATGCGAACAGGTGTTCAATTTGCAATTAACGTGGCAGTATTCAAACTACTAAAGATGAATTCAATTTATCCTGTGGCTGACGAAAAACTTTTAGCTGATAAAAAAGGGCGTGTTTTGCCTGACTTGATATTGCTCAAAGCTGGTGCAACAATTGCTGATCTAGCAAAAGAAATTCACACAGATCTGACAAAAGGACTCCTATATGGAAAGGACTTGAGATATAACTTGCGGTTGCCTGTGGATTATCAGCTCAGAGATAGAGATGTGGTCTCTTTGGTTAGTGCATCAAAAAAATAATTGATTAAATTTTAACTATTTTTGATATTGATCTATTATATTGTTTTTATCATCAACATAATTGCAACAAGTTTCACAAAGCCACTTTGTTTTATTTTCCACTTTATCCCATTTTGGCAATCTTCGATTATTGCATTTTTCACAAAATAACGACATAGTTCACTGTAATCCTTCCTCTATTTGTACCGGAGTTAATTCACTCTTTTTTAATAGTCTTTATGGATTGGTTTTCTCTTCTTTTTTTAATCAGACTAAACATAATCATTCCTACATTTACGATTGAAATTATTTCGATTAAATCTACTCCATATAGTAACCAGTCAATTAATGGGTGAACTCTTGAAACATATCCTGCTTCTAACATCAAATCTGCATTCCAAATCATATGTGGAATCTGAATAAACTGTATTATCGCAATTATGATGACACTACCTAAAATCTTATTTTCATACCAATTCCAAAATTTAGTCCATGCATTCATAATTTAGTTTATTTTTGTTAATTATTAAACAATGTTAAAATTAGACGGGACTAATTAGACCGGACTAATTTTTAGTAGATGATGTTTTTTCTGTAAATGAATTATATGTCTGCCTTGATCTTTTCTTTTCTAATCCAAATTGTTTTTCCTTTATGATCAATTAATTCAATATTCATTTCATTGAGTTTATCTCTAATGTTGTCTGCTTCTTGAAATTTTTTTTCTTTTCTTAATTGTTCTCTTGTTATGATCATATTATCAATTTCATTTTTTTCATTTGGCGTAATTTTTGGAATTACAAGTCCTAAAATATCAAGCATTCTTTCAAATTCTGGAATGATTATTTTTGCGTCTGTTGAATTCAATTTTTCTTCTGCAGCCATATAGTTTACCTCTTTTACAAGTTTGAAAAATGCTGAAAGAGCAAGATGTGTATTGATGTCTGACTCTAAGGAATTATCAAACTCTTTGCCTATGTTGTTAATTAATAATTTAATTTCACCTGAATTTGATGAATTACTTGTGTGAATTAATTCATAATAGCAAGATTCTACCTGACGCCATTTTATTAGATTCTCTTTTAATAATTCCTCAGAATAGTCTATTGGTTTTGAATAGTGTCCTGACAAGCAAAATAATCTAATGATGTTTGATCCCCAATTATCTAATACATGTTTTATTGATTTTATGTTGCCAAGTGATTTTGACATCTTTTCTCCGTTAATAGTGACCATTCCTACATGTATCCAAATTTTTGCAAATTGTTTTGTCGTGTATGATTCTGATTGTGCAATTTCATTTTCATGATGTGGGAATATCAGATCTCTCCCACCTCCATGTATGTCAAAATTTTCTCCAAGATACTTTATGCTCATTGCAGAACATTCAATATGCCACCCAGGTCTACCTTTTCCCCATGGACTATCCCAAAGTGGATTTTCATTAGAAAATTTCCATAAAGCAAAATCTAGAGGGTCTTTTTTTGACTCGTCAATTTCTATTCTTGCTCCTGATTGTAATTCATCTATCTTCTTTTTTGATAGTTTTCCATATTGTGGAAACTTTGCTACTGAAAAATAAACCCCATTTTTTGATACATATGCTATCCCTTTTTCAATTAATTTACTTATGAAATTTTTAATGTCTTCTATGTGTTCTGTTGCCTTAGGGTAATTTGTTGCACGTTTTACATTCAACTCATCAAAATCGCTAAAGTATCTTTGAATGTATTTTGAACTAATTTGCTCTGCAGTCGTATTTTCTGTTTTTGCTCGATTAATTATTTTATCATCAACATCTGTAAAATTTTGGATAAATTCTACTTCTATTTTTTTACTTTCCAAATATTTTCTTAATACATCAAAAACAATTATTGTTCTAGCATGTCCTATATGAGATTCATCATATACTGTAACTCCGCACAAGTAAATTCTTATTTTTTTTGAAACTTCTAGTGTTTGTTCAGAATTACTAAGCGTATCTTGTAGTTTCATTATTTTTCCTCAGATAGTTTTTGTGCCATTTCTCTTTTGTGGGCACTGTTAATGTATGTCTGATATGTTTTTTCAACCATTTGTTTATCGATTTTTAGTATCTCGCTAGTTTTATCAATTGATAGTTTTTTATCTATTATGCAATAAAGTATAGAATCTATCTCTTCATATGATGCTCCTAATTCTTTTTCAGCTTCATGCTCCTTCCATAGGTGAGGACTGCTCTTCTTTTCAATAATGTTTTGAGGCACACCTAAAAATTTTGCAATTTCTCTGACTTGTAATTTGTATAATGAAATTATTGGTACTAGATCTGATGCTCCATCTCCATATTTTGTAAAATATCCCATCAGGTATTCACTTTTATCGCTTGATCCTAATACGAGATACTTTTTTGCATTTGCATAATAATATAAGATATTGGTTCTTATCCTTGCCCTTAGATTTCCTTTAGCCCAATTATTTGGTTCTACATAATGCATGTATTCATTAACAATTGGTTTGATGTCGATTAATTTGTATTCTAATCCTGTCAGTGCAATCATCTTCATTGCGTCTTCTGTTTCGATACTTGGTGTAATCTGTGTATCTGGCATTATTACGGCAAGTGTTTTTTCTTTTAGTTTTCTTTTGCAAATATAGGCTAAAACAGCTGAATCTATCCCGCCGCTTAATCCTAAAATTAATCCGTTTACATGGTTTTTCTCTATCTGCTCTATTAAGAAATTTTCAATAGAATCTGCAATTGCAGCATAATTTTGATTCTTAATTTCATTTATGATGTCTTGGTTCAATAATTAATTTACATAATATGTGAGAATAAAAATTGTACCAAATATTGAAACGCAATTGAACGATTTTTACACTTGTTTTGAATGAATACCTATTTCAATTATGAATAACTTATTTTTGAAAATCTGATAATTTATTATTCATACACTGATTTCATTCTGATTGCATAAAAGGTAAATGCAAACATTCCTTTTTGGTACTTTCTCTTTTTTGGCTTTACAAAAAAATTATAAAATTGATGACTGAATCTGTGTTGCGTTTTTTTAATTTTACAAAATTTTTAATGATGATTTTGGTTATACATCAACGTAAATTCCGTCATTTCTGGCTTCAACATGATATGTTGCTAATTTCACATCTTTGAGATAGTCTTTCAATTCTCCTGTTTTGATGTTATAATGCCAAAAATGCAATGGACATTCTACTATATCCCCTTCTAATTTGCCTGGTGCAATCGAGCCGTCTTGATGAACACAAAGATCATCAATTGCATGATATCCATCTTGATTGAAAATTGCAATTTGTTTTCCATCGATTTTAAAGGCCTTTCCTTTACCGATAGCTATGTCTCCTTTTTCTGCAATCTTTTTCCAAGTCATACTGCTAATTCGATAATTTTGTCATTTATTTATATTCGCATGATAGAATTTTATACTCTTTTTTAACGTCAAAATACATGAGTAAGGTAAAATCTAGTGCAAAGTTGATTCAAGACGGTAAATTGTCATATGAATGGGCTAGATCTCATATGCAAATTCTCGATAATACCATAAATCGATTTAAAAAATCTCAACCTCTCAAAGGTGTTACTTTAGGATTTTGCTTACACATTACAAAAGAGACATCTGTACTTTTAATGGGTGCAAAAGAACTTGGTGCAACTGTTGTATGTTGTGGTGGAAATCCACTTACAACACAAGATGACATTGCAGCATTTTTGGCATCAAAAGGAATTCATGTTTATGCATGGCATGGTCAATCTGTAAAAGAATATGATTGGTGTATTGATCAGGTTCTAAATCACAAACCCACTATCTTAACTGATGATGGTGCTGATATGAATGTCAAGGCACATTTTGATAATCGATATAAGAATATGAAAATTCTTGGTGCAACTGAAGAAACTACTGCTGGTGTTACTAGAATAAGAGCAGTTGAAAACCAAGGAAAACTTCGATATCCTGTTATTTTAGTAAATGAAGCATATACAAAACACATGTTTGATAATCGATATGGAACAGGACAAAGTACAATCGATGGCTATCTACGTGCAATGAATTTGTTGATGGCCTCTAAACGAGTTGTAGTTGTTGGTTATGGTTGGGTAGGACGTGGTGTTGCATCTAGGTGCCAAGGAATGGGCTCTAAGGTAATTGTAACTGAGATTGATCCTATCAAAGCATTAGAAGCTCATATGGATGGTTTTGAAGTAATGCAAATGGCACAAGCCTGCAAAGTTGGTGACATCTTTATCACATGTACTGGAATGACAAGTGTAATTAGAAAAGAACACATTACAAAAATGAAAAATGGTGCAATCATGGGCAATGTTGGACATTTTGATGTTGAAATTGATAGCAAATTTTTGCTTAAAGAATCAAAATCTGTAAAACGAGTACGAGCAAATCTTGATGAATGTACTCTAAAAAATGGTAAACGTGTTTATTTAATTGGCGAAGGACGATTAGCAAATCTTGTAGCTGCGGAAGGACATCCTCCAGAAGTAATGGCTCAATCTTTCTCTAATCAAATTCTATCTGTCTTGTATATTCTCAAGAATCATGCAAAGATTGGTAACAAAATCATTAATGTTCCAGAAGAGATTGATAAACAAGTTGCAGTTGATGCACTAAAAGCCATGGATGTAAAAATCGATAAACTTACTCCGCAGCAAGTCAAATATGCTAATAGTTGGTAAAACTTCTTAACCCCAATTAGGTTCCAAAATATCACAGATGAAAAACAAAGCAATCATTACTAGTGCGTTACCTTATGCTAATGGTGAAATCCATTTAGGTCATGTCGCATCAACATATTTGCCAGCTGATGTAACAACCAGATTTTTGAAATTAAATGGTGTTGAGGCTTACTATGTTTGTGCGTCTGATGATTTCGGTACTCCTATTTTGATACAGTCTGAAAAAGAGGGAAAAACACCTTCAGAATATGTTGCTTATTGGAATAAACGAGATTATGATGATTTTACATCATTTGGTATTGATTTTGATTTTTTTTATAAAACTAGCTCTTCGGAAAACATAGCATTTGTTCAAGATGTATTTAACAAACTTAATGCGGCCGGTCACGTTTACGAAAAAGAAATTATTCAATTTTATTGTAATAACGATAAAAAATTCTTACCTGATAGATATGTCAAAGGAACATGTCCTTATTGTAAAGCCATTGATCAATACTCTGATCTTTGTGAAAGTTGTGGCAGAGTACCTGAAGAGATATCCGACCCAAAATGTTCAATTTGTGGACAAATTCCAACTAAAGAAAGGACAACACATTTCTTTTTCAAACTAAAGAATTTTGGAGATTCATTATACAAATGGCTTGATGAAAACGAGAATCTGCAAAAAGATGTAAAAAAATACGTTCAAAATTGGATAAAATCTGGTTTAATTGATTGGGATATTACGCGTGATATCTCTTGGGGTGTACATGTCCCACTTGAAAAATACAAAGACAAGGTGTTTTATGGCTGGTTTGATAATCACTTGGCCTACATTTCTACTGCTATAAAATTTCTTAACGATAAAGGAATTAATGGTAAAGATTTTTGGAATTCTGCTGATATCTATCATTTTATTGGAAAAGACATTGTTTATCATCATTATCTGTTCTTACCTGCAATGCGTTTGGGAATAAACAGTGAATACAAGTTACCTGATTATATTCCAACTAGAGGTCATCTCACTTTACAATCAAAGAAAATTTCAAAGAGTAGAAATTGGTACATTGGACTAAAACAATTTTTAGAATATTATCCTGCTGACTATTTGCGATATTATCTAGTTGCAATTAATCCGTACTCACAAGATGATTTGAATTTTGATTGGAATGAATTTACAAATAGAATTAATTCTGAATTAATTGGTAATCTTGGAAATTTTGTTAATCGCGCATTAGGATTTACAAAAAAGGCATTTGATGGTGTAATTCCTGAAACTGAAAAGTATGATGATAAAGATATGGAGGCTGAAAATAAGATAAAAACTCTTTCTACAGAACTAGGAATTTTGATGGAACAAAATCATTTGGATAGGGCTCTAAAGAAAATCATGGAGTTTTCATCGTTTTTCAATCAATACTTTCAACATAAGGAACCTTGGAAGAAAGAATCTGGAACTACTAACTGTGTGTTTTTATCCGTAAACGCTGCGCGTAGTATGGCAATTGCATTATTTCCATTTATTCCAGAATCTTCACAAAAGATATGGGATCAAATTGGATTGGATGGTAGAGTCAATCAAAACACGTGGAGTTCAATTTCTGATATTGGTGTTAAATCGGGGCATGTCTTAGGCAAAGTATCTCCTTTATTTGTTAAAGTAGAAGATGAAGATATTGCAAAATATAAAAAACAACTGGGTCCCGTAGAATGATCAAATCTGTCCCGCGAATATCTACTAGAGGATATTATGATTTGATGTCTGGTAAGACCATTAAAGACAATTCATATTTTTTATATCCAAAAAAATATTTTGATAATCTCATAGGTTCCAAAGAACTTGTAATAATGATTCATGGATTACGTAACGATAATGCAGGAGCTATCGCAAAAGTTACTCTTGCTAAAAATAGATTATCTCATCTAGGATATCGATATCCTGTGATTGGATTTAGCTATGACTCTAACACTGCTGGGGCTCACCTTCTAAAACATGCTAGGCGTTCACTTCGTGCAGGCCAAATAATTGCACAAAAAAATGGTCGAAATTTAGCTATGTTTATAGAAGATTTCAAATTTACTAGTCCCATAACAAAGATTCGTCTAATGGGCCATTCTTTAGGCTCTCAGGTAATTCTTAGTACTATTGAGAATCTGGCAAAAAAGTCTCAAAATAATGGAATTATAGAAAGTGTATATTTTTTTGGTGCGTCAATTACAAGCGATGTACCTTCATCAAAAAAATATGGCAAACTACTTGATAGGGTAATCCGAAGAAAAATTATAAATTATTTTAGCCCATCTGATGAGGTTTTGAATTGGGCAAACAAAGAAAAATTTGTCACCGGTCCTTTGGGATTAAATGGAGCAATAGGAAAAACAATTTCAAAATATCGTCAAAAATCTGTCACGCCTAAAAATCATAGATTTGCAAGTTATGCTGCTGTTTTGTCATCCTTTCCTTAAGTATTGCTCTAGTATGATTCCTCAGTCTTCTTTTTATATTTCAAAAGAGGTTGTTTGAATAGATCAAAAATGACACAATACCATAAACTAATTCTATATCACTTGAACGTAATTGATCAAAAGACTGATGATTTTGAAGATCTGTCAGAATATTCATGCTAATTGAATTATTGTTGAATTGAATAATTTGTTACTGCCTATAGAAATGAATCATACAGTTTAAAAAAATACGAATTGTGATAAATCTTTATTATCTTGTAGTATATTCGACCTTTTCGGAGGCAATTGTCTTGGATAAAAAGAAAAAGTAATCCGAAAACAACTCTAATCTAGTCTAAAACTTCAATCGATCTAATCTATGACATCATTAGCAAGATAATTTCTTTTTTATTTTTCTAATCTCTTCAATATTTGATTGTTATTTGATTTTTAATTACAATCTCCTATATTTTTAATCCTTTTTGAACTAGGGATTATAGTTGTATTTAGATTCATAAGCCTGATTTCTTACTTAGATATATGGTTAAGTCCATAAATTTTGTAGTCTTGGGAAAACAAGACATTGCAGCAGAATTTGGCAAAAAAGGAACTGTGACTGATCTTTCTCTTTATGATAGGAAGGAATCTGATGTTATCAAAACTTGGGTGACTCCTAGTGGGTTTCCAGATAAAATACAACCCCTTTTACAATCAATCAATCTAGCTGAATTTGTAATATTTCTTGTTGATAAACTTGACAAATTCACTGGGGAGCAAATTATTGCACTTGATACGCTAAAAAAAACTCAAGGAATCTTATCTCATACTTTTGATGTTGATGAATCAAAGTTAAATTCAATGATAAAAGGTACTGTAGTTGAAAAATACCTTAAAGTTGAACAGGGCAAACTCAAAGAAGAAATGGACAAGATTCAGCCAACTTCAAACACTGATCCTCCAAGAATGGTAATTGATCAATGCTTTGATGTTAAAGGTGTTGGAACAGTAATTCTTGGTAAAGTAACATGTGGAACAATCAAACAATATGATAACCTCAAACTATACCCTGCAGGAATTGATGTAATGATAAAATCAATTCAAATGCATGATGACCCAGTTGAGGAATCTATTTGTCCTGCAAGAGTAGGTCTTGCAGTAAAAGGTGCAAAACCAGATGAGGTTGGACGAGGTGATGTTATTGCAAAGGAAGGAACCGTTAGTGTTAAATCTGAAATTGAGCTTGATTTTACTAAAAGTCCATTTTATAAAACTGACATTGCTGAAAATCAAGGATGTCTTGTTAGTGTAGGCCTGCAAATAAAAGCAGCCAAATTTTCATCAATTGCTCCTTTGAAACTAAAATTTGAAAAACCAATAGTTTACAATGCTGATGATATTGCAGTAATTTTAAAACCCGAATCCACAACCATTAGAATTCTTGGTAGTGGCCCAATCAAATAGACTCATTTAATTAAATCAAAAATTATCATAATTTATGCGTGGATTGATGATGGGCAGGTTTCAGCCTTTCCATTTGGGGCATTTAGATTTGGTAAAACAAATTCTTGATCAATGCGATGAGGTAATTATTGCAATTACTAGCTCTCAATTCAATTATTTAGAAAAAGATCCTTTTACCGCTGGTGAGCGAATTGAAATGATACATGATTCATTAAAAGAATCTGAAATTAATTTATCTCGATGTTTTATTGTTGCAATTGAAAATCAATTCAATATTGCAACTTGGTCATCCTTTCTAAAATCTGCATTGCCTCACTTTGATAAAGTATACAGTGGAAATGATTATGTCAAAATGCTACTTGCCGATTCTTCAATTGATGTAATAACCCCAAAATTTCTAGAAAGATCACAATACAATGCATCTCATATCCGTCAAATGATAATATCTGATGATAACTGGCAAATACTTGTTCCTGAGGCGGTTGCTAAATTTTTACAAAAGATCAATGGCAAAAAAAGACTGGAAATAATATCAAAGTCCGATACAAAACCAACTGAACACTAATGGAACCAATACGTGCTTGTCCCATTTGCCCTCATTGTGGCTCAAAGAGATTTCATCGACTGCCTGGAGATAAGGTCATAGTAAAGTGTCGTGGTTGCAACAAAATTATTGAAATATGAAATTCTATAGTTAATATTTGCAATATTTTGAGTAATTATATGGCAAAAACATGGAAAGATAAAGACATCAGCTTAGATCCATTAAAAGATCAAACAATAGCCGTAATTGGTTATGGCATACAAGGGGATGCTCAATCAAATAACATGAAAGATTCTGGTCTTAACATAATTGTTGGTCTTAAAAAAGGTGGAAACAGCTGGAAAAAAGCAGAATCTGATGGTCATAAAGTAATGTCTGTATCTGATGCATGCAAAAAAGCCGATATAATTCACGTTTTACTTCCAGACATGATCCAATCAGAAGTTTACAAATCTGAAATTGGACCTAATCTCTCTAAAGGAAAGGCGTTATCATTTTCACATGCGGCCGCAATTCATTGGAAATGGATTGATGCTCCAAAAGATATTGACATTATCATGGTTGCCCCAAAAGGACCTGGCTCCAAAGTACGAGAGACATATCTTGAAAACTTTGGTACTCCATCGATTGTTGCAGTACATCAAGATTTCACTGGAAAAGCTTGGGATAGAACACTAGGAATTGCAAAGGCAATTGGTAGTGCACGTGCAGGGCTAATTCAAACCACGTTCAAAGAAGAAGTTGAAACTGATTGGTTTGGAGAACAAGCAGATCTTTGTGGCGGCGCTGCATCTATGATACAAGCTTCATTTGAGACTTTAGTTGAGGCAGGCTATCAGCCAGAAATTGCATACTTTGAGGTATTACATGAACTAAAATTAATTGTAGATATGATTCAAAGATATGGAATCAATGGAATGTGGAGACGTGTTAGTGAGACTGCAAGGTATGGTGGTTTAACACGTGGTCCAATGGTAATTACTAGTGAAAGTAAAGACAACATGAAAAAAGTTCTAAAAATGATTCAGGATGGAACTTTCAATAAAGAATGGATTGATGAATATCAGAAACATGGTAAAGATTCATTTGATAAATACATGAAAGAGACTGAAGCCCATCAAATTGAGAAAGTTGGAAAGCAAATGCGTAAGATGATGTGGCCCGACTCTACAGAATAATTTATTATAATTTTCTTAATTTTGAAACGCCATTGGTGATATGATCAATTATTTCATTTAATGGTGTACCTGGACCAAATACCTCATCAACACCTGATTTTTTAAGATCTTTTTTATCTACTTCGGGTATTACTCCGCCTCCAACTACTAGTACATCTTTGATTCCTTTCTTGTTTAATGCTTGAACTACTCTTGGAAATAATGTTCCATGTGCACCATTAAGTAAACTCATTGCAATTGCATCCACGTCTTCGTCTTCTGCAATTTGTGCAATTCTATCTGGGGTTGCAAATAGACCCGAGTAAATTACTTCCATCCCTGCATCTCTAAATGCTCTACATAATACAAGAGCTCCTCTATCGTGACCATCTAAGCCCAACTTGGCAACTAGGATCTTAACACGTCTTGAAGCAGTCTTTTGTTTCATGTTTTGTGATCATGATTCATTATTTTAAAGGCTTTATTTGATTTTCGTCTTTTTCTGTTATTAGAAATTTAGATAAAGCGCTACAAAAGCACTCTCAGTGTGAAGGTATTTCCTGTAAATTATGTACTTGAATTTGAGCCTATTTTTAAAAATTTTACCTTCATTGGTAAGGAAATAATCACTGTAGAATGCAAAGACTCAGTAAACACAATCATTATGCATTGTGCTGAGATCAAAATAAAATCATGTAGAGTAATCAATAATGATGTCATTCAAAAAGCAGTCACTAAAACAGATGCAAATAAAGAAGAACTTGTAATCACCATTAAAAATAAAATTAAAGGGTGTGCTTTTATTGAAATTGAATTCACTGGAGACTTAAACGATAGATTGTTGGGATTCTATAGAAGTCAATACAAACAAAATGGCAAAACAAAATATCTTGCAACAACACAATTTGAGGCAGCTGATGCCAGAAGAGCATTTCCATGTTGGGATGAACCAGAAGCAAAAGCAACCTTTGAAATTTCTATAATTGCTGAAAACAAATTCACTGCAATTTCAAACATGCCAATAATGTCTAAAAAAAGATTAAAGAATAAAACGCTGTACAAATTTGCAAAAACTCCAATAATGTCTACATATCTTATCTATCTTGGTGTTGGTGAATTTGAATATCTTACAGGCAAGATTGGTAAAGTTCAGGTTCGTGTAATTACTACAAAAGGAAACAAGTCTAAAGGAAAATATTCTCTGGAACTTGGAAAAAAATTGCTTTCATCATATGAGAAATATTTTGGCATAAAATATCCTCTGCCTAAATTGGATTTGATAGCAATCCCTGATTTTGCAGCAGGCGCGATGGAAAATTGGGGCGCAATTACATTTAGAGAAACGATTCTTCTATATGATCCAAAAACGTCTTCCACCAGAACAAAACAATACATTGCAGAAGTCATCTCTCATGAGATTGCACATCAGTGGTTTGGAAATCTAGTCACTATGAAATGGTGGAATGATTTGTGGTTAAATGAAAGCTTTGCAACATTTATGGCAACAAAATTTGTAGACAAGTTTTACCCGGAATGGGATTTATGGAATCAATTTGTTGATGATGCGATGAATAATGCTATGGCGCTAGATTCATTGAAAAATACTCATCCAATTGATGTTAAAGTTAATTCTACATCTGAAATTCGTGAAATATTTGATGCGATTTCTTATGATAAGGGTGGTTGTGTTTTAAGAATGTTAGAACATTATGTTGGTGAATCAAATTTCCAAAAAGGATTAAAAAAATATCTTGCTGGTTTCAAATACAAAAACGCTGAAGGCAAAGATCTTTGGGATGCAATAGGAAAAATTTCTAAAATGCCAGTTCGTTCAATGGTTCAGACATGGTTAAAGCAACCTGGCTTTCCTGTAGTTGAGATAGAAAAACGAGATTCTATATTACATCTTAAACAAAGACGATATGTTTTAGAATCTGATAAAAAATCAACCAAAGGATTGTGGTTCATTCCGCTTTCTATAGGATTGCAAAATGAGTTATTTCAAAAACTGTTTACAAAAAAATCAATGTCAGTAAAACTACCTAAAGACAATATTGGGTTTGTAGCTAATTTTGGAAGAAAAGGATTCTATCGTGTAAAGTATGATGAAGGAACTTTGATAGATCTTAAAATGCTAATAGACCAAAAACAAATTCCTGCAATCGACAGATGGGCAATTCAAAATGATCTGTTTTCTTTATGTGTATCTGGTGATGAAACAGTACGTAACTATCTTGATTTCTCTGATGCATATTATGATGAAGACAGTTATTTGGCAACAGTAAATGTAGCACATAATCTAACCTCTTTGTATTTTAGAGCATTTGATGAAGACTTTTCTGATCAAATTAAAAATTACACTGTAAAATATCTAAAGAAAATCTTGCATGACCTTGGATGGGATCCTAAAAAAACAGATAAACATACAGATGCCTTGATGCGTGGATTTGTAATTTTTACATTAGGTAAACTAAATGATGAAGAAGTTACAATCGAATCTGAAAATCGCTATAAGCAATTCTTGAAAAATCAAAATTCTCTCCCTCCTGATCTAGTTGAGCCTGTATGTTCTGTAATGGCATGGAATGGTAATTCTAAAACACATGCTGAATTAACTCGTCTTTATAGAAATGCAAAAACAACTGAAGAAAAACTACGTTTCCTTGGAGCAATGTGTAGTTTTAAGGATCCAAAATTATTACTCAAATCGCTGAATTTTTCTCAAACCTCTGAGGTTCGCTCCCAAAACATGCAGCTTCCAATTATGAAGGTTGCAGGAAATCCTTATGGTAAAAAAATACTCTGGCCTTGGCTAAAGAATAACTGGCCAAAATTAAGTAAAAAAGTTGGTCGTGGTAATCCACTGTTTAATAGAATTGTTGCAAGTATTTCATCAATTGCTGATGATTCCATGGAAAAAGAGATTCGTCAATTCTTCAAAAAGAATCCTACTCCAGGAACTGAAAGAACTCAAGAGCAAACTCTGGAAAGAATTAGAATAAACTCTAAATTTTTGCGTAATATGAGAAAAGAATTTTCATAATTAATATGGCAAAAAAAATCATTCCATTGATTTCTATTATAGTAATCACGGTATTGGGTTTATTTTTTATTTTTGATTCTGGTTCTAATCACGACGTTTTAAAATCAACATTTGAAATTGATGCCACTTATTATGATGAAGGATACGTTGAGATTTCATATCTCGATAAAACTTCAAAGACAAATCACGTCGTACTGGAAGTTTTAGGGATGGACAAATCTTTTCAAAAGACTTTATCTGGTTCTAAATTTGTCGAGACAGTTCCCTTTCCAATACTTCCAAAACATGGTTGGCAAGTTCATCCTGTTACATTTTTAATAGATCATCATGACCTTGGTAAAGTTTCTCTAAAAACTGAAATTCACTCATTTGGAGAAGATGCGCCTCCAATTATCTATGGTTCTCCATAAGATCACACACAAGATTTTATTGCAGCTATCAAAAATTATCTTATATTGGATATTTCTGATTTAAAAAAAGGCAAGAGAGGTGCAATTGCCAAAGCGATTAGTATTGTTGAAAACAATCCTTCGGAAGCAAAAAAATTGCTTAAAAAAATATACAAAGAGACTGGTAATGCATCCATCATTGGAATTACTGGACCTGCAGGTGCCGGTAAAAGTTCACTCATTAACAAAACATCTATTGCATTAAAGAAACTTCATACAAAACCTGCAATTCTTGCAATAGATCCAACAAGTCATGTAACTGGTGGTGCAATACTTGGAGATAGAGTTAGAATGACTGAATCCACTGACTCTGGAACTTACATCCGTAGTATTGCATCAAGAGGCGCCACTGGCGCAGTTTCAAGATCACTTAGAAATAGTATTAGGATTTTGGAATATGCCGGATTTAATCCAATTATAATTGAAAGTGTTGGTGCAGGTCAAACTGAAGTTGAAATTTCAAACATTGCAGATGTTACAGTAGTTGTCTTTAATCCAAATACGGGTGATAGTATTCAAACAATAAAAGCTGGTCTGACTGAAATTGGCGATATCTATATTGTTAACAAGAGCGACCTTGATGGAGCCAATCAACTCTTTGATGCAATTCGTGAATATATTGGCTCTACTAATTTGAATCCTGTATTTTTGAAGACTTCGGTTAAAAAAAACTCTGGAATATCCGAATTTGCCAAGACACTAAAAGAAATGATGACTACAAAAAATAAACATAAACATGATAAAGATATGGTTAGACTGGAAACTGAATTAAAAGATATTATTTTAAATAATATGAGTGAAAAGATCGAAGTGATGCTAAGTTCTGATAAAACATTCTCAAAATATCTCAAAAAAATACAATCAAAACAGATGGATCCTTTTGAAGCTGCTGATAAAATTACAAAGTCATTGGTAAAGTGAAAAAGATGGTAAAAAAACAAACTAGTAAAAAAGTCTCACCAAAGAATTTTGTTACTGATTCTAATTTTCCAGTAAAACGAATCTATCAAAGATCCTCTAAAAAATATGTTAAAGAAGATTCTGGAGTATACCCATATACTCGTGGAATTCACACCGAAATGTTCCGTGAACGATTTTGGACAATGAGGCAGTATTCTGGTTTTGGAGATGCAAAATTAACTAATGAGCGATTCAAGTTCATGCTTGAAAAAGGACAAACTGGACTCAGTATGGCTTTTGATCTTCCAACACAAATAGGACATGATCCTGATTCTACCCCCGCTGAAGGTGAGGTAGGAAAAGTTGGAGTTTCTATTGCTTCACTTAAAGATATGATGATTGCCTTTGATGGAATTCCTTTGGGAAAAGTTAGTTCTTCTATGACAATTAATTCTACTGCGTCAACTTTACTTGCATACTATATTGTTGTAGGTGAATCGCAAGGATTCAAAAGCACTGAACTAAGAGGTACAACACAAAATGATATCTTAAAAGAATACATTGCAAGAAACACATACATCTATCCTCCAAAACCATCAATGAGATTAATTGGTGATATGATTGGATACTGCGCTGAAAAAGTTCCACAATGGTATCCTGTTTCAATTTCTGGATATCATATGAGAGAAGCTGGTTGTACAGCCACACAGGAAATTGCATTTACAATTGCAAATGCAATTGCATATATCCAAACATGCATTGATCGAGGACTAAAAATTGATGACTTTGCACCGAGACTGTCTTTTTTCTTTTGTTGTACTATTGAGTTCTTTGAAGAGGTTGCAAAGTTTAGAGTTGCAAGAAAAGTATATGCAAAAATCCTAAAAGAAAAATTCCATGCAAAAGATCCTCGTTCGTTACAACTAAAATTCCATACCCAGACAAGTGGAGAATCATTAACTGCTCAACAACCTGATAATAACATTGTACGTGTAGCCATACAGACAATGGCTGCAGTAATTGGTGGCACTCAATCCCTTCATACCAATTCTAGAGATGAAGCACTGGCATTACCTACGCAAGAATCTGCAAAAATTGCTCTTAGAACACAGCAAATCGTTGCACATGAAAGTGGGGTAACTAAGACTGTTGACCCAATGGCCGGCTCTTACTATCTTGAGGAATTATGTGATCAGATAGAAGAAAATGTTTGGAAGTATCTAAAACAAATTGAAAAAATGGGTGGCTCTATTAAGGCGATTGAAAAAGGCTTCTTCCAGTCAGAAATCAGACAAAATGCATATCGTCTTAAAAAAGAAGCAGATGCTGGAGACCGAGTAATCGTAGGAGTAAACAAATACTCTGAGATAGAAGAAAAACCTCCTGAATTATTAAGAATTGATGATAGAATTGAAATCCAACAAAAGAAAGCACTCAAAGAACTTAGAGCAACTAGAGACAACAAGAAACTCGAAAAAGCATTATCTGCAATGAAGAGTGCAGCTGATACTGATGAAAATCTAATGCCATATATTATTGCCTCTGCAAGAGCATTTGCTACAACTGGCGAAATCAGCAATACGTTTAGAGAAGTGTTTGGCGAGTACCACCCAAAAGAGGTCTTTTAGATGAAAATTGATCATATTGCAATTGCAGTAAATGATGTAGAAGAATCTGCTAGAATTTACAAAGAAGCGTTAGGAGTTCATGAAGTTGAATTTGAAACAGTAGAAACTGAAGGTGTTAAAGTTGCAATAATTCATCTTGAGAATGGAAGAATTGAATTAATGCAACCAACAAATGATGCTAGTCCAATTAAAAAATTCCTTGATAAAAAAGGACCAGGTCTTCATCATATGGCATTAGAAACTGATAACATTGAAGGCGAGGTTTCAAGAATGGAAGGATGTGGAATTCAATTCCTAGGAAAAATTAGACCTGGTTCTGCTGGAACCAAAGTCACATTCATTCATCCAAAATCACTTAACGGCGTTCTTGCCGAATTATGCTCTCATCCAAATTAATTTTAATTTTTAAATAAATAAAAAAATAAAAAATAAATATATCAAGAATCACCTGATTCTTGAATTTGTTTTAAGATGTTGTTCATATCCTGTACCATCTTTTTTTGCTCAATGATGTTCTTTGAACTTACAAAGTCTTTTTGAATCTCAGAAAGCTTGTTTTTTAGATTCACAATTTGATCTGATTGTAAAATTGGCTTTAGTTTTTCAGCAGTTATTGATGTTGTCTCAGTTGCAGATGCCTTTACTTTTGTGATGGTTGCTTTGCAGTTATAGCAAGGTGCATTTAGATCATTTTCTACTCTTGGTAGTTTGCCATTTGCATCAAAATATGATTGTATTTTTTTGTCCGTGAAGTTATGTTTGATATTCAAATCTTTTATGACATTTAACATTTCAACTTTTGTCATCTTTGCATATTTTGAATATTCCTTCATTGCATCAAAATATGTACCACCATTTTTAAGAACTGTATCTTTAGCATCTTTTGCAAGAGTTATCTTGGCATTGAGATAATCAAATTGATCCCAGTATATTGCTTGATGAGTGGCATTGAATCCTGATACATATTTTGCAAAAGCATTTCTTGGTGTAAACTCTTCATAGGCGTCATTCATTCTAGTCACAGCTTGGTCTAAACTGGCTTGAGCAGCTATTCTTTGTTCATTGATGTGTTTTTGATATTCATTCTCTTTCTGTTCTTTTTCTTTTATGGCTGCAAATTGTTTTCTTGCAATTTCGATGTTCTTTAAGATGTTTTTTGTAATTGGATTGTTTTCCAAGTCATTTCCTTGGATTTTTGTGAACTTTGTGTCTGTTTCAGCATAAGATTGGCTCGATGAAATTGAGACTGTAATCATTATGCTAAAAAGCATTACAAATAGTGTTTTTCTAAGCATTGATCTTACAACTATATTTTTAGAATATCTAGTCTACTGAGAATTTCTACTGATGATTGATACTAATTGTTTTAATAGTGATTTAGAAAGTTTTTAAAATTTGAATTTATTCCATCATCTTTAACGTATCTGATGCCGTAATTATTCCGATTATTTTTGATTTTTTTGATACTAGAATACATTTTGAATATCTGATTAATGGAACAAGAATATTTGCTGGTGTATCATAATCCACAATTGGTGGAACTGGTTCCATTGTATCTGCTAATTTTGCATTTTTTAGTTCAGATTCCCCTACATCTGCAAGATGTTTGACAATCCCATCTTCTGATATTACGCCTACAAGTTCAGTTCCATTGAAAATAGGAATCTGACTAATGGATGATTCATGCATTTTTTTAATTGCATCATGTAATGTGTTGGTGGGTTTTAATTTTACAACATCTTTACTGCAGAAATCTCCAGCTTTATGAGATGATGATTTTCCTTCTAAATTTGCAAGACTATCAAAAACTTTTTTTGCAGTGTCATAACTTGGTTGACTTCTACCCGATTCTATTTGATTAATCATTGACGTGCTTACTCCAACCATTGTTGCAAGTTGTTTTTGTGTAATTCCTATCTTTAATCTCATTTGTTTAATGGAATCAATTCTTGGTAGCAATCATATTGTTCTATGGGTTACTAGTTTTAAAATGTGTTTTATGTACTTATTTTCTTTTAGATTTGTTTTTGCTTGCTGATTTCTTTACTGGTTTTCTTGCTGATTTCTTTACTGGTTTTCTTGCTGATTTCTTTACTGGTTTTCTTGCTGATTTCTTTACTGGTTTTCTTGCTGATTTCTTTACTGGTTTTCTTGCTGATTTCTTTACTGGTTTTCTTGCTGATTTCTTTACTGGTTTTCTTGCTTCATTTCCTTTCTTTGGCTGTTCAATTGCTGCCTGAGCGGCGGCTATTATTGCAATTGGAATTCTATGTGGTGATGCGCTAACATAGCTTAGATTTGCATTGTGACAGAATTTGATTGAATTAGGGTCTCCACCATGCTCTCCACAAATTCCTATCTCCATATCTGGTTTGATATTTCTGCCAGCTGAGATGCCTATTTTCATTAAACTTCCAACTCCGTTTACATCAATTGATTGGAATGGATTTCTTTCTAGGATCTCTTTATCCATGTATTCTGGTAAGAATTTTCCTTCGACATCTTCTCGACTAAAGCTAAATGTTCCTTGTGTAAGATCATTTGTACCAAAACTAAAGAATTCTGCAGTACTGGCAAGTTCATTTGCAGTCAAAGCTGCTCTAACAACTTCAATCATTGTTCCGAAATTAATCTTTAATTTCATATTGTATTTTGATTCCATCTCTTTTTTGATATTATCGTAGATTTTTTTAATATGGTTTAATTCTGCAATACTGCTAATTTGTGGAATCATGATTTGTGGATGAGCATCAACTTTATTTTTTGCTAATTCTGCTGCCGCTTCAAACACTGCTCTGATTTGCATCTCATAAATTTCTGGATATGTAATTCCTACTCTTACTCCTCTATGTCCCATCATTGGATTAATTTCAGCAAGTTCTTTTGCTCTTTTTAGTAGGATTTTTGCTTTCTCTAACTCTGCTATTTCATTTTTCTGTTCTAGTTTGTGGATTTTTTGATTCAACTCTTCTGGATTTGGTAAAAATTCATGCAATGGTGGATCCAATAATCTAATTGTAACTGCATATCCTTCCATCGCTTTTAGTATTTCAATGAAATCACTTTTTTGCAATTCGCCTAATTTGGTCAAAACTTTTTTTCTTTCTTCAATATTTTCTGCCATGATCATATCTACAAATAATCCAATTCTATCGCTTCCGTTGAACATTCTTTCTGTTCTACATAGGCCGATACCCTGACCTCCAAACTCTCTTGCTAATCTAGCTCCTTCTGGAGTGTCTGCGTTTGCTCTGATGCCTAATTGTTTTACTTTTTGTGCCCATTCTAGTATTGTTTTAAAATCGTCCGTAATTTTTGGTTCTGTTGTTGGAATTTCTCCCAAGTAAACTGAACCTGTACTACCGTCAATTGTAATTGCATCTCCTTCATGAACTATTTTATCATCTACGCTGAATTGTTTATTATCATAATCAATTCTCAAATCTGAACAACCAACAATACATGGTTTGCCCATACCTCTTGCCACTACTGCTGCATGGGATGTTTTTCCACCTCTGCTTGTAAGAATCCCTACCGATTCAAAAAATGCTGGAACATCTTCTGGCTTTGTTTCTTCTCTGACTAGAATTACTTTAGCTCCATTTTCACCCATAGCCGTTGCCCTTTTTACATCAAGTACTGCTATCCCGCTAGCTGCTCCTGGTGATGCTGCTATCCCTTTTACCAGTAATGTGTAATTTTTAATAGATTTTGAATCAATTGTTTTGTGGAGTAGTTGTTCTAATTGCTCGGCGTGTAATCTAGTAAGTGCTCTATTTTTATCAATTAATTTTTCATTAACCATATCTACTGAAGTCTTTACCATTCCAACTGCATTCATCTTTGCATTTCTTGTTTGCAATAAATAAAATATTCCACGTTCAATTGTAAACTCTATATCTTGTGGTTCTTTGTAATGTCTTTCTAATCTTTCACATGTCTGCTCTAACTGCTTATATGATGCTGGCATTTCAATTTTCATTTCATCTACTGGTTTTCCAGTTCTGACCCCTGCCACAACATCTTCTCCCTGCGCATTCACTAAATATTCCCCAAAAAGATGTCTAGTTCCATCTCCTGGGTTTCTTGTAAAAACAACTCCTGTAGCACTATCGTTACCCATATTTCCAAATGCCATTGAAACTACATTTACCGCAGTTCCATCTGCGATGTCTTTTGTAATGTTATTTCTTTCTCTGTATACAATTGCTCTTTCTCCCATCCAACTTCCAAACACTGCTTTTATTGCTAATTCTAATTGCTCAAAAGGATCAGAAGGAAATGGCATCCCTGTATGTTTTTCACAGATCTTTTTGTATTCTGTAACTACTGACTTCAACGATTTTTCATTTAATGCGCTATCTGCCTGGACTGCTTGATTTAATTTTGCATTTTCTAAAACCACATCAAATTTTTTATCATCAACACCAAATACCACTTTGCCAAACAGCTGAACAAATCTTCTGTAAGAATCCCACGCGAATCTTGGGTTGTTGCTCTTCTTTGCTAATCCTTCAACAGTTTCATCATTTAATCCTAAATTCAAAATAGTATCCATCATTCCTGGCATGGATATTGCAGCGCCTGATCTCACTGAAACTAGTAATGGGTTTTCTTTAGAATTCCATTTCTTCCCTGTTCTTTTTTCAATTTTTGTAATGTTCTTTTTTACTTCTGCCATCAATGTTTTTGGCAATTTTTTCCCATTTTGGTAATACTCATTACAGACTTGGGTAGTAATTGTAAATCCTGGAGGTACTGGTAACTTGAGTTGGGTCATTTCACACAGACCCGCTCCCTTTCCACCTAGAAGCTTCTTGTTTTTCCCGTCTCCTTCATCATAAAAGTAAACTTGTTTCATTTTGTCTAGATTATCAAATCAAAATCAGGGGTTTTTAAAGCATTGCCTTGCAGCGGATTTCTAAATTGCCTCTTTGAAACACAAGTCATAGATCGTTTTTTAGGATTTTTGGATTATGGATTATAATAAAAAAAATGTAAGATAAAAAATATCTTATATTGTTACTTTTTCTTTGTTGCTGATTTTTTTGCTGCTGCTTTTTTCTTTGCTGCCATGATTGACAAGTTATTTTACTTTGATTTCTATATGGTACATCAAACAAATTACACCATATTTACAATATCTGAAAAATATTTTTTTAGAGAAAAAATATCTGATCGATAAAAAGATAAATTGATTCTATTTTATTATCTTTCATGGTAAAACCAATTCCAGATGGATATCATTCTGTTACTCCTACTTTGACTATCCGTGGAGCATCTGATGCAATAGAATTTTACAAAAAAGCATTTGATGCAAAAGAAGTTTATAGATTTCCAGGTCCTGATGGCAAATCCCTCATGCATGCTGAAATAAGAATTGGTGATTCTGCCATTATGCTTTGTGACGAAATGCCTGAAATGGGATGTCTGTCACCCAAATCTACGGGTGGGCCTAGCGGAGCAATTTACTTGTATGTGGATGATGCTGATTCTGTTTTTAGTAAAGCTGTTTCAGTGGGTGCTCAATCTATGTTGCCTCTTATGGATGGATTTTGGGGAGACAGAATTGGGATGTTGGTCGATCCATTTGGTCATAGATGGACTGTTGCTACCAGAAAAAAAGAAATGTCACTTGAGGAGATTCAAAAAGCTGGTGCTGAATTTATGAAAGGTAATCTTAAATAAATTTTAAATTAAATTTGTTTGAAAATTACTTGTAATTGATACAAATTTTCATGAAGTGATATTTTATCTTAAATAATAATTATGATTAGATATACCGTTATGGCAGTGGCTTATGTTTTGATTAATTGTGATCTTGGGCAAGAAGAGTCTGTCATTGAAAATCTAAAACATATAGATTCTGTCAAAGAAGTTCAAGGTACTTTTGGGGCTTATGATATTCTTGCAAAAATGGAACATACTGAAAAAGAGAAATTGCGTGAAATGATTATTTGGAGTATTAGAAAAATGGAACACATACGATCAACACTTACCCTTGTAGGAATTGAGGGACAAAACTAGAATATGTCTAAAGCGTATGTCTTGCTATCTAACGAATCTGGAACTGAAGATTCCATTTTATCCTATCTGAATCATATTGAGAGTGTAAAAGAGGCACATGGAACTTTTGGTTCTTATGATATTTTAACAAAACTTGAATCAAGTGACGAGCAAAAAATTCAAAATGACATTTCACACGGAATCAGAAAAATCAAAAAAATTTCTTCCACGTTAACCTTATTGGTAAATGAAAAATTAAGTTTTAAAAAAGTAACAAAAAGTGAAAAAGAAATTTTAGATAAATACATGGCGCAAGCTTTCGTAATTATTCACTGTAGCAGATCACACGAATCATCAATTTTACAGGAATTAGAAAAAATACCTGAAATACTGGAAGCTGACAATCTAATTGGTTCTTTTGAAATAATTTGCAAACTAGCTGCTCCTACTTATAACGAGATTTCTAACATCATTAGCAAAAAAATACGAAAAATTTCAAACATAAAATCCACAATTACTCTAAATGTAGTTGGGAATCAGGGTTTTACTAAATAATTCTAGTGATAAATCAAATATGGCATTTTATCTTTGGTGTCTGGAGTTGGATTTGAACCCTGCCCACATTTTGGACGAATGATTTCAGCATCAAAATCAACCTCTCCGATTGCTTTGTCGCATGTAACACATCTAATTGTTTTAGAGTTGTAGATATTCAAATTCTAACCTCCTGTTACTGTGTCAAATAAAGCGCATTCACATTCATCACGATTTCCACAATATGGACACACGCAATGACAATGTGGTAATGGTAAGTGGCATTTACTACAATTCGTGTATTGCTCTCTTTTTTCTAGAACTGCTTTTGAGTTCATTTCTACACATCAATCCATCCATTACATGAAATACAATTCTGCATTCTGTCATTATCTTCGTAACTTTTTGAACCTGAATGACATTCACATTTTAAAATCTCATACACGCTCTAGTTATGAATCTATAATATTATAATTAATATTTAAAATTCTTTAAAATTGTTTATTTATATCAATATTATTTGTATATTTGTTAATATTTTATACAATAGATAATAAATTCCAATTAAATCAATATTTTACATGAAAGACAAAAAAGAACGAGATAAAGAAAAACTAAAAGAAAAAATGGATAAAAACGAAGTAATGGCATTTACTTGATATCATGTTTGGAATCTATCACGATATCTACAAAGATAATCTAGATAGAGAATTTGAAACAATACTGATAAATCTTTACACTATAATCTGTCCCCGGTAGTTACAGTTCTATTTAGACACTTACGCGAATATACTATTATTCGCTAAAACTTTTGGAACTAATTTGGAAAATGTAATTCATTTAATGCTTTGACTATTATCAATATGTAAAAAATAAATGTGAATTAATTAACTCATTATTAAATAACTTAAATTTTGCATTATACATGATCCTTTATGAAATGATTTATCATTAGTGACAAAAGATTGACTTACATTTTAAAATTAGATAAAGTTTATCGTCATATTCAGATAATTATTTTGAAAATAATACAAGTGTATCTATCGCACTAACTATCACAATAAAGATATCGTATTTCTTATTCTATGGTTTGTAGTAATTAATTTATTCATAATTTTTCATTCAATATCTTGAATTTAAAATACCCATAATCTACTCTTAAAATTTATTGAGGATTCCATGTTAAATTAAAATTATTTACATCTTATGATAATCGAAAATCTTCTTTAACACTGTTTAATACGATATGAGTTTCTGTATTTTCAACATTTGCTATGGTTGATAGACTTTTAACAAATTTGCTTAACTCATTTCTGTTTTTGAACTTGCTTATCACTAAAATATCTGCTGGACCTGTTACATCATATACTGCACATACATTCTCATTTTCTGCAATTTTGCTTTCTATCTCTAACATTTTACCCTTAGTCGTTTTAACTTCTATTATTGCTGTTAGGTCATACCCCAGTATTTGATGATCCAATCGTGCAGTATAACCTGTGATTATTTTTTTTTGCTCAAGTTTCTTAATTCTACTAAGCACTGTGACAGTTGATAATCCAATTTTATGTGCAAGCTGTCTAGCTGATAATCTCGCATCAACAAGTAGGTTCTTGATAATTTTTGTATCGGTTTCATCAAATTCCATATTTCATATAATATGAATAAATATTTAAGATTATGCTTAATGTCTTAATGAATCTAAAGAAATATCAATATATCCCTTATATTTATCTAAAATAATATCATTATGATGATTATGTTAGTTGCTACCGAATCAGTTGTAAAATTTACTGTCCACACATTGAGATATTTGAGGCATTAGAATGTCTATTTCAAAATTCGATGAAAATGATATACTCATGAAAAAAATTCTTGATGCCCCATTGGGGCAAGTAGTTACAGTACTAGGTGAGAATCTAAATTGTAAAATATGTATAGATTTAATCGAACAAAATACTCCAAAACCTGGTACAAAATTTGAAAGAAAAATTGTTGTATCTACGGATGGATTGCCAATAATCCGAGCAATAATAAAATTTGATAGAAATCAACTGCCTAATTTAGTTGTTAATGAATTGCTTCAGAAACGAAGTCTTGTAGGAACAATTCTTAATAGATATTCTATTTTAAATGACAAAAAAGTAATCTCTGCAAATTTTGATAAGAATGGGAAAATTTTTTATCGAGTTTATGAGATTCAAAGTCATGGAAAAATATTATTTGAAATCGAAGAAGAAATTAAGTTGGATCATTTAGATCTAATTAGAAAAAAGTATTATTTGTAAAAACTCTATATGTCTATCTAATAGTTAATTCTTAGTTATTCATTGCTTTTGAAAACTCTTCAATTATTTTTTTCCAGTTTTTTGCTTTGATTATCCCACTTGCTACTAAAATTCCTTCAGAGCCTAATTCTAATGCTTTTGAAACATCTTGGCCTGATACAATACCTGCGCCACAAAGTATCTTTGTATTGTTATTTGCACTATTTACTGCATCAGCAGCTTTGATAATTATCTCTGGTTTTTCATTTGATACTGCTTTTCCTGAACCAATTAGTTCTGGTGGTTCAATTGCAATATAGTCTGGATTAAGTTTTGAGTATTTTTTTGCTTCTACAACATCTTTTACACAAACTACTGATATCATTTTTAATTCACGTAGCTTCATGACAAGTTTTGAGATATCTTCACTTGAAATTCTATGTTCACTGTGGTTGATCAGTGATCCCGTTACTTTTGATTTTTTTAATAGTTCAGGAATCACATATCCTGTAGTACTACCAACTTTAGAATTGTCTACGTGTTGAGCAAAAATTGGAATTTTGCTATTTGATACTAGGCCAATTAGGTGCTGAGGAGGTGCAATTGCTATTTTTACCTTGTATTTTTTTGAAACTTTTTCTACAATTTTAACAAACTTTAGTATTTTATCTCCTGAAATCTCTTCATAGTTTTTACAGTTAATTATGAACACTCTTAGATGTGGTCGATGTTATTTTATAATCTATTGTAAGAATTTTTGAGACTAATTTGTGTATTGAATATAATTATTTTTAATTTTTTTCCAATACTTGTTATTTTATTAGTTTGCATTTGTAGCTTTTTCATATCTTTTTTTCATAAATAATACTGTCATCATAAGAAAGATTGCTGCGATGTTTGTCCCAATGATAAATATGTCTGAAACAACCATTCCATAAATTAGCCACAAAATTGAGCCACCTGAGATAAATAACATCAAATATTTTGAAATGTCTTTGAGGCTCTTAGTTTTGTAACCTTTGATGATTTGGTCTACCCAACCAGATAAAATCAGTATTCCTGCAGCGATTCCCAATATGGTAAGTAAAGTACCATCAATTTCCATTATCCATCACTAATTCCAGAAAAACTCATCTAATCCTGTTTGTTTCGGTTTTCCTAACATAGTTGAAAAATCCAAATCCATTGAAGATGTAATTTGATCCAATGTGGATTCCATAAATTCCATGTATTTCTTTGAATCTATCTCTTCTTTTTTAGCTAGCTCCACTGGTTTGACTCCTGGTTTGTTTATGATTTTAACATATGATATTTTATCTCCTTTTTTTACCTCTCTGATTGATTCAAGCAATTTGGCAGCCCGGATGTGCTGTGGAACTGTCTTGGTATACTCAGATGGTGCCTTACTAATCATTACATTAAATGTCAAGTCTTGGAGTGGAATCTCTTTTGACTCCACTTTTTTTGCACATGTTGCAATCTTGTTTGCGATAGCTAGTTTTGCTTTTTCAAAGTCTTCTATTGTTTGAACAGTTGATAACACATCTAGTAACTCATAAAATAATTTTCTGATAAATGGCGGTGTATGTGATTTTTTCCCAGTAAGTCCTTTGACATCTACTGTTCCTGATTTAGTTACACCAAGATAATTTTTCTTTCTGTTACTCAGTACGCAGTATCTATACACTTTATCTATCTCTAGATCAACCCCATGATCCTTTTTTGCCTGTTCTATTACTTTGTGAATTTGTTCATCTGTAGGTTTTTTGATAAATAATGAATCTGTATCGCCGTATAGTACCTCGATTCCAATCTCCTCGCATTTTTTGATTGTTTCTAAAATGGTGAATCTTCCAATTGCAGTTGTTGCTTCTGCTGCAGGGAGAAAATATAGTGGAAATATCTCCGCACCCATCACCCCATAGCTTGCGTTTAAGATAACTTTGAGTGCTTGACTGACTACTGTGTACTGCTGTCTTTGTTCATCTGTAAGTGTCTCCTTTTTTGAGAGACTCTTGTAGTAATTTACTCTTAAATCTCGTAATGATCCAATGATAATCGCTGTTAGCCCATTTCTTTTGGTACATGCCCAATGGTTAGTTTGAGGAATAGTATTTTTTTTACATTCGCTATGTGAACACCTTACAGTTTCATATGATATGTTTCTCACTTTGATTATACTTGGATATAGACTTGCAAAATCCATTACTACTACCTCAAAATGAATTCCTTCTTTTGGATCAATTACTAGGCCTCCGCGATATTTTTTATCTTTGATTACTGCATCTGATGCTACTCCTTCTGATCTTCTTTCTAATTCATCTCTTTTTGGAATTAGCGCATTTCTTTGTCTGTGTTCATAATACAGTAAACTTCGAATCCATTGCGATACACCCATTCGAGCAATATCATCTATAGGCATTCTGCCAATTCTTGCTATGATTACAAGCAAGTCCATCAAAAGATCTTTGTTGAAACTTGATAGCTCATATGTTAGTAATGCGTCATTGTAACAATAATTTGCAGTTTGATAGAGTGTAAGTTGATCAAAATCTAATCCATAATCAATTTTTTCTTTGTTTAAGAGTGCTTTTGATACGCTGTTCAATGAAAAGTCTGTATACTTTTGACTAAAAGCGTAAATCTGAAATGATCTGTTTGATAAAGTTCTATACAAATCAAGATGAACTCCGTGTTTTAATGTTGCAGAATCTTTCATCATGTATAATGGGTTATCCTCTTTTTTAATTCCAAGTCTTTCTGCTCTGTTAAACAAATATGGTAAATCAAAATCATCTCCGTTGTATGTTAGTACAAAAGGAAACTCTTCAATTATCTTAAAAGCATCTAAAATCATCTCTTTTTCTTTGTCTGGTTCATAAAATACAATTTTGATATTTTTATCGAGCTCGTTTACGCCTTCTTCAGTCCCCTCAGTTCTTAATACAAAAATTTTATCAAACCCGTCTGTTCCTTTTAGACCCACAGCAGTAACTTTTTTTTCTGCGATTTTTGGGTCTGGAATTCTTCCAATTTCAGCCTCAACTTCGATATCTACGCTTAATCTTTTGATTCTGGGGATTGGTTGATTCAGCAAATCTGCCCAATCGGAAATTAACTCCTTGAATTCTTTTGGGTCCACCATATTCTCGCTATCTACTTTATCCCACAACAAACTTTTCAGAGCAAGCTTGACTTCGTCTGATATTTCTAAATCATGTGGTTTTATTTTTCCATCAATTATTTCATAATACTTTCCAACAATTAATGATCTATCATACAGATAATTTTCATAATATTTGATATCTGACTCCCATGTTTCAATTATGTTTCTGATACTTTTGTCTCCTGCAGTTCCTCCTATTGTTAGTGGGTCAGCTACTATTATTTTTGAAAGAATTACTTCTTCATCTTTCATTAAATCATGTCTTCTCTCTGATTTAATCTCTAAAATGTCATCTCTCTCTTGTAAAAAGTCAAGCTCATCTGGAGTTAATCTTGAATAACAATATGGTTTGTGTCCTGTTTCATCATTCCATAAAATTAATTTTTGTGATGTAGGTTCATAGAATTTTAAAACCGCTGATCTAGTTATGTTGTCATATGTTGCAGATACTAACATTGATGGTGGCATTGTTGTTATCTTTTCAGTTTCTTTAATGTCCACTTGCATATGATCACTTAGAATTTTCGTATTTGCTTACTAGCTCCTTTGCCCACTTAGTGATTCTACTTTTATCTAATTGAATCACTTCAACTCCCGCTTCTTTTAATAATTCAAAATCAGTTTCTGGATACGAATCAAGACATACAAATTTTTTAATTCCAATTGTTATTGCCATCTTTGTACACTCTAAACATGGGACAAATGTTGTGTATAGAATAGCTCCTGCTATGCCAGCTTCAATTCCTAATATTGCACAGTGCATTATTGCATTTGCCTCTGCATGATTACAAAGGCACCTGTCCAACGATGCTCCTGATTCTATCTTTCCCTCCATTCTTAGTTGACAACGTTTGCATCCTCCATCAAAGCAATTTTTAATTCCTGGAGGTGTTCCGTTATACCCTGTTGCTAACTGTCTATTTTTACGAACAATTACTGCACCTACTTGTCTAGTCATACAATTTGAACGAAGTTTTGCCAATTCTGCTTGAAGCATAAAATATTCATCCCAATTTGGCCTCTCAAAAGATTTACTCACACAAATCATGCCTATTTGTTCAATATATTGATTCATACAATTCGTTAAATTTTGACTGTCTGAATAGCTCTCATTCCACAAAACTATCTAGTTTGTATAATATCTTCAACTCATTTGATTATGATCTTGTTTAATCATATAAAATAGAATTTCATGACAAATTGGAATAATCCTCAATCAAAAGGAATTTCAGACCATATTCGTGGTCTAAAAAAAGAAGCACCAATTAAACCAAGAATTCAAAACTCTCTCGTACAATTAAACAAAACTGTATCTACTCTTGATTATAAAGTAAAAACATTAGATGAAAAAGATACAAAATTATTTAACAGAATTGTAATGGCAAAAAAGAACCATGATATTTCCACTGGCAGAGTTCTTGCAAATGAATTAGTGGAAATAAGAAAGAACAAAAAAATTCTAACCACTATGAAGATCTCCTTAGAACAAGTTAATCTACGATTATCTACCGTATCTGATTTAGGTGATGCAATGGCATCATTAGGCCCCGTTATGGCAACCATGAATGCATTAAAGCCAGCTTTGGGAAAAATCATGCCAGAGGTAAGCCGTGAATTTGAATCGTTGTTTGGTATTCTCAATGAATCCATCTCTGGTTCATTTGAAGGAAGCTTTGAATTTGATGGTGCATCAAACGAAGAAACTGAAAATATCCTTAAAGAAGCAGCTGCCGTTGCTGGAACTCGTGTTGGTGATAAATTCCCATCAATTCCAACTGGGATTTCATCTTCAAACTCTATCGGTCTTCAATAGACAATTAAAAAACCAATATTTTTAAACAATTTTTAAGTAAAAAAGTATCTAAACACGATATGGTTGGTATAATTTGTTCTACTCTCTTATTAATGAGCAGCGTAATAGCATTTTAGGTCAAGTAATCATGTCTAAATTAGCACCTCTTCCACCAGCACCTGTTCTTATGATCTGTTTTGGTCATTGTGGAATAGGACTTGGGGCTGAATCATATCGAAGGTTACTGTTAGATGTTGGAGCAGACCCTCTAAAGCCAACATTGAATTCAAAAGATGAATCGCGAGTTTTAAAAAGATACGGAAGCACAATTTTGAGATTTTCCCCATCATACGGTGATGGTGATATTCCACTTATTCCAAGGGCACTGCTTGTTGATCTTGATCCAAGAGCTGCTAATCTAATTTTACAATCATATCCTGACCTTTTTGCTTTACGTGATCAGCATGTAATTCATGGCGCAGGAGGAGCAGCAAGAAATTGGGCAGAAGGAAAGACAAGATTCCTTGAAGAAATGAAGACTAAAGTTGATATCAAAAAACAGCTATCTGCAATTTCCCCAGAACCAGTAAGAGGATATGTTGTTCCATTTGCTATGGGTGGTGGAACTGGAAGCTCATTTTCAAGTGCGTTTATTGAATACATAAAAACCAATACCAAAGAACATGCTACAATTGCCACTTTTGGATTAATGCCTGAATTTGGATGGGATCCCGTAATTTTCGAGGCAGCTGCAATTAACATTGTAATGAATTTAGAATACCAAATCAAATACAGCGATTGTTCTATCTTGGTTTCAAATAAAGCACTAAGAAAACTTGCTCATCAACATGACAAGAAATTACAAAAAATTCCTTCTATTATAGATGATCTTCCAAAAGAACATGAAGTTGGTTGGAAAGATTACAAGGGAATGAATTTGATAGCTGCAAACACTATTTCGATGTTTATTTCTTCATTTGCACGAGAAACTGAATGGGATATGTCTAATTATCGTACATGGCTTGCAACAAAGAAACCAAAATTTGCAATTCCTTGGATTATGCCAGTTAGCCCATCTGAAAGTCAATGGGGCAAAGACATGTTGACATCTACAAAAAATAACACAATGGAGGACGTTCTAAATAAACTTGGTAAGAAAGAAGATGCATTACTGTTTGATATTGATGAAAATGATATTCGAAACAATGGAAGCTCACGTGATTCTTGTTGTGTTTTAGTTAAAGTGAAAGGTGAATTTGATATTAAGGAGAGAGAGGCCATTAAAAGAATAATCAAGGATAAGTTCAACATTGAAGAGTCTAGAATGATCTTTGTAAAAATCCCAATAATGGATGGGGAACAAGCAAGTATTGCCGTTCTTGTAAATACAAAGGCGATTGGACCAAAGATTTTGGAGATTGCAAAAGAAGCTGAAGAAGCATGGGATGGATACAAAGATGAATATGGTCGATGGGGTCTCTCAACTGAAGAATTTAAACAGGGCTTGATGGATGTAGTCCACCAATTTAGCTAAAAAGATATGTCAAATTTTGAATTTCTTGAAAATCTAGGCATCCAAATTAAGGAAAACCGTCTTAAATTACATGATGTAGAAGATTCACTATCTAATGTGAACGTCCAACTACATGAGATTCCCCTTAAGCGTTCAACCGAATCAACTTTTGCAAAAATGATAGGCGTTGGCTATGATGATAAATTAGTTGAGCTAGAAAAAGCAAAAGAACAACTAGAAAGAACCAAAACTGATCTTAGAAATATAATCGATAAAGATATCAACACTTTCATCTCTGAGGTAAGCTCTCCAAATTTGATAATACCTCTAGATGCAAGTCCAAAAATAGTTGATGGAAAAACTGTTTACAAGTATAGAGATAACTCAAAATTCCAAAACGTTTTTGATATCTTATGTGAGATGTTGGGTCTAAGCTCTCCTCTTGTTGTTAAAGATGTAATGCTATCTCCAACTGAGATAGTTATTGCTGTTAAAGATGAGTTTGAAGCAAAACAAAAATTCATCAACAGTCTTCATGAAATACAAAATACATTGTTAATTAAAAAAAGGTAAAATAATTTTACAATCTAGTATGTCAAAAATATGAAGATAAAGATGGATATACTACGATGTGCTTGTATGAATGTGGCAAATCAATTATACTGTGAAGTTTGTCATAAACTAAAGTATACACGTTCAGACAAACAAAAAAAATGTGAATGTAAAGATGTTGTCTAGATAACAACTTTTACTCACAAGGTATAATAACCCGGCATCTTTCACGAAGAAATCCATGCAAAGCTCAAAACAATATTTGATAGCGATATTGTCTATCTCGTTAATCTTAACTAGTTTTAATTCTGCATTTGCCCAAGAAAGCTTTGTTGAAGGAATCTATGTACCTACAACTGAGGCATTAAAAGAATTTGCAATTAGCGTTGCAGACAGCACTCCAAAAATAATTGCAGCGGCTATTTTGCTAATCATTGGTTTTATTACTGGTAAAATCGTAGGCAGAGTTACAACTAAGGCTGTAACAAAAATACTCCAAAAAACCAGCCAAAAGAATCAGGAACTAAACCTGGCAGAAGAAGTATATGGTAAATTTAACTCTGTAAATCTAATTTCAGCAACCATCCGTTGGTTTGTTTATTTGTTCTTTATAGTTGCAGCAGTTAATGCATTGCAGTTTGAGCAACTATCAACTGCTCTTACAAGCCTATGGCTGTGGGTTCCAAATCTCCTTGCCTTTGTATTGATAATTGTTGTTGGTTCTATTGTTGTTAATTTTGTTAGTAAATGGATTGAGCACCAATTATTGGATCATCATATTGGCAGTCCACGATTAATAATATCTGTAATTAAAGCAGTAATTTATGGAATAATCTTTGCAATTGCTTTCACACAACTAGGTGTTGGTCAAGATATTATTCCAATACTGGTGTCTGCATTTTCTTGGAGCATCGCAGTAGCTATTGGCGCATCAATTGCAATTGGTTTGGGATTTGCACTAAAAGACTTGATTCCTGCATCCATCATGGGTGCTTCAACTCAACGTTCTATTCTAAAGGTTGGGCAAAAAGTCAAAATTGGAGATGTCTCTGGAACAGTTACATCTGCACATTTACTACATGTTATTGTTACAAATGACCAAAATGAGAGTATTGTAATTCCAACAAAAACTTTGATGAATCAAACAATTAAAATTTTTAATTAACTCTGTTAGTTAAATCATTTTTCTTATTTTGAAATTTAAATCTAAATTGTTAAGTTGTATTTAGCACATTCTGATCATTTATGTGAATGATTTCTACGTGATTGTTATATTCAAAAACCATTATCTATTATTTATGAAATCATGGAAATGTTATAGATGTGATCTTACATTCAAACAAGAACAACACGCTGCTATACACCATGATATAACAAATCATCCTTTTAATCAAATTGGAGCGTAGATTCTGGCATTTACTATCCCACTTGTTTGCATTGAAAATGTAGTTGCAACTGCAACTATTGATCAAAGTTTAGATTTACATGAGATTAAAAGAAAATTTCCTGATTCCAGCTATAATCCACAGCAATTTCCAGGCGCAGTTTTTAAGATAAATTTACCAAGAACGACGACATTAATTTTCAGGACTGGTAATATGGTATGTACCGGTGCAAAATCAGAAAAACATGCGTATATTGCTCTAAATAACGTCATAAATCTACTACGTTCAAAAAATATCCAAATTAAAAATGATGCAGATATTATGATCCAAAACGTAGTTACAGCTGTAAATTTAGGAGGAAAAATTCTCATTGAGGAAGCAGCTACAAAACTCCCTCGTAGTATGTATGAACCTGATCAATTTCCTGGACTTATCCATCGACAACTTAATCCCAAAACTGTGATGTTGTTATTTGCATCTGGTAAATTAATTTGTACAGGTGGCAAATCATCTGAACAGGCATTTAACGCGATTCATCAGATTCATTCAATGTTAGAAGAAAAGAAATTGATCTCATACGGATAATCTTTGTTTTACTTTAATCCTAATTTTGGCAGATCTTAATTGATTTGTATAGGATAATTAATATAGAAACAGTTTACAATATATGAAGTGCTCAAGACTGTTTTGCTAGTTTTAATTGCAATGTCCATTCCAATCTCTGCTTTTGCAGAACCTATGATCGAATTGGCAACTACCCAGTCTGAAATTCATTCTTTGGATTCTGTTTTAGTTACCGGTAAAATAACTGACGTTGCTACGTTCAAACCTCTTACTTTGACTGTTATCTCACCTGACGGTGAAACTGTTTATGCTCCACAAATATCATTTGATAAAGACGGTATATTCAAAAGATTGTTTCATCCAACACTTCCAAGTTTTAAGGATGGAACTTACACTGTGATTGCAAGTCATCCTGATGCTGAAAAAACTGCAGAAATACAATTCACGGTAATTGGTTCAACGATTCCACCAAAAGGAATCCCAGTCAAATCATCTGATTCTGGAATAATATCTACAAAACCAAGTGTCATTACTTTATCCGCTGACACTGAATTTGGTAGTGATAGAATTCTTGTATCTGGCAGTACCACTAGTTCTATAACTGATATTACCTTAATTGTAACTTCGCCTCAAGGAAACTTGGTTTCAATTGCCCAAATCACGCCTGACAATACAGGTAAGTTTTCTCTTGAGATGAAATCTGGCGGTCCTCTCTGGAAAGAAAATGGTTTTTACACTATCACTGCTAATCAAGGACTCTCATCAGAACATAAACAATCAATTAAAGTTGAAATAGATAATGGAGTTGTAGTTCCAGAATTTGGTACTGTTGCAGTGATGATTCTAGCAGTAGCAATTGTCTCAATAATTGCAGTGTCTGCAAAATCTAGATTAAGCATAATGCCACGATTGTAGGCTAGTAATTTTTTTAATAAAATCTTTTTATCTATATTCTTGTTTTTCTATAAGTTTGGTATTTGTTAAACGACTCTGTGAGATAATCTGTGTTTTAGATATATTCTAAACATTAAAAGTGAAAATAATAAAATAGAAATTGCAATTAGGAATGCAGCTGAATAGCTTAATGCATTTGAAACGTAACCTGCAGTTAATGCTCCTGAAAATATCCCGACTCCGACCATGAAACTATTGACCCCCAAATACCTTCCTTCGAAACCTTTGGGGATTGCTTTGAAAAGAATTATTGAATTTGAAACACTAAAAATCGAAAATGCCGAAACCATCAAACTAGTTGAAACTATTGCTGTTAGTAAAGAATTGATTCCAATCATACTTGGAATTAATGATACAGCAATTATGATTCCTAAAATTCTTGGTAAATATGCTATCTGTGTTGCCCGCTCTTCTGTTATTTTTGAAATCAAACGAGGAACAAAGAAAAATATCACAAGTAATACTATTGTCTGAACCATGTATACTAGAAACACTTCAGAATTTGTAAATCTGAATTCTTTTAAAAATGGTATAAATGCTGTAAAGAAAATATTACTACCAAAATAAAATAAAAAATTTGTAAGAAATAGTATTCCTATTTCATGAGATATTTTTCTTTGGAAAATTGATATGATTGGTTTAAAGTCATGTGGATGGGGAATCTTTGTGAAGATTAGCTGAAAATGTAATCTATTATGATTGAAAATATGCCTAATTCCATGAATTGAATGAACTACTGTATGTCTCTCAATGGTGCTTTTACTGCCCACTTTGATACTTAGAATTGTTGCAGCAAAACTCATAATCGCACAAAAAAGGAAATATGGTCTCAGATCAAAAAAAGAATCCCATATCGAACCTGCTAAAAATGCAGTTAGACTTCCAAAACTCGTTATGATTGAAATTTGTGTAAATAATCTGCTCCACTGATTGTTTGGCACTGACTCCATTACAAGTACTTGTGTTACTGGACTCTTTCCGATGATGAAAAATCCTGCAATTGACGAAATTACAAAAACTAAATTCAAATTAGTTGTAAAAAATAATCCGATGCTACAAATTGTAATGGCTGAAAAACAGGTAATCAGAATTGATCTTTTTATGTGATATTTATCGATAATTTTTCCCCAAAAAACTGCACCAATAGCAGATAATGCATAATGAAGTCCTACAACAATACCGACATCGACTACATTACCCCCAAGAAAAAGCACATACAGAGGTATAACTATGTGGAGTCCTTCAGCTGTTATGCTAGACGGCAATACAAAAAATATCCATTTTTTACTGGTTTCCAATTTCTTGCATCTCTTTTTCTAACTTTTTTTTGTTATATGACTTCAAAAAGACATCATGGTTTGAAGATTTGACCGATTAACAAAAAGAATTGATTTGGTAATCTCACACATTGATGCTAAATTGGCTTGTAATTCATTTTTGATGATTTACACTTCCAAATAATTCTGATTTAGGCACGTGGTCTCCTTTGATAGTAGAAAAGCACACACTAGCTAATACTTTACTACACGAAAGCATAAAATCGATAAAACCCAAGTTTAGTTCAGTATATGAAATTGGAATATCTAAACAGAAAATATGTACAAAAAAATTCTATTGAAAAAAGAGATTATCAAGTAAATCTTGCGAATCAGGCAATTCAAGAAAATTGTATTGTAGTACTACCAACTGGATTGGGAAAAACAGCTATAGCGTTACAAGTAATTGCGGAATATCTATCAAAAGGTATTGGTGGTGTCTTGTTTTTAGCCCCCACTAGAGTTTTAGTTAACCAACATTATGAATTCCTAAAACAGCATCTTGCCATTGATGACATCGCTTTGATTACTGGTGAAGATCCAATCCAAAAACGAACAAAACTTTGGGGCAACAGTGTAATATGCGCAACTCCTGAAATTGCAAAAAATGATTTAGATCGACAAATAGTTTCTCAAGATCAGTTTAGTTTAGTGGTTTTTGATGAAGTTCATCGAACTGTTGGTGATTATGCATATTCTGGAATTGCCGATAGATTTGCAAATTCTAATCTGAGAATTCTTGGAATGACTGCAACACTTCCAAGTGAAAAAGACAAAGCAACTGAATTGTTAATCCGATTGCGTATCTCAAGTGTTGCTGAAAGAACCGAGGACAGTCCTGATGTAAAACCCTATACTCAAGAGACAAACACTGAATGGATAAATGTTGAGCTTCCTCCTGAAATGAAGGCAATTCAGACATTGCTCAAATTAGCTTTAGATGAACGATATGACATTCTTAGAAAAAATGGAATAAAACTAGCAGATCAAAAATCATTATCTGCATTGTTACGTATTAGGCAATTTGTGTTAAACCAAAACAGACGATCTGCAAAACCACTATTCACTGCAATTCGAATTCATTATGCATTAAATATTTTGGAAGCTCACGGTGTTACCTCTTTTTTGAAGTTTTGTGAGCGTGCAAAAATAAAAAAAGGTGTTGGTGTGAAAGATCTATTTGAAATTGATCCTAATTTTACAAGAGCAATACATCTTGCAAATGATGCACAATCAAAAGGAATAGAACATTCTAAAATTTTAAAATTAAAAGAAATCATTGAATCAGTTCCAGGTAAAGCCTTGATATTTACAAGCTATCGTGATTCAGTAGATGTAATTTTTAACAAATTGACTGAAATGGGCATCTCTGCTGGAATATTGATTGGAAAGTCTGGTGAGACCGGTTTAAAACAAAAAAAACAAATCCAAACAGTTCAAGACTTTCGTGACGGACTTTTTAGAGTCTTAGTTGCAACACGTGTAGGTGAAGAAGGACTAGATATTTCTGAAGTTAATCAAGTGATTTTTTATGATAATGTACCAAGCTCAATTAGATATATTCAAAGACGAGGTAGAACTGGAAGAAAAGATACTGGTAAGCTAGTTGTACTTATTGCAAAAGATACAATCGATGAGACATATTATTGGATTGGAAAAAGAAAAATGACTTCTGCTAAATCAATGGGTGAAAAAATGACAAAGGTGCTAGAAAAAAATCAAGGTATTGAATCTAATAAAAAAGGTTTAGACGCATTTTTGTAGTTTTAAAAATTAATGTCTTTATTTTTGATAATTTGGGTATTGAAAATTGCTCTATATCTCTAAAATCTCTCCATGCTAGAAATGATAGTGCCTAAAAGTACATTAAAAGTAAAACGAATGCAGGATCTGCTAAAAAAAGAAAAGAAACTTCATAAAGAAATTCATCAAGACTATAAAAAAATCAGTGAAAAAATTACTGATGATTTTGATAAGATTCAAAAATTAAAAACTAAAACATAATTCGCTCTTTATCCGAATCTTTTAATGATGTGATATCCAAATTCTGATTTAATTGGTTCAGACATCTCTCCAATTTGTAATTTGAATGCAGCCTCTTCGAATGGTTTTACCATCATTCCTTTTGTAAAATATCCTAAATTGCCGTCTCTTTTTGCACTACCTGAATCAATGGATAGCTCTTTGGCTAGTTTTCCAAATTTTTCGCCTTTTTTTAGACGTTCATGTATTACAATTGCTTCACTCTGTTTTGTTACTAAAATATGAGAGCATTTGATTTTATTTGACATAATTTGTGAAACACTAATTCATCTTTTTATTTCTTTTTTAATCTTCAAATTTTTCAATGATGTTAATAATGTCTTCAATTTTAAACGGCTTGAAGATTATTGCCGTTGCATTAAGTTTTTCTAATTCCTTTATTGTATTTGTGCTATTATCCGCGGTGACCATTATTACCTTGGCGTTTGGCTCATTTTCTTTAATTGCTTTCAAGGCCTCTATTCCATTCATCACAGGCATCATTACATCAATGAAAATAAAGTCCGGTTTGTGCTTCAGAAATAATTCTAAAGCATCTCTCCCATCGTGACCGATCCCTACCACTTTGTTACCTGTTAACTCAAAAATATCTGCAAAAACTTCTGTAATGTCAATATTGTCATCAACAATTACTACTCGTTTGGATTTTTTCACATATTTTCACATTTTTTAGAGTAAATAACTCTTCAAAATTATGATGATCGCTATTTATACAACAAATGCATTTGTGTTGATCTGTATTACTTTGTAACAATTTGTAAAAATGAACAATGATCTTGTTGTGGTTCATTTAGTAAAACACTAACTTTGATTTTGTTTGAGCTTATGTCTATTTTCAGATTCTTAATTATGCTTGAGTACTTGTATATCCGCTTATTTTCTTTAATTTCAAATTCGGTTGAAATTAAAAATCCCTCATCAATTAATGCATTGACTTTTCTATATCCTGATGTCTGAGATAACCCGCAGTCTTTAATTATCTCATAGATTATTTTTGGTGACTCCATTACTGATTCTATAATTTTCTTTTTTTCTAAATCTCCAAATGTTTGAATTATGCTAGAATTAATATCTGGATCACAAATTATAATCCAATTCTCTGTGTTTTTCTTTGATTTTGTATCAAATATGGCATTACAAAATCGTTGTTCTAGACCTTTTGCACCTATATTGCCAAATAATTCTTTTAAAACAAAATCCAGTTTTTCAAATTCTTCAAGTGATTGATTCCACGAAATCCCGTATTTTTCAAATAATCTGTTTTCGATCTTTTGGATGGTTTTTACTCCTAAATTTTCTTTAATTATATTGTTTAATGATTTTGAAATAAGATGATCTAATCCTGGCATGATTACATTAAGATATTCATACTAATTAATCTTAGTTGAATATTTTTTAACTGATGAATCTATTTTTTACTCATTTTGATATGATATTGACGATATCAAAGCCTTCTTCATACTATCATTTCCAATTTTGGCAAATATTTGTTATATTCTCTTATTTTGATTATTAATAGGATGACTGTGACAAAGATCGCAAAATTACCTGTTTTTTTAAATAAGATTATTGATGATGTCACTGTTATAGGACTATCTGCTCAAATGCTTGAACTTCGATTTAAAAAATCTCTTGATGATGAAACAACGATGTATTTTCAACAAATTAGAAATCGCTGTAACGTAATATCAAAAAATATCTATAAAAATGCAAATAACTTTCCTTCTAGTAATTAATCATCTAATTTACCATTTTTAGTATGTTTTGTAATGTCTTATTGGAATAACTTTTTCAATGTTTAACTTATGAAAATCTTATGTTATTTAATAAAATAACATACGGTAGAATATTGGGCATATGTGAAAAATTATCGTATGAATGGCTCAGTAATACTAATTGACGACGACGAAGATATCTTGGAATTACTCTCTGAATATCTCCTTCTTGAAGATTTTAATATTATGGGAACTGGCACTGATGGATTACAAGCAGTTAATTTGTATACAAAATTAAAACCTGACTTTGTATTGATGGATATTGCAATGCCTAATTATGATGGATTATATGGTCTAGAACACATCAAAAAAATTGATTCAAATGCTTCTGTAATAGTATTGACTGGAAATAGTGATAAATCAATAACTCAAAAAATTATGCAATTAAAACCGACCATGGTTTTAGAAAAACCATATCCAGTTGAAAAACTAGTGAGTCTTTTAAAGTCTATAAAGAATCCTATTCCCTCTTGATATTCTTTTAACTACCTGTCTCAAAAGTTATTAATAATATCAATTATCATAATTTTGATTGCCTTTTAAGATTCAGTATAAATTTAATGACGACCCACAAATCTATCACTGCGTAGTTTCATATGCTCAGTATAGAAATTTCTGTGGACTGCCAATAATTCAGGAATGCAAAATAATTAAAGGAAATGAAACAACCACAAAAAAAAGCCTGGATGAAATTCAACGAGCTCTTGATTTGGCATATCAAAAAGATACTAGTCATATTCGTAAATTAGCTGAAAACACTTGACTGTTATCTTTCGTGCGTAATCTTTATCTGCAACATTAAATTAAATTTCAGTTTGCGCAAATGCACAAACTAATTTTTATGAATATATCTCTGCATAGAACACTATGAAAATATTACACATAGAAGATGTTCCAGAAATCAGTGAGGTATTTGCAGATATACTTATGACTAAAAATCATCATTTTGAAAGTGCAACTGATGGAAAAAAAGGCCTGAATATGGTGTTGAAAAATAACTATGATCTGATTTTGCTTGATATGTGCATGCCTAATTATAGTGGAATTGATTTTCTTCTGGATTTAAATGATAAAAAATCTTCTGAAATTAGAAAAGTTGTTGTAGTAAGCGCTCTTGAACTTGATAAATATCAGATTAAATTTCTCAAAGAACTAGGCGTTCGTTCAACACACCAAAAACCCATTTCGGTTCAAAGTCTTTTGGCTCAAATAGAACCTGAAATTGCAACTTAATCTTTAATTTTTCCGTTTATTTCTTATTTATTCCCCAACTTGTTTTGTTTGTAGAAATAATTTTAAGAAACGGTGCTTCATTTTCTTTCCATGGATCATTTCTGACCCATGAGAATTTATCTTCAAATTTTTTGTATGTGTCTAAAAACTCTTTTCCTTTTTCTAGTATTTCCACTCTGCCCTGAATGCAAACTGCCTTGTGCTTTCCTGACTCATAAATATCGATTGTTACACTTGTTTTTGGATTTATCTTCAAATTTTTAAATGTCCTAGTTTGATAATCTGTTGCAATGAAAATAAATCCATTATGAAAAATATATGATACTGGCTTTACATGTGGGATATCTGAATGAGATGTTGCAATTCTCGCTTCTTCTATCGATTGAAGAAATACTTCTTCATCTTTGGTAAATTTTATCAACTAAAGATCTTTTCTCTTATCTCTGGGATGTATTTGTATATGATGTCTCTTACTTTCATTTGTTCTTCAGCTGAAGGCATTTCTGTTTGTGTGCTTAATAATGCTCCCGTCATTCCAAGTGCCATACCCATAATCATTCCATAAACAAATTCTTGTGGGTTTTCTACTTTAAGTGATTCCTGATTTTGTTTTATGTCTTCTAGATATGCAGGAATTGTTAACGCTGCCCCGTTGATTGTTTGAGTAATTAACCCTTCAATTTCTTCTTCATTCATAATATTTCATCAAAACTAATGATAATAAATTTGCACCTAAGATATTTAATCAAGTACAAAGTGGTTACAACATGTTTTCATATTTTACCATAAATGAAGCAAATCAGGTCCTGCCAGATGTCATCAAGAAATTTGAGTTTACACTAGCAAAAAAGAACGAGATTTCTAAATTAGAACATGAAATCCAAACAAGTATAGCTACTACTGACTCATTTGAAGTCTATGTCTTACTTAAACAAAAACTCAATTCTGCAATTACTGCATTTTATGAAGCGCTAGAAATGCTTGAAAATACTGGGGTTGTGGTTAAAAGTGTAGAGCAAGGGTTACTTGATTTCCCATCTAAGAGATTTGACCAAGAAGTTTGGCTCTGTTGGAAATACGGTGAAACTGAAATAAAATTTTGGCATGAAAAAGATTCGGGATTTATGGGAAGAAAACCCATTGAAGTAAGTGACGAGTCTTTGGTTTAGAACTATTTTTATCAGTTTAATGAATGGTCTTTTCTAAGATCATACCATCCATTAACTAAGTGTAGTGCAAAGCTGTCTTTGTCATCTGTACAATATCCACAACTACATCTACTCAATTTGAATCTCCTATGCTTTCGTTTGACCAATAATTGTTAAACAATAAAGATTTTGAATAAATTATTGTCTCTGAATTGGTACAAATCGCTCTCATCTCTCTGTTACTTCCTGTTGAATTTTTAATAAAAAATAATACTTCATCATCATCTTTGATCAGAAAGCACAAATTATCTTTTACAGTTGAGCATAATTCTTTAATTTTTGTTTTATCCATATTTTTGAAAATATATTGAGATTTTTTTGAAACAGGTGATAGTATTTTATAATCAATATTGCGCTCTTTTAATGCTTCTAAGAAATTTGCGTGATAAAATTTTATCATGTCTTTTTCTGAACCGAGTATTCTGCATTCATTTTTTGCATTTAATATCATATCAAATATCTTACTGTTTACTTGATTACCACCTTGAAGTACTTGGAATTTCTCTTCGGGTTCTTCATTTGGGTCTGCTGAGAATCCTGGAATTTTTTCCCATAATTTTTCTAAAATTGGACCTGATTTTTTTAATTTTTTTAAACGCTCAGTTTCTGTACTTACCAAAACATGAATTGCTTCTTGTATTGGCAATGCTGAGAATTTAATTGGATGCTCAAACGTTGCAGAAACTATTCCTTTGTTTTGTAATGCAGTTAACAAATGATATGTTTCGCTTCTTGGAATGTCTGCAGCCTTGGCAATGTCTGATGCTGATCGTTGACCTACCTTTCCAAGGTAAAAAAACACCTTTACTTGATTTGGGGTCAATCCAAATGTGCTAAAATATTCTTTTATTTCTTCATAATTGGCTTTATCTACGGGGAAATTACCTAATTGTAACATGCTCGTGGCTGTTTCCATTATTGGAAATGATTATTTTTTGCTTATAACTCTGATCGCGTAATTGTGTACACATACATACACTTCACTACATTTGAATTATTTTCTGAATCATTCATGCCTGTTTTATCTTAAAGTAAAATGAACATGATATGTATTTTTTATAATGCATTGAAACTGATTTTATAAAATTATTTTTTGAGCCTAATTTCATTATGTGGTAATGATGGTATTTTTTAGGATTAACCTATGCCTGAATTTGGAAATACTTGACTGACCTTTTCAGCAACTTTATTGTGAATCCATTTAGAAACGCTAGATGTTTTTCTCTTCTTTGTAAACGACACATGGTTTGCATGAGTACTAGTTTTATGTTTTGGACCAATAGATTCTGTCTCTGCAAGTCTATTTCTAAGTAAAAATATTCCTGATAATACTAGAACTACTGATATGATATCTGTGTACGTAACTACTTCTGCAAGAATTAACCCTGAAAAAATAATTCCAAATACCGATGTTGTTGAATATAACAATATTGTTCTTACTGCTCCTATTAGCTTTAAACCCATCAAGAAAAACAATGTAGACATTCCTGTACCTGCTATTGACATTATCAAAATGTTTGGAACTTGTGCCAATTCAATATCCATTGGAATCTGAAATAGTGCAATAATTGAGATTGTAATTGCGGCACATGTAAATGAGACCATCTGTACTGTTTTTTTAACATCGAATCGCTCACTTAGATATTTACACAAAGTTATGTCTATGGCGTATAATAATCCTGAAAATATTATTAATAAATCTCCTGTTACTAAACTAAAACTAAAATCATTTTGATAAAGATCATTTCCTATTGGAATTATCATCATTCCTATGATGATCATTGAAAAAGGTATGCATTCTTTGATGTGTAGCCTCTCTTTGAATACTAACATTGCAATAACTAGCGCAAAAATGATCTCACTATTGCTGAATATAGATGCGTTTACTGCAGTAGAAGTACTTATTCCATAAAAATAAGTAATTAATCCTGCTCCTTCTGTGATCCCAATCAACAACATAAACGTGATATCTCTTCTGCTTACTTTGGAAATTTTCGGTGATTTTTTTACAAGTGGTGTAAAGAATATTCCACAGATAAAATATACTAAAAATGCCATAACAATGGGATTAATCTCAACTTGACTGGTTCCAATTCCTAGCATTGGTTTACTAAGTACATGAACTAACGCGGCTAATGCCGCAGCTATGATAATAAAGTAATATCCATAATGGGATTTTCTGACAATATCCAGTACGCTCATTCCCATATTTGGAAATGTGCCGATCCTTAAGAATATTATCCTTTGAGTCTAGAAAATTTGAGTTTTCTTGAGCCTATATTTTCTATTCATCTCCTATTTTGACGATTTCAAATGAGAACCCTTGATTGTTATAGTCCTCATTGATGATTCTGTACTCTATCTCATTTAGTATTGAATTCATCTGTTTGATTATAAACAATGGCCAATTTTTGCCAAGATCATGCTGAATGATAATTTTGATTGAGGTATTGATAGGAATAATTCTTAACTGTACATTCATACTTTGACATCTCTTCTTGAAGAGATCTAAAATTGAATCTAGATTGATGTGTCCGTAAAAGTAATTTAAAGAGTTTTTTAGATCAATTGTTCCAGTAGTTTCAGCAATTTTTTGAATTTTTTCTTTTGTATTTGAATCCATTAATTCTCTAAATGTAGATCTAAACATAGATACCCATCCCATCTCATTTGCTAATTCATTCCAATTGACTTGTTTTTCTAAAAGATGATTAATCAATGTGTTGAGACTAATTTTCTGCTCATTTGATTTTTCGTGTAGTTTGTTACTCAGGTCTGAATCTATTCTGATAGACACATTGTCTGTCTTTCTTAGTATGCCGTTTTCTTGTAATGTCAACTGATCCGATCTCCTTTTCTATATGCCAAATTCATGTTTCTAACTACTTATTTCCACTTTTGGTGATATGCATTGGTATGTTATGTTGAAACACTTACTACTTTGTACAAATTACTACATAATGCCTACTTGTGTTGAAATGTAATTATGTGTGCGTGTTCATCTAAATTATTTGCAACTTTTTTAAGCGATTCTTTTTAAAAATGTACATCTGTGAATAATTATTGTATTATTTTATGATGTTTTTCCAATGTGTTATTTCAAAATAATTATGACAATTAGTTTAATAGATATGGTGTTTACTTACGAACATTGACAAACAGTTTGGATAATTTATTGGCTCCAACGCTACGTAAGTCGATCGAAATTAATCTTGGTAAATCAACACTAAATAAAATTGAACAGCGTTTAATGGAACGTCATGGATTGGGCCTTGTTCAGGCAATAAAAGATTTTCATAAATTTGATGGTGTTTTAAGAGAATTTTTTGGAGCTGGTGCAGATGGATTGGAAACGAAATTCTTACAAAATATAATTGATCTTAAACAACAAAAGAAAGCAATTGATAACTGGATTATAATTAAAGATCAAGAATTAGCAAAAGTATTTTTAGAATCATTTGCAGATGAAGACAAAAAAGCAATTATTGGAGCTGTTCTAGATACTTCTCTCATAATCGCTGATATCTTATCTGTTTGTAATGTGCCTCAAACATCTGGTTATAGGAAAATAAATCAATTAATTGATTCCGGATTATTGATTTCAAATGGATATGAGATAGCACATGATGGTAAAAAAATAAAAAAATATGAATCTATATTTGATAATGTAAAGATGGATATTGAAAAAAATGTAGTTGTAGTTAAGGTTCAACTTAAAAAAACATCTATCCAAGAAAGTGTAGTATTACAAGTTATTTCAAATTGATATTGTATTAAATACTGCAATTTTTTCTAAATATTTTTTTCTTTATTGTTGATTATTGGTGTGTGTTTTGGATTATATTATTTTATTATGTTTAATTAATGCATACATAACAAGCCAATATCCGGCATACCAAAACATGTTAACTGGATGAAGAAGATCATATGATTCAAACAATTCTAAATTGTAATACCACGTGTCCCCTATTGTATTAAATAAAATTCCTATTGCTAGAAGAATCCATGCTTTTCCGATGGCACCTTCTTTGAAAATTATTGCACCAATAACTGCTAAACTTAATGTTAATGCTGAAAAATAAACAAAAATTACTCCATATATAAAATCAAATTCTAAAAAACCTCTTCCATCTTCTATTATGTAAAATATTGAATATCCTATTAAGACTGTAATTGGCATAACTATGATCCAAATTTTTGCTATTTTGTTAATTTTTGGACTGAAGAATTTGATGTTTAGAGCAAGATGCATTAGTAATAGTGGATATTGTATGAAAAAGAAAACATCTGCTATTGATGGGTATGGTTCGATATCATAAACAATGTCATATATCATATACGTTACTTCGCCAAGAAAAATTCCTAAATATGCAATTGCTAATGCCATGTAAGATTTTCCAAAAATTAATGATCTTCTATATCTAATTGCTATGAAAAACCCTATTATTGAAACTATGAGAGGATTCAGAAATGAAAAAATTGATACGACTGTATCTGCGTCATCAGGAATTATAAGATAATTGATCAAAATATGGACTGAAATTACCAGTGTAGCTATCCCCGCAAGAATTCTATAATCGAATGGACTCTTGATTTTATCTGGTACTATATCTGGCTGTGACATTGATTTTCTTGTTGTTTGAATAATGTATAATCTGCATAGGTTAATAAAATCTGTCTTGCTCATATTTTTTTTTAGGCTCAATTTTCATAAGGTATGAACAATATCTTTGAAGCAATTTTTATTAATGTGTGTTGAGATTATTTTTTATGCCAATAGAAGTGTTTGATGAATATAACATGCGAGAACTTCCAGATGATGAACGATTCTCAATATGTGAAACGACGTTAAAAAATGAAAAAGATGAGTCAAAACGTTGGGATGCAGTATGGCTAATTGGAGAATTAGCTGAAAACAAAGACGAAAATGATCCAATGTTCAATAAAGTATCTGATGTGATTGAATGGGTCTTAAACAATGATGATAACGGAGTGGTAAAACATGAAGCATGTTTTCAAGTTGCTGCTAGGAATATGAGACAAAAAATTCCTGTTTTGGTAAATACTGCATTACACAATGCAAGTATATTGGCAAAACATGAAGCAATTGAATCTCTTGGACTTATGCGTGCATTTGAAGCAGAACCTTTGATTAGAAAAGCACTAAATGATCCTAGTCATGATGTGAGAGAAACTGCTGAGTTCGTTCTTAAACGATTTGAACGATTAAAAAATCACAACGTTGTTTACAAACCATCTGAGATTCTTTAATCTCTATTTCATTTTAGTTATAAAAAACTGAACCCCTCTTTTTTGATTTAAATTTTAAAATTACTTTGTTTTTGTGATATAGTTTTTTACATCAAGTGATGTTATTGGCTGTGCTGTATCCCACAAAAGACTACACAGACTATGTATGTTACTTACCATTTCAGATGAATTTGTACATAATGAAAAATCTGATTCTGAATTTGAAGACATTTGACTTGCAGATGTTGAATCTGACATGATCATTTGTTTATCTTTTTGAACGACCATTCTTCCCTTTGATGGTAGTTTACAAATTTTAGTTTCAGTTGCGTTGAATCTTTTAACAAATGAAATTAATTTTGGATCGTCTAGCTCTACAAGTAATCTTACTTTGCCACCTCTTTTTTCACATACGGTGATCTTTTCAGGTATCGCACTATGATACATTCTGGAAATATCTTCAAGTGTAGTTGAAATGTATATTATTCCTGATGAGTTTTCAATTAGCTGTGCAATATCTGCATAGATATTTCCTCTTCCTTGTACCACTCTAAATGTAGGCGCGTTTGTGCCCTGTTTAGTTGTAATTTCCCTGTTGATTTTTTCTATGATTGCTTCTCCATCTTTTTTAATTCTGTTTACTTCATCTTCTTTTTTTCTTAATGCAATTTTTAATGCATCTTGTGGTTCTGCAGCAATACATAATTTTGGACTAGATAATGTAGTTGAAATTATATTTCTACTTACTAGCTTGTCTACTGTTCTGTACATTCTTGCTCTGTCTATATCAAGCTCTTTTGCTAGTGCACTTGCTGTAATTGGTCCAGCTCGCAATAAATTCAGGTATACTTTGGCTTCCAATTCATCAAGATCCAAAATCATTTCTAACTCTGATGCAATGCCTGTTATTTGATCTTGAAATGTCATCAAGCTATTTTCTCTCCTGTACTTCTCGCATGAGAATTTTTTGAGTGATTGCATTTAGCATTTGCGCATAATTGTCTAGTTTATCATATTTTATTACATTCATTTTTATAATTTTATCTTGATGTATGATCACTAAAAGATCTGCTCGTTCTGAATGTTACTGACAGTATTTTTCATGTCTTTCTAAATTATTACAATAAAATTATTGTATTTGATAATTACATTTCATACATTTGTAATCAAAAATATCTGAAATGACACTATGATACATTAAATGCAATCACTGCCATGATTATCATTACCACAACATGTTTTGTTCCTGCAACATAAGATCCCGATCCAATTTTCCCTGCTGCTACTCCTCCAAACACTGCTTCAATTATTGCCATGTTAAACAATGCCGATTCTAATTTTGATACATCCATATCTGCCAATGATCCAAATAGCCCGTCTTTTCCGCTACCTGCAGCTAATAGTCCATCTTGAACTTTTTCAATCTCGGTGAAAAAGCTAGTAGTTAGTAATACTGCAACTGCTAAAAATACTGCAAATGAAATGTAAATTGTATATGTGTATGGCTGCAAAGCTGACTTTCTACTTTTTTCAATGTTTTGCATCTCTGAGACATGTTTTTGGATCATTTCCAAGTTCTCACTGACATCTCCTCCTATCTTCATGGCCATTTCAAGTAATACAGTTACACGTCGTGATACTCTTGTGCCTGTTCTCTTTGCAAAATTCTCAAACGCATCTTCTAACGGCGTTCCCCAACTGATGTTTGCTTTGAGATTCTTTAATTCAGGAGTTAATGCTCCCAAGTTTCTATCTGCTGCTTGTTCTATTGCTTTGATAAGATTAGAGCCACTTTGAACAGAACTTAATAATGCTAATAGAAACACTGGCATGTTTCTATCTACACTATCTCTTCTTTGTACTTCTCTTAATTGATGAATTGTTAATGGAATGACTCCAACCATAATTCCAAATATTATTCCGACATCTTTGATCATAGTTGATTCAACTACGCTTGAAATTTCTAAACTAATTATAATTACACTAATTGATGCAACAATTGAAAACATGATTGATTTTACAATCTCATTTTTTAAAATGGACTTTTTTGGCATTATTTCATTTGTTGAAATTTCTTTTGGTTTTCTATCGATTTTTTGCATGTTTTACCTCTTTGGCACCATAGTATCCATCATTACTAACATCAATACCCCACTTAGTGGAATTACTGCAAATGTGAGTATGTTCATTAGTGTAAGCAAGTCAAAACCTCCTAAACTCGGACTCATAATTCCCATAATTGATAACATAATAACTGCAAGTAATGGAAACACTATCAACAAAATTGTATATATTTCTGCAACAGAGCCAAGCGATTCTGTGGTTTTTTGTAAGAGCATCTTTTTTTCTTCTAGCTGAACTTTTGCTGTAGCGTTAAAGTATTCTTTTAAATCTCCTCCTGATTGAGATGTAACAATAGCTCCTTCTAGTAATTCTGAATATGGTCCTGGTGGTGTTCTGTTAATTAGATCTTTTACAGCTGTGATTAAATCCATTCCAAGAATCTCAATGTTTCTGGTAATGAAACGTGCATCCTTTACAATGTCTTCATCTGTTTCTTCTTTTGATATTGCTTTGAAAATATCTTCTAATGATAACCCACTTGTTGCAAGCGTTGACATGTATCCAATAAAATGTGGAATTTCTTCTAACAGTTTTGTTGATCTATTTTTTACTTTAACTGGGGGAATGATTTGTAGAACCCCAAATGTCATTGCCATTAAGACTAATCCTGCAATTGGAGGAAGAAGATAACCAACAATCACAGGTTGTATGTTGATTAATTGCGATGCAATTAGTCCTATTATTGCACCGCAAACTCCACCAATAATGCTAAAGAAAACCATGCTTGAAACGTATACTTCAAAAGGAATTGGCATCATTGCTTGTTTGATTGATTTTTCTAGTGGTTTGAATTTTGGATATAGAAATTTTATATGCTCATTAAGTAATTTGTAGCTGTAAACATGAATGACTCCCACTGATTCTTCTTGTTGTTTTTGTTTTGTTTTTGTCATTGTCATATTACATCTCTAACCTCTTTCTTTCATAGTATCTTTCAGGATCCGAGTAATACTCCATGATGTTATTTGAGACTTCTTTGTGATCACGAATGTCTTTTTTTGCCATCCATTCTAACGCTAGTCGTCTTTTTGTTAATTCATAATTGATCTTTTCATCTGTATCCCCATCTCTTTCTTTTATTTTACTAAACACTACACTATCTCCCATGAATTCATGTCTGTCTTCTTTTGGATTCCATTTGAATATCTCATGGGTTTTAATTTCTCCAGTTTTTTCATCAATACCGTTTATTTCTGATACTTGAATTATTCTTCTTGCCGATTTTTCACCAATTCTGATTTTTAGCTGCAATGTGATCAAATCAAGACTGTTTGAAATGAGCGATTTTGGAACGTCCATTGGCGAAGATGTTAATCTTGTTAATGTTGCATCAACTGAATCAGCATGTATTGACGAAAATCCTCCGTGACCTGTCGCCATTGCCTGAAATAATGTATAAGCCTCTCTTCCTCTAGTTTCTCCTACAATAATTATATCTGGTCTTTGTCTAAGTGCCGCTCTGAGTAGATCAAATTGATTGATTTCTCCAATCTGTGTATCTGTAAAACTCTGCCTTGAAACAGCTGGAATCCAATTTTCATGAGGCAGATTCAATTCTTGCGTGTCTTCTATGCTGACTACTTTTTGTCCAGGTCTGATAAATGTCGCAAGGGCATTTAGAGCAGTAGTCTTTCCGCTTGCAGTACCTCCTGCAATAAGCATTGTAGCACGTTTTTCAGCGAGATACCACATGTATGCCGCAATATCTACTGACATTGTTCCAAATTTGATTAAATCAATTACTGTAATTGGATCTGCTCTGAAACGTCTGATTGTAAATGTACTACCTCTTTTTGTAATTTCATGACCTAGTGTTAGATTGATTCTGCTTCCACCCGGCAACGATGCGTCTATGATTGGATCTGCAACTGATACATGTTTTCCACAAACATATGCCATTTTTCTTGCAAAATTATTTAATTCAGCTTCATTTTTGAAGATTATGTTTGTTGGAATTGATTCATGTTCTCTATGCCATACATAAATTGGAATATTTGTCCCATCACAACTTATTTCTTCAATCATATGATCTCTCATAAGTGGTTCAATTTTTCCAAGATACACGAAATCTCGAACTGCAAAATAATTTATCCTTTCAATATTTTTTGGTGGAATTTTTAATCTGTATTTTTTAATCATTATTGCAATTTTATTTTTTAGTCTTCTCTCTGCATCTTTTTTTGATTTAATGTCTCCAAGTGATACTGAAAGTTCTGTCATTAACAGTTTTTTAATAATGTCAAAAGCTTTTTGGTCTCTTTCTGTTAATGCTGGCTCTATAACTTGATACCTTAATCCTCCTTTTGCTGTTGGATCTTTTATTATTCCTGCATGAATCTCATTATTATCCCAATCTAACTTTGAAAGTGTCATAAATTGTGGAATTTTCTTTTCATTTTCTTTAACAGGTTGAGATGTGTCTTCTATTTTATTTTCATTTGATTTTACAATATTTTTATGGTTATATTGTATTTTTTGTACTGCTGAAATTTTATTCTTAAATATATTTAGCCTCATTTTTAGGTATTTTTATAACCTCTTTGTCTTTTAACGCTTGTTCGTTCATTTGAACAACATTTTGCTTTTACTGTGGTTTTAGTTAATACATGTAGCCATGGTATGTGTTACGCTCTTATCTTGTGAGGTGGACACTTGATGTTTGGACGAAAACCTAGTGGATCTAAATCCAAACCCGATTCTAAATTTCCACACGCTGGTGGAATTTCTTCGTTTTTAAAAAAGGAATCAGATACTAATGAAGAACTTACCCCAAACGCAAATTTTGAGCCTGATTTACCTAGACCCTCAACTAGTAAATCTGTGAATCTGATTCAGGAGGTACAAAAATTAGATGATAAAACGATTAAACCATTCATTGATTATACCAAGGGTCACATCTACTATCCAATTCTGTCCAAAATAGGAGAACCTCATGACAATGTATTGTATTTAGATGATCTAGTCTCAGATGGAATTTTAGCTAAACACATCTATGAAAAATTAATCGTCTGCCCATTACATCCTACAGTTTTTTCATCAAGCATGAGATTGTATTGTCCTAAATGCCATTCTATGAATGTAGAAAAATTAAACTTGTTTGAACATAAAAAATGTGGCTATATCGCTGAAAGCAAGAAGTTTGATTTTTCAAACACCGCGCATTCAATTTGTCCCTCTTGTATGAAAGAAATCAAAAATTTTGATAAAGAAATTCGTGTTCCTGCAATGTGGTATCAATGTGAAGACTGTATAGAGAAATTTGATAATGCAGTTATAAAACTTCATTGTAGAAATCATGATCATGATTTTGATACAAATTCAGGAAAATTCATAACTACATTTTGTTACAAATTAAAGAATTCTGACATCTCTAATGTTTCTGATACCACTCAAATAAAAGATGAATTGATGAAATTGTTAAATGGTTTTAATTTTTCTGCCGAATTAAACGCTCGTGTTAAAGGGAAGAGTGGAAATGTGCATGAAATTCCAATTTTTGGTAAAAGTAAATCAAATGACGATTCAATTTTAATTTTTATTAAAAATCAATCTTCCGGAGTCGATGAATCTGATATGAATTCTGTTTTAATTCCTAAATTAGATATTGATCCCAAAAATACTTTCTTTGTTACCGTATCTGATGTTAAAGATGGAGTAGAAAGTTTGGCAACACATTATGGAATAAACTTGATTTCTGATCCTGATTTTTCAAAAATTATTTCACGTGTAGAGGAATTTGTTTCTGTTTGGTATGCAAATATTGGTGGTCGTAAATGAAATGCACATTATCTAACTCACTAAAAAAAAGACGCGCAGTAAGTCAAGTCATGGGTAGTGTTGTAATTTTGGGAGTTGTTACGTCTATCGGTTCTGTAGTTCTGTTTAATGGCATGAATCAAATCAATGCATTTTCATATGATTTGACTTTTCATGACAAACCAAAAAACGAGGCATTTCGAGAAAATCTGATGTTTGAGCATGTCCGATTTGAGCCTGGAACTGATCAAATCATACTATATCTGGCAAATATTGGCACGACAGAATCCACAATCGAAAGCATAACTGTTGTAAAGATTGATACTCAAAATATTCTTGTAAATTGGGATGAGAGTGTTGGTACTACCATCCAGATAAAAGAATCAAGTGATCCTGTTATTATCAATGCAAATCTAAATTCACAAACTTGGGATGATCCAACATATCGTACATCTGAATATAAAATTTCTATCACCACCTCAAAAGGTAATTTCTTTTCTACTGTAGCTAGTCCGTACAACACATAGGATTGAAATGAAAAATTATTTGATGTTAAAATTGAGAAAACAATCTCGTGGATCTAAACGGCGAGGTATCACAGATATCATTTCGACAATGTTGCTTATGGGGATTACTGTAGCTGGTGCCACAACTCTGACTTATTTTGTAAATGATTCATTTATCTCTGGAAATTTGGCTACTGCTTCATCGTTAGATACTGCAACAAAATCAATCAAATTGTTGGGATATGACACACGTGATTCTACTACTTTGTTGCAAATATCTAATCTTGATAATGAATTTGATAGTAAATTATGCGGTGGTACATGTTCTGTAATAAATTCAGATAAGATTCCATCAAATGGTGGTTCTGAATTTATTATAATTAAAATTAAAAACAACAGTATCAATTCAGTCTTTTTGGAGAATATTCAATTAAATAATGTACATCATTCTTGGGATATCCAAACATCTGGTGCTACTTTGAACACTTTGCAGGATATTTCTTCTGGAGGTAACTATCCTCATGATGGAATGTTTTCCATAATTTCTGATTCATCAACTGTTCAATCTATTACTAATGAAATTAAAAGTGGTGAAACTGTTAATCTTTTGATTAAGCTTGGTGATGACGATTCAGATATTTTGTTAAATAAGGGAATACGTGTTTTTCTAAATATTGGTAGTATTAGCCTTGTAGAATTTTTAATTGAGAGTGGTAATGCAAGATGACCCGTATTTTCTCACATACTTCCAATTCTAGGCGTGGAATTTCATCTGTTGTAGGTGCGTTAATCTTTACTGTTTTGATGATTGCTGGTTTTTCTGCAATGAGTCTTGCTCTTGATTCTCAAACTGATATTGTAAATACACAAAGAGTGGTTGCAGATATTGAACTAAAAAAACAACAAGAACAATTTGGAATTGCAGTTTTTGCAGATGCCGATAATATCTTAAATGTCTCAGTTGATAATAACGGCCAAAACCCAGTAGAGATATCTCGTATATGGATTACAAATAAAACTTTGCCAACTCAACCTGCAACACCTTTCACTGTTACTTCTGATGATGCTTTTGTTCCAACTGGTTTTACATCCAATGTTTTGTCCACTCAACCGCTTTACATCGTTCCTGACACATATGATGTAAAGGTAATTTCTACATTGGGTACTGTTAGAACTGCGGAACTAACTATAGGTGCTGGACCTTCTTCTAGCGGGTTGCGTGCAGAACTGATCACAAATCCTCCAGATGTCATTATTGGACAAAATGTAACTATTGCAATGGTAGTGACTAATACTGGTTCTACAATCATTGAAGATGTTTCACCTGGTCCACTAACTGTTACTCCTGCACTTGCAATTGTTGCATCCTCTTCTCCAATTCCCGTATCTGTTGATCTTACGCCTGGAGAATCTGTTTTGTTTTCTTGGGATTATACAATATCTGGTTCAAATGGTGATCCTGTTAATTTTTCTAGTTATGCTAGTGGTATAGAGCTTAACGGTCCTACTATTATCAGTAATACAATTTCTGATGTAAGTATATTGAGATTACCTACAGAAAGCACGGAAGGAGACCAGAATTACAATATCATAAATGAAGATTTACTTGCCAGACCAAAATTGTTTTTAATAATTCCTTCCCCTCAAGGGGATTCAAATGATAAAGCATTATGGGGTATCAATGTGGCTAACCCCGTAAATGCTCCAATGGAAGTAAGTAAATTATCCATCACTGCATTTGCTCCTGGGGCAAATAACAATGATAAAATATTTGCTGCAAGCTGTGGTGCAGTTAATATTTTTCCAACTGGAACAAATAGTTGGAATTGTCCTTCTGAGAATGTAATTATGTGGCAAAATTACGCTAATCCTGTAGTAATTGCTCCAAACTCCACCCAGCAATTTCTTGTAAGGGTTTTGCCAGGAACTATTGCTGGACAAAATATTCTAGAAACTGTAGTGGTGCAGGCATCCGTATTTACAACAGTTGGTTCATTTGGTAAATCTGGATATCAGACTACTATGTTTGATGGTACTGAAGTAATTGGTAATGTCTATCTTTCTAGTATTGTAGATTCTAGAAATAATGCTGATATACAATCTACAAGAACAGGGATAGTTCCAGGTAGCACTCAAACATTTAATGTTGTTTTTGCTGATCTTGATACTAGTACTAGTACTTGGATAAAATCTGGGGCGCAATTAATTATTAATGTTCCAAAAGATTGGACTGATGTGCAAATTGTAAATAACTACGGTTTTGTAAATCCTCCGACAATTACCACTTTCGGTGATGGTTCTACTCAAATAATCGGTACAACTTCAACCAATTTGGGAGATGCATCTAACCAAGCAGATACAATACAATTTAGTGCAAAAGCTCCCAATGTCACAAACGATCAAATGTATGTAATGTATGTTTTAGCGCAAGGACAGACTACCAATAATTTTTCAATTGGTCCATTAAATGAGATTGTTTTACAAGTAAACGGTTCATAATTTTGTTCATTTTTAATTACAAATGCACACTTTTGCAAAATGTAGTGCATTTTGAACACAGATCTCTTTAACATCTTTTTTAATTTTATACAATCAAGAATGACATACATAACGTCAAAAAAACAAAAAATGACCTCTAGAAGAGCAGTTGCTCCAATCATTGCAACACTTCTTTTAGTCGCTATCGCTGTAGTGGGTGGAAGTATTGTCTTTGTGTTCTCACAAGGATTCTTTAGTTCTGCTCAAGTAAGCGGTTCCCCAAACATCGAATCTCTGAAATTCACTGGTTATGATGCCTCTGATGGTACTAATTTATTAAATCATGATGGCACATCATTTGCAGCTGGAAATACTCCTGGAAACGGTCTTGTCTTAGGTGAAGATGTATCCGTATATCTACAAAGTAACAGTGTAGGCAAGGTCACTTTAGGTGAAGTTAGATTTGGTGGTTCAGTGTACAACTATACCAGCACTGGTACTCCTATCGCTGGTCAATATAGTGTTCTTACATCTGGACCAGGATCATTTTTGAGTACATCATCAGCCGAACTTCAACCGGGACAACAAGTAACTATTGTAATGAATCTTGGTGAAAACATCAAAAATGGTAGAGATACACAGTTCAAGCTGACAACAGCTAACGGTGCAGTCTTTGTAGGGACAGTAATAGCAGGTCAACAAAGTGGTTAACCCCACCTTTTTTACTTTTTATGGTAAACAAAAATGACTCACAAAAAATCTCTCATCTTTCTTTTAACAATTATAGTTTTATTGCCTCTACATTTACAATCTGTATCTGCTCAAAATCTTGATTCACTTACTGATTATTCTATCAAGTTATCAATTACCCCCTCTCATATTGATGAAGGACAAGGCGTTCATCACATTGGATATATTTTCATTCTAAGTAAAAGTGGGACTCCAATCACATCATCTAAAGATGTGATGTTTACACTGTTCTCTGATAACTCTACTTTGGTATCTGTTCCGGAAAAAATTATCTTAAAAGCAAATGAAGAATATGCTTCATTTGATGTATCTGTTGGAAATTCAACAGGTAATGCTGTAATTACTGCATCATTAAACTCAAAAACATCTTCTCAAAAAATTCAGATAGGTAACAATGAAACTCATCTCCCCGATGATCTTATCTTGGAATTAAATCTGCCTTCAGATGACATGCATGTAAATTCTAAAATGCCTTTTTCTGTTTATCTTCGAACCTCTGATAATTACATTATTAGAGCACCATTTGACGTAAATGTTAATTTAGAATATGAAAAATCATTAGCTATGCCAAATTCTGATGTTCTGACAATAAAAAAGGGTGAATATTATGCCTGGGGGACTCTTGAAACTCATCAAAAAGTTGGAAATACATTCTTACGTGCAATTCAAAATGAATCTAATTTAGATACTGCAAAAAGCATAAAGATATCTTCAACACTTCCTGCTTCTTTAACCATTAACGTTTTTCCAAAATTAATTAATGCTGATGTTAAAAAACAAATAGATATTTTTGTCAGCGTAGTTGATTCTGATGGAAATCCTACAATCACTCCTGAAGATATTAAATTAAATTTTTTCTCAAATGATCAATATTCAGTTGGTGATAAATTAGATGATACTATGAAAGAAGTAAAAACTGTAATTAAAAAAGGTCAGTTTGGTTATTATCTCAGACAGAATTTAGATCTCTCTCATTTACTTGCCAATGATATCAAAATTGGTGTCAGTGCAGAAGGATATGGAATTGCTACTGATACATTTTCAACAGTGGGAAAATCAATTAACATTGATAATGATAAAATAACTGAAAAAGACATACAATTATTCATTCCAGAAAGAATTCCTAGTAATGCTACTAGTATTGTAACTTATCAAGTAATTGCAGTAGAAGATGATGATGTTGATGAAAATGGAAATCCAATTACTGAAGAAACTGAAGATACTGAAGAAACTGAAGAAGATGAAGATATTATAATTTTAACTATTGATGATCTAAAAGATGGTGAATTTTATCCAATCCAAACAAATGAAAATTATTATGCTGATGGGTATGTCAAAAAATTAAATGTTATCTCTGGTGATTCAAAACTAGTTACAATTAAGGACATTGGTAAAATTGAGGTAGGTAATTCTTTTGGTACTGCTACAATTAATTCAGGACAAAAAAGTGGACCTGTTTTGATTTCTGCATCAGTTCAGGGTGTAGGATCTGATTCTGTTTTAACTGAGGTTGTTAATACACTTGAACAAAAAGAAGCTAGGATTTTCTCACCAACGGGTCAGAATACAATATTGTTTGATCGTGAGGGAAATTTTGATGTATTTTTGATTGCAATAGATAGTCAAGATAGGCCAAAAGTACTAAAACATGATTCAAAGTATCTTGTTACGCCTACCAATGGCATAATTGAAATTAAAAAGGACACAACTTTTGCATTTGCAACACTTCGCAGTGACTCGTTTACAATAACTGAAGATGAAAATTTTATTGATTTGAAAGTGGTTCCAATTGGAGAAGGTGCTGATTTATCACTTGAAACCAAAAAAACCTTTGTGACTCAACCCTCATCTAAGATGTCCGTGTTGCTTCCTATGGATAAAATAAATGCAAATCATGACAAAAATTTTGGCATAGTGCAAATTGTTGATCTTCAAGGCAATCCAATTATTCCTACATATGATGTAAAGTCTAAAATCACTTCCTCTAAAGAAAGTCTAGTGCAAGTAATTGATGATGCTGTAATTCCTTCTGGTGTCTCTTATGCATTATTCCCAATTGAAACTACTGGCGTAATTGGTAATTCTGTGATTTCAGCAAGTGCAAAAGGTGTGATAGGAACTGAATCTGAAATTAGTACTGATTCTTCATTGACAAAATTGAAAATATTCACAAGTGGTTTGGCTGATCAAATTCCTGTTGATGAACCTGTTGAAATTAAATTATTTATCGATGATGAAAATGCCGAATCTGTTGCAGGCGCATCTATTAAAATAAATACCGATGGAAATTCTCTGGTTGTCCCTGATGTAATACAAACAGGTCCTGATGGGAGTGCAGTTGTTAGATTGACTGCGACAAACGGTCCTAGCATCTCATTGAATCTTATTGCAACTGCTGAAGGTTATTCTGAAGGAAAGGATACATTAACAATTAACGTTGATTCTCCAGATAAAACTTTGAATACCGTGGATCTTGATTTGCCTGAATGGATTGTTTATGTAATTATTGCTGCAATACTTTTGATTGGTGTGCTAGTTGTATTGTTTTTGAAAAAATCAAAAGCTCCATTAGAAGAAGATTGGGAAGAAGAAGAACTTTAATTTAATAAATTTTTAAAAATGTTGTTCATCTAGAACTCACATTTTTATAATAACTATCTATTGTGATTATTTTTAATGACTAATACATTACATCTTATGTCGATATTTGTAATTGCTGGAATCTTGATTGGCTCTGTGTCAGTTAGTAGCAATGTCTTTGCAACATATGACAAAAACGAACATCGTGAAAATGGAGGACAAAGCAGTTCTAATGCTAACTTGTATGTGAATTCATTGTCTTTTAATTATGAAAATACCACTAGTCTTGATAGCTGTGATCTAATTACTCCGCCTTGTATCTTGATCAATCCATTTGATCCTGATAACCACGATGATGTGTTTATTGCAGATCCTGCACTACTAAATACAAGAACCTTAATCGCCGTTAACGTCTACGAACAAAATAACTTCCCAACAGACATTAATGACATTGTTAATTTTCCCGAATGCACAACTGTGACTCTGGCAAATGTTAATGGAATTAATGGAATCTATGTTGAATGTAATTCAATTGATACTGGAATTATTGATGTTACTTATTCATTTACAGATCCTATGGATGATGACGTTAAAGATGATAATCATTATGGAAATCATAATGATGATCATGACAATGAATATGATGATCATAATGATCACTACGATAAGAACAAGTACGATGATAAGAACAAGTACGATGATAAGAACAAGTACGATTAATCTTTTTTTCTTTTTTTATTTTACTAAATTTATAATTTGAATTTGATGTTTTAATGTACTTTTTATATTAAAAATTATTCTATTTTTTATTATGTTTTTACATAGAGATATTATATTGTGTTTGTTTTCAATCTTTGATGATCTCTGTATGGCTTAGAGTGATACGGATCAAGTTTCTTTTAGCCTCAGTTATAGCTGTGTCGCTTGGTCTAGCAATAAGTTGGCGTCTAAATTCGACTATTGATCCCTTTGATGCTTTTTTGACGTTTGCTGGTGTAATGGCGCTTCATGCTAGTGTTGACTTGTTAAATGATTACTGGGATTACAAAAGAGGAATAGACACCTCTACTAAACGAACCAAAATGAGTGGAGGAACAGGTGTTTTGCCAGAGGGATTACTCAAACCATCATCTGTTTATCGTGCCGGAATTGGATTTTTGATTTTAGGTTCCATAATTGGATTTTATTTTGTATTTACTGATGGAATAATTATTGTTACAATTTTGGGATTTGCAATTTTATCTATCTATTTTTACTCTACAAAAATTGTAGACTCTGGACTTGCAGAATTTTTTGTTACAGTAAAAGGTGCGATGATAGTGCTTGGAACTTTTTTTATACAATCCAATCAAATTACCATTGAACCGATTTTAGGAGGAATAGTTGTAGGAGTTTTGTCTTCTTTGGTCTTGTTTATTGCATCGTTTCCGGATCATGATGCAGATAAATCTAAAGGACGAAAAACTTTGGTGATAGCATTAGGTAAAAAAAGGGCAACATTTGTTTTTTGGATTTTTCCTTTAATTTCATATTTTGTAATTTTTACTGGAATCTCTTTAGGAATTTTTCCAATACTGTCCATTATTACAATACTTGGTATTCCGTTATTGATAAAGGCAGGTCTTGAACTCAAGAAAAATTTTGATACTGTGGATGAATTGATTCCCTCAATGTCTAATACACTAAAGTTTAGCAGAATCACTGGTGCATTGTTTGTACTAAGTTTTTTGTTTGATGCTGTATTGATCAACTAAACATAAATTCAGTAACGTTTGACGATTTTTATGATTACCGGATTTGCTACATCTGAAGGTACAGCCAAATTTGCTAAAAATTCAAGCGTAAATTCATTAAATTTTAAGAAAACACATGGCCTTGAATTGTCTAATGTTGGTATTGGCACCTATCTTGGAGATCCAAATGAACAGACAGACGAACTTGTAAAAAATGCAGTAAAACAATCTGTTTTATCTGGAATTAATGTGATTGATACTGCAATTAATTATAGAGCACAAAAAGCTGAACGTTCTGTTGGAAAAGCAATCTCTGAATTAATCAATGAAGGAAAAATTACTCGTGATCAACTTTTCATTAGTACAAAAAATGGATATATCACAAATGACGCTGATGTAAAACAAGAATTTTGGGAATATATTAAAACCGAATATACTCAAAAAGGGATACTGAAAGAAGGTGATGTGTCATCAGGATACCATTGCATGACTCCTAGGTACCTTGATGATCAACTAAAACGTAGTATGAAAAATCTTGGTTTAGATTGTGTTGATTTGATATATTTGCATAATGCTGTAGAGGGTCAAATCAAAGATATCTCAAAAGAAAAGTTTTTGGAAAATCTAAAACTAGTCTTTGAATTATATGAGCAAAAACGAAGAGAAGGAAAAATAAAATTTTATGGTATGGCAACATGGGAATGTTTTCGAGTTTCTTTTGATAATTCACAATATCTTTCATTAGAAGATACAGTAGAATTGGCAAAAACTATTGGTGGTGAAAATCATGGATTTAGATTCATTCAACTTCCGTTTAACATGTACTATGATCAAGCATTACTTACAAAGAACCAAACACTTGCAGGAAAACCTGTTTCAATATTAGAAGCCGCATCCAAATTAAATGTTGGAGTGTTTACAAGTGTGCCGTTAATGCAAGGACGATTGTTGACACCAGGTGCAATGCCAGAATTTAATGAACTAAAACCATCACTTCGTGCCTTGCAGTTTATTCGTTCATCTCCAGGTGTAATATCTCCACTGGTAGGACAAAAATCCCCATCACACGTTTCTGAAAATCTTGAAATAATGAAAATTCCTCCAATGCCTGAAGATGAGTTTCTTGCATTAGTTAAGAAACTAACTTCATAATTTCAAAAATTGTTTATTCATGTGTTAAATCTATGAATTCTATGGAAAGATAATAAATGGGTAATCTGAGATTATAATCAGAAATTTGTCTTCTAAGATTTTTGATTATTCTGCTATTTGTAAAACAATTTTGTCATTAGACCCCAAAATTAGATTTGCTGGAGTAATTAATGAGCGAGGAAGATTGGTTGCTGGTGGAATGAAAGAAAATGTTGAGCCATTAGAAAATGAAAAAGATGACGAGATGATCTTTATGGAACTTGCATTGAGAGTAAAAATGAGAAAAGAATTTGATAAACAATTGGGCCCAGTAAATTTTGCATTAGCATCAAGAGAACGTGCATTAGCAATTAGTTTTCTCATTAATGATGATATTTTGTATGTTGTTTCAGAACCTGACGCTGATTATGGTGTACTTCCAAAGAAAATATTGAAAATAATTCACTCATAATTTTCACCCTGCCTTCTGATCTAATTCAACATATCTATAAATAGAAATGATCTGTGAAAAAATTTGTGCCAGTAGATCCAGTTTGTGGAATTGAACTTTCTGAAGAATTAGCAGTAACTCATGAATATGATGGGAAGAAACTATTTTTTTGTTGTAATGGATGCAGGAAAATTTTTATTCGAAAACCAAAAAAATGGAAGAAAAATATCTAAATTGGAAAAGCTCCACACATACGACAAAATTTTGATTCTTCTACATTGAAATTGCAATAAGGACATGACTCGGAGTCTTGTTTCTTTGTAGGTATTTGATATAATTTTCTATAAATTTCATAATAATACATGGATTCCTTTGTCCTTATTGTGACTTCATCTGCATCTTGTATTTTCTTTTTCTTTTCTAAAAATATTTGATCGTTTATCACAGAATCAAATAAATTTGAAAGTCCTGCGGTACCTGCCCCATCCTGCATGGGGGATTTTTCTCTCCATGCTATTTGCATTGGAATATTTTTCTCAAATGTTTTTCTGAGAATCCATTTCCCATACCTCTTTGTTTTTTCTTCTCTAACTTTGAGGTTTGATGGAACTGTCTTTGCAAATTCTATGACATTTTCATTCAAAAACGGTGATTCAACTGTTATTCCTAATGCTCTACCTATCTCATGTGTTGGAAAATGCATTACAGAACATACTCTTTGTATCTCTTTTTCTAGTTCTTCTTCGGATTTTTTTATCAAAAAATTATATCCTGCAAATAACTCATCTGCGCCGTCACCTGTAATAATTCCTGAACTGTTTTGATCCTTTGCCCACTTTATTGCTAGGTACATGACCACATTATTTCTGATTTCAATATCGTTAAAGTTTTTTAGAATTTTTATGGTTTCTTCTATGGCATTTAAAATATCGGTGGTGCTTACTTGATTGATTGTTAATGGTATGTTAAATTCTTTTGATACTCTTTGAGAGTATGTAAGATCACTTGCAACAAAGTCTTTTGCTATTATTGCAATTGGCTTTGGTTTTCGTTCTTTTATAAAATATGCTATGATTGTACTATCTAATCCTCCTGATATTGCTATTGAGTTTGATTTGCATGATTCACATGATTCTTTTAAAATTTCATACAATTTTTTAGAAATATCTTCCAATGAGTCAATTATATTTTTGAAACTAAAATAGGTTAGCCTAATTAATTATTGATTAATCTACCGTTTAGGCAACTTTATGCATTGCAAACTTTAAATCCTTTATCGAAACTTTGTGGAGTGATGTTACTTCCAGCAGAAATCGAATCAAAGACATTGATTCCTGCATTACGTGCAATTCTTGCTAAAAAATTAGCTGAAGATCATAATATTCGTGAAGACGAAATTTCAAAAATGCTTGGAGTTACACAAGCAGCTATTAGCAACTACATTCGTGGAACTCGTGGTGATCCATCTTTGATTGCAAAACTTTTGGCAGAAAAACAAGTCTCTACTCTAATTGATGAGTTAACTGATAGTTTATCTTCTGATATGGCTTATACCCCATCTAGTCTTTCAAAATTTATTGGTCTTTGTAATTATATCAAATCAAGCTTGTTGATTTGTGAAATTCATCATAATTTAGAATCTGATATAGATGAACAAGTTTGTAAAGAATGTGAAAACATGCTTCTAAAGGGTCCTGGCAGCGTATACTAGGTTTTAATTAAAATAATTTCTATATTTGAAGTCATTCTTCCAATCCCCGCAGCTGCTTCAGTGTCTAGTTTTATCTTCTCGACTTTTGAATTCCCATGTAACATCTTTTCAGTAATAATATTTGCAACTGCAACTGCATTTGGAATCGAATTTCCAACTGCTCGAAGTATTACTTTCTTTTTATTTCCTAAAATTGGTAATACATCTAGAGCTACTTGCATTACTGGGTCGTTTCTGATGTGAAGTATAGTCGTCTCAGGTTTGTTGATCTGCTCTTGACCATATTCTTTTTTAATCTCTTCCATGAGCATTATTCAATAATTCGCAATTTTGTGTTCTATTAAGTTTTATCGACGATTGATTCACTTAATCAAAGTATTCTATTGGTATGTTTTGATAATCTCCATTAGGGAGTACTCTTCTTATGGTGATTGGTATCACTTTTTGTTCTAATTCTTCCATGGATATATCTAGTGATATTCTGGCAGTTTTTGGAATTGGAATGAATGGAGGTGCTCCTAATGATAATTGTAATGCTCTTGCTCCCATAATTCTTGCCTTTTCAAATCTTGTTAGTGTTGGAGGGCCAATTGTTATCTTGCCTTTTTCACATGGGATTTCTACTGGATCATGTTCTGAAATTGTTTCAACAACTTCTCGTGATTCAATCTCTTTAATTCTTTTTTCTAGTGCTTCTTGTTGTTTTTCAGTTAATGGTTCTAGACCTTCATTTTTTTCAATTAATTTTCGATAAGTATCTAATGCTTTGTTTAATCCCGTGTTTATCTCTACATCTCCTTCAAAAACTTCCTCTACTTCAGGAGCTTCTACATATTCTTCTGGTTCTTCTACAATTAATTCAGCTTCGTTAGAATCCGACAAGTACCCAAATTCTCTCAAAGCGTTATATAATCCAATAATTTTAAACTACAAATTGAGCTCGCCTTCAGTCTCGCGAAAACAGCTAATTTTGGAAATTAAGGGAAAAACAAAGATCCACTGTGATCTAAAACGCCATTTATCTCCAAGGACAGTTGGAACGATAATGAGATCTTTGCCATTAGAAGGACACGCTCATTTTCTGGGAAAACATATTGCTTATTTTGAAACGACACTTGATTCTGGAATCGAAAGATCCACAAAAGAATTCAAAAAAGGAGATATTGCTTTTTTATCTTCTACTGGCAGTATCTGTTTTTTTATTGATGATGCTTCTCCTGGAAAAATTATGACTCCTATTGGAAAGATGTTAGAAAACATTGATGCACTAAAAGATGTGAAATCTGGAGATGTTTTTTGTCTCTATGAGGAAACTGCTTGATAGATGTAATGTCCGCTATACCCACCGGTACGTTTTACAATCCCTTTCTTTGTTGACTCTATTAAAAATGCGTTTGCTGCTGAAATTTTAACTCCTGTTTGTCTTGCAAGATCATGAACTGTTACAACTTTAGAGTTTTTGATTATTTTGATTGCTTCTGCTTCATTTACCATTACTGTAATCTCTGCTTTACGTGGACCACTCTCACCTCTATCTTTTCGACTCTTCTTTGAATCTTTTGGATCTTTTCCATCCTTTGAATTTTGAGTCTTGTCCTGTTTTGCTGGACTGACTTTTTTTGTTCCACCCATGTTGTCAGAAAAAAATATTCCTCTTATAAACGATGTATAATATTGATTTTTTAAATCATATATTAAAAAACCATATTGATAAAGTTGATTTTTCTCAAATATAAATAACATCAAATTTATCCATAATCATGGGTATTGTTTCAAAAGGTGCAAAATGTAATGTCGATGGCTGTGACAAAGAAGGAGCCCGTTCATTAAATACGACCAAAGTAGAAAATGCCGGATTCCGTGTAGTTTCTGTAGGCAAAAAAACGGTTCTTTGTAAAGAACATTACAAAGAATGGAAAAAAGAATCTAAAGATGATAGAGATCTAGAACGTGCCCGTTTTGACAAGTTTTAGGTTTTCTTTACTCTTCTTGTTTTTTGTTTTTTAGTTTCAGTAGGTTTTTTCAAATAATCTGCTTGAAGCTTGTCATAATATTTTCCTAATTTCTTGTACAGTCTTTTTGGTTCTCTTGATTTTTGATTACTGAGAACATATAATGCTAAAATAGGAAATGCAATTGTTGAATCTGCATACACTGTAATCATATCGTGATGCGCATCTTGCACTTTGCCCCAGCTTTTTCCTTCTTGTAATGTTGCACCTGATAAACCTCCTGTGTCTGGTCTTGCATCTGTAATTTGTATTACGTAGTCTTGACCTCCATCATTTCTTTGCAATATCTGGTCTAACATTGGGCCTGTTTGCTGAGCAGTATTCTTTGGAACTCCTCCTCCAAGCTCCAATATGCCTGATTTTTTTGAATTATATAAAATCGCAGCCTGTTCGATTATCTCTTTGACAAAATCTAATTTGTATACCTTATCATGTAATCTATGCACTGCTAGATTCATTGCTATAGATGAATCCTTCATTGTGGAAATGTACACAGGAACATCATACTCGTATGCTGTTGTGATAAAGCTTTTTTCTGGATGTTTGGCTTTTTCTTTACTCATTTTTCCCAACAAATTACAAAATTCTGCAGTTGTAAACGGTTTATCTGTAAAATCATTTGCAAATAATTTCTGAATGATTAAATCTTCAGCTTCTAATGTCTCATGAAATTTTATGTATACGTCTCTAATTCGTACAATTTCATTTTCATACAACTTCATATCGTCAACATCAAAATGTCCTTGTTTAACAGGTAAGCCCCAAGCAAAATGATCTTCGTGATAGACATTGGCACCAGTTGTTATGATCCAGTCAATGAATCCTCGCTCTATCAAAGTTTTGATAATTCCACCAAACCCTACAGGTGTCATTGCTCCTGATACCGTTAGGCATATGGTTGCATCTTCTTTGATCATTTTTGCAAACAGCTTTGCAGCTTCTCCAAGTTGTCTACCGTTGTATCCTGAACTTGCAAAAACATCTACCAGATCCTCAATTGTCATATTTGGATCTAATTTTATGTGAGGAATATCCTTACCATGAAATTTGTGTGGGTCCACTTCTATATGCGAAATTTAACTGTAAATAATACTTGCGCTCTTCTATTTACACAATATTTTGAAATTATTTTTGGAACTAATATTTACTGAATAGTTTTTTCCAAACAAGTTATGTTATATTTTAGATTTAATTCATTAGTTTTGGAATGAATAAATACACTAGTAAAATTATCTCAATTCTTCCAAGTATCATTAAAAATCCAAATATTATCGTCATTGTAGGATCCAACTCTGAGCTGACAGTTCCTGCCCCATGTCCAGTGGTTGTAATGGCAGAAACTCCGTCAAAAAATGCATTTTGAAAATCATATCCTATTGTATACATGTATGTGGCAATTAAAAGTGGAACAATCACAGATACTGCCAAAATTATAATTCCAACTATGATGTCTTTTTTATCTGATTCAGATATCTGTGCGTTTTTTCGATTAAAGATATGTCTGATTTTTGCTAGATGCATAAATCTGAAAATCTTGATACCTCCTGCTGTAGAAAATCCACATCCTCCAATTACCATGGCAGTGGTGATTATTGTAAGTGCAAGTGGATTTATGTTCTCTAGATTTACTGTTTGAAATCCTGTAGTTGTACTTGCTGAAATCATGTTAAATATCCCTTCTTGCCAATTTAGCCCCATTGATAACGTGAATGTAATACAAAAAATAACTAGTAGACTTAGATACACTAATGCCTCTTTAGTTAATTTAATTGTAAGAAATTTTTTTCTAACAAATGCATAATGTACACTAAATGGCAGTGACCCAAGTATCATTGCAGCCATCAATACTATGTATTTTGGTGTAGTAAAATCATCAAATATCTTAGAATCTGGACTAGTACCGCCTGTTGATAATGCACTAAATGCTAATGCAAAATCGTCTAATATTTCACCTTCGCCTAAATAAAATAATAGTAAAGCAATTGATATTGCATAAATTGAAAAAATTATTGTGATTGTTGCAAGTAAATTTTTTAGATGTGGAACATTTCCTGAAATTAACCCTCTCATCATTTTGATTTGTCTTTCTGAATAAAACACAGTTACAATCAGGTAGATAAAGCTCAAACCTCCTACAAACTGGGCATATCCACGATAAAATGTAAAACTTCTTGGTAAGTCTTCAGGATTTTGTACAAGAGAAAACCCTCCAGTTGTAAATCCGGCAGCACTTTCAAAAAATCCATCTGCAAATAATTCTAGAAGATCATTAGACTCAAAATCAATTACAAAAAGTTGAGGTATCATACCAAACAATACTAAAATTATGAAACTTGCAAAAACTAGAATTGCAGTTCCTCTTAATGTCAAAGGATGTTTTTGGCCATAAGAATTCATGAAAAAACCAGAAATTATTAATAAAATTGACATTAGGTATATTCCAGTTGCAACAACAGAGTCGTTTAGTACTGTTGCAACAATTCCTGGAATGAACATCAATACACCAGTAAATTGCAATATGACGCCGAGATTCCAAATAATTCCTAAAAATGTGGATTGTTTTTGTTGTTTGATCAATGATCTTTTGACAAGACTTGCTATTGTATCCAAGTAAAGCATTCCGACCACCATCTCGCTGTTTGATAATACTGCTAATTTTCGAATTTTTTTCTCACGCATTATTGCAAGTGCTTCAGAAATTGTTTGATTTTCTCTAATTGTGATTAATGGAAATATCATGATGTCTCCTAGGGTGGTCTTTGTTGGATTGACAAATGACTCACTTAATTTTGTCAAAATATCCTCATCTGTAACTATCCCTAGTGGATTATACAATTCATCCACTACAATAATTTCATCTAGATCTTTTTTTTTTAATATTGTACATGCTTCAGAAACCCTGACATGTTCTGATAACATTAGAATATTCGTTCTATAATATTGCGATACTTTTTTATTAAAATAATCTGTCTGATTATTCTCTTGAGACAATCATGCTTCACCTAGAATCCCTATTGATTAAGTTTGTGGCATGTAGTCAGAAAATAAATATGTTATACTGATGATCTGCTCTGACCATTATGTGATTTTTGGACTAATCTTTAAACCAGAACAATTAATTGATAGTTAAGATTAAAATGGAAAATTCTGATATTGGACTTACGCCGTCTGAATTATTGAATTTTATTAAAACTGATAATAATATTGCAATTTATGACTTGCGAAAAAAAGAAGAGTTTGCTAAAGGACATATCAAAAAATCTAGTTTAGTAAAATATGTTGAAGGGTGTTTAATTGATGTTCCAAAACATTCAAAGATAATTTTGATAAGTAAAGACGACAAACAATCAAAACAGATGACAATCACTCTACGTTCTCATGATATTGATGCCCATTATTTGATAGGTGGAATAAACAATTGGCCATATCGGCTTTATTTTACAAATATTTCTTATGTGGGAACAGAGTACCTATAATACATAATGAATATAATTGATTTACATGACCCTCAAAGAATAAACCGAAGTCCTGATGAGGTTGAGGTGTTGATTTCAGCAGGTGGTTTTGCTGAACAGGGATTTTTGATAAACACTGTGGAACTCCGATTATATCTTGAAAAAATTGATGAGCGATTAGGACATTATTCGTTAATTACATCTTTTGTTGATACTGATAAGGGTTCAGTAGAGATGATTTATGATGAAGGATTCCGTGGTGCTGATTCTCTTAAACGTACAGTACAATTTCTTAAATCTAATTTGGGTATCTCTGGATTGATTTTACGTTCAATAATTACGTTAAGAGATAAGATTGAAAAACAAAAATGATGATTTTTACTTTGAAAAAATTAATGCCGCTTCATGCCTGTACCAAGTTCTTTATTTTTAATGTAAAATAATATCGCATCAAATAATTCAAAAAGTAAACTTTTCAATCATATTTTATTATGATCCCGGATTAAATTCCACTTGTTTTTAGTAATATTATGAAAGGCGATGTATTATTACAAAATATCAAAGTTAGTGGATTTGTTCCATTATCCACGGGAAAAAAAGCAAAGGAGACCAAATTACTAATTCGTGAAGCAGTACTAACTAAACTGGGTAAAAACATCAGTAATGTGCAGAAGAGATGTGCCGAAAAACAACTGTCTATTAGTATTGTATTTTATCTGCACAAGGCAAAATATTCAAAAAAGGATCTTTCTGGTCTATCTGATGCAGTCGTTAAAATCCTTGGTAAGGAAATGTCCACCAAGAAAGACGCTCTAAAAGGCTTAGAAATCGTAACTGATCCCAGTTTGATTTGTAGGGTCATACTAGAAAAAAATCTAATTAAAAAAGATGCTAAAGAAGAATTTTCATTTTCTATATATGAATGGGGCTGATGATAGAATTCTATTTTTTCTAAAATCCTCTTAACTAATTTTTTTGGTAAATTTAGGCACGATCTAAACCTTTTTCATTACTATGTGAGAATAAAATAGCCAAAGATTTAATTCAATTATTATTTGGTTTGAGATTATGCGTATACTGCAACTGCACTGTGATAGCATAGAATATACTCCAACAAAAAAAGAGATCAAAAGTGCTGAAGAGATTGTTCCTGAAACAAAAAGATTAGAAGAAGTTGTTGTTGTTTTTGTAGCAATCGAAAATGGTGACGATTCATCCGTTGTTCAAAGTGCAATTTCACAAATAAAAAATTCCATGGCAAAAATTGGATGTAAAAAACTACTGTTATATCCATATGCTCATCTTAGCTCAAATTTAGCGGCCCCATCAACTGCATTATCTTTACTTAAAGAGATGGAGTCTTCTGCAACTGAACTTGAAGTATCTCACTCTCCATTTGGTTGGACAAAATCATATCATCTTAAAGTAAAGGGACACCCATTAGCTGAAAGTTCCAAAATTGTAACAAAAGAAAACATTGGCGAAAAAACTTCGCCTGAAGAAAAAGAGATGACTTCTGAAGCACTAAAAGGAGAATCAAAAATTACTTCGTATTGGAAAATACTTTCTCCAGATGGCGCTCTTGAAAACATTGGAGATTTTAATTTTTCAAAATATCCAAAACTTGAAGTACTTGCAAAATATGAATCAGCAAAAAAACGAGCAGTAGATGAACCACCACCACATGTTGCATTGATGAAAAAAATGGGAATTGCAGACTATGAACCTGCATCTGATTCTGGAAACATGCGTTTTTTTCCAAACGGTCGTTTGATCAAATCCCTCATTGAACGATTTGTCACCGATAAAGTCAAAGAATATGGTGGTTACGAAGTCGAGACTCCAATCATGTATGATTCACATCACCCAAGTATGGTTAGTTATTTCAATCGATTTCCTGCAAGACAATACAATATTGATTCTGAAGGAAAAAAACTATTTTTAAGATTTGCAGCCTGTTTTGGACAATTTTTGATGGCAAATGAATTTCAAATGTCGTACAAAAATTTGCCTTACCGATTATACGAATTGACTCGTTATAGTTTTAGACGCGAGCAATCTGGTGAACTGGTAGGATTAAGACGACTGCGAGCATTTACTATGCCTGATTGTCATGCATTTTGCAAAGATATGGCACAATCAATAGAAGAAATCAAAGTTAGATTTGATTTATCTCGTAATGTTCTAAAAGAACTTGGAATTATAGAGTCTGATTATGAGATGGCCATTAGATTTACTGAGGACTTCTATAATGAAAACAAATCATCAATTAATGAATTAGTAAAGAAACATGGAAGACCCGTGCTTGTTGAAATGTGGAAAGAAAAATTCTTTTATTTTGTTTTAAAATGGGAATTTAACTTTGTTGATTCTATGGGAAAAGCATCTGCTCTTTCTACTGATCAAATTGACGTTGAAAATGGAAATAGATATGGAATTGAATTTGTAGATGAACATAATACTCGTAAAAATCCTATAATATTACATAATTCTCCAAGTGGGGCAATTGAGAGAGTAATTTATGTAATTTTAGAAAAAGCAGCTCAGGAAATTAAAGAAGGAAAAAAACCACAATTTCCATTATGGCTTGCACCTACACAAGTTAGAGTAATCCCACTAAAAGAAGAGTTTTCTAAGATTTGTGATAGTTTATCTGATAAATTGTCATCTCAAAATATTCGTGTAGATATTGATGATAGAAACGAAACTATAGGAAAGAGAATCAGAGATGCTGAAAGAGATTGGATTCGCTATACTCTGGTAATTGGAGAAAAAGAAGCAAATTCGGAAAATCTAAGTATTAGGGATAGACAAACAGGAAATGTTAGAGAATTGACGTTTGATGATTTTATTCATGAAATTAGTGAACAAACAAAAGGCAAGCCATTTACCTGGCTAAATCTTCCAAAATATCTTTCACAAAGACCCCAACTGATGGTGTAAAAATGAGTTTTCTTGATTTATACATGAATAGAAATCCCATGATCACTGCTTCATCTAGTGATTCTGAGCCTGTGGCTACCGTATTTGGAATTCCGTTTGATTCCACTCATTCATACAAGCCTGGATGCAGATTTGGACCAGATGTAATTCGTGATGCTTTTAACAATATTGAGATATTTCATCCACAATTAGGTATTGATTTAGAATCTGTAAACATTGAAGATCTTGGAAATACCACTCATACTGTTGTTGCAAGTGAGATGATTGACATGATTGGTAAGATCACAAAAGAACTAGTTGAAAAGAAAAGACAATTGTTTATTTTGGGTGGAGAGCACTCACTTACATTTGGCACATACATGAGTTTTCCAAAAGAAACTGGTTATGTCGTGTTTGATGCTCATTACGATTTACGTGATGAATTTGCAAATACCAAGCTAAGTCATGCTGCATATCTTAGACGCATTGTAGAGCAAAGAGGTGCAGATAACATATTACATGTAGGTGCCCGTGCTTTTGTAAAAGAGGAACTTGAATTTCTAAAAGAACATAATATTAAAACAATTTCTGACAAACAAGTAAGAGAAGGAAATGGTCCTAAATTACTAAAAGATTTTACATCTTCTTTTGATTCTATGTATACTAGTTTTGATCTTGATGTGTTAGATCCTGCATATGCTCCTGGTGTGGGAAACCCCGAAGCTGCAGGTATGACTTCTCGAGAATTATTTGATTTGATTTATTCACTTGAAAACAAGAATGTAACAGGTGTTGACATCGTTGAATTAAACCCACAATATGATAATGGTGCTACTGCCTCAATTGCTGCAAAGATAATGTCTACATTAATTGCTATGAATCTATCTCGATTAAATTACAAATAACTTATTTTTTGATGTGATAGTTTTGAAATTTAAAATTCACAAAAATAAAATCAATATGTTGAAAATACAATTGGGAAATTTACAATGCTGAATAATCTAAGAGGAACACTACAGCCAATACTTGAAAAGATTGGAAAAGCGTTTGCATCTACTGGATTTTCGCCCAACTTTTGGACAGTTGTTGGTTTGTTGTTTGCACTTGCATCTGCTGTAGTATATGGGATGGGAATTGAATTTGGATTGATTATTGGCGGTGTTTTACTACTTGTATCTGGATTTTTTGATATGGTGGATGGGCAAGTTGCAAGGATTACTGGAAAAACTTCAAAGAAAGGATCATATCTTGATTCGATGTTTGACAAGATTGCTGAAGTTGCAATATTTTTGGGATTATTGATTGGTGGGTATGCCGAACCATATCTAGTAATGTTTGCAATAACATTATCGTTATTGGTAAGTTATGCTAGAGCAAAATCTGATGCACTTAACATCAATATGCAAGGAATTGGTATTGGTGAGAGAGCAGAACGTTTGCTAGTTATTGCAATAATTGGAATAATTGGCTATATGGAGCCTGCAGTGATGATTGTTGTTGTAATTGCAGGAATCACACTTGTTCAAAGAATGATAACTACCGCTAAAAATATTAAAGAAAAAACAGAATAGATGCTAATCGAATAATATCAATATCTCAACATAACTAACATTTTTTTATATTGAATGAATTAGTATATTGCCCAACAATGAAGAATACTAGAGCATTGATTGTAGTACAAAATGATTCACTGTTTCACGATCTGAGAAGGGCAAAATTTTCATCCGAAAATAATTTAATTAATGATTCAATTATATTTTAAAGAAAACTTCTAACGTAGTTTTCCACGCTGTCTTCTGCTATCTTCAGATCTAATTTTTAAAATCTTAAAGTGAATTGCACAAGAAATACAATACCATTTCAAAACTGTTGGTGATGCAATGTATGCTCCTTGAGCTCGTAGTTCTTTTGCCAAAGTATGTTCGACTAGATTGATTCTACCCGTGACTTTCTTTGCTTTATCTTTCGGAACTGTACAACCACAGTTTGTACATTGTACTGTTCCTGAGGATCCTTTGCCTCCTTTGGTACGACCTCGACTTGCACGTTTAAGTGGCATGAAAATTATCGATTCCCCCTCCTTATATTCTTGTGTGCTTTGAATATCCCCCATCTAAAATGTAATTTCTTACACTCGCTATCCAATATCTCATGATGATACAATTACTTGGTATTATACAAAATATGTCTAAAGAATGAAATTCCAAATTATTTGATCGATAGATACATGTCTCTAGGTCTTATCCTCTTTGTACTGTTTTTTGAAATCCGATCATGTTTTAATGCTAGAACAAGTATTGTTGAAATATTATGCGTGGCCTATGTCATGTTTGCTTTAGATCAAATATGGAGTTGGTTATAATGAAAGGGAACTTACTTTGTCAAGAATGTTTTAATAAAAACAATGCAAAAAACTAAATCATTAATATTTGAACTTAATTTATGAAACTGGCATTATTTTCACACTGTGCAATTGATTCAATTACACTTGAAGGTGAAACTCATGAACAAATTGGAGGTGCAGCTTGTTATGCTGGTTTAATTGCAAGGGAACTCAAATTTGACGTATCTCTGTTTACAAAATTTGGTAAAGATTTTCCACAACAATACCTAACTCAAAATAAAATTAAATTTGATAATGGTTTTTCTGAAAAACTCACTACTAGATTTGCAATAAATATAACAGGTTCTGATAGAACTTTACAACTACTAAATGAATGTGAGCCAATTGAATATGATACCATCAATGCCGATGGTTCATTAATTACCCCCATCTTTCATGAAATTTCATCTGAAACATTTTCTAAAATTAAAAAAGATTCTAATTTTACTCTAGTTGATCCACAAGGATTTTTACGTAGAGTCGATTCAAACAAAAATGTCATTTTAGAAAACACTGATCTTGATCTAACTGGGGTCAATGCAATCAAGGTTAATCCTGAAGAATCTCAAAAAATCGTAACTGGAACAAATGATGAGATGATGATTGCATTGCAGAGAAAAGGTGTTGAACATGTTCTTTTTACAAACAAAACTGAAGTATCATTATTGGTAAAAGATAAAATTTATTCTATTACTTTGCCAAATAAGGAAGTTTATGACACCACTGGCATTGGCGATATTTTTTGTGCAACATTTTGTTGCACCATGCTAAAAGAAAAAGACTTTCTCTGGGCTTTGTGTTTTGCAGGTGGTTCAGCACAGGCTGCACTTGACTCAAAACAGGTTGGTCTACTGAAAATACCCCAAAAACATACAATTGAGACTAATGCTTCATATTTTTACAATTTGGTAAAGTATAGAACAATTTAGTACTTTATCCTTTTATTGAACTCCTAGTTTCATTTCACTGTGCAAATAGGTATCTATGCTTCTGGTACAACTGACTCTGCAGCAAAAACAATTAAAAAAATTCTAGACAATGAAGATATTGAATCCTTTATAGTTACTTCAAAATCAAAAGCAAAACCAGCTGACTGTGTTTTGGTGCTTGGAGGAGATAAGGGCGTTAGAAATTATTTCCATAGACACTTTGATTCTATATTCCCAGTACTTGGAATAAGTGAAGGTGAATCCAGTGGGTTTTTGGCTCAAATTGATCTTAGAGAGTTTTCGTCTTATGTAAGAATACTAAAAAAACAAAATTACACAGTTGAGGAAGTACCACGACTTGGGGTGAAAATTGATGGAAAAAATGTCTATCCTGTCTTAAATGATGTTGCAGTATTTTCGTCAAAAAGTGCAATGCTGATGGAACACACACTACGTGTAAACGATGAAGAAGTTTGGCACGATAATAGTGATGGAATAATAATCTCTACTCCAATTGGTTCATCTGCATATTCAATGTCTGCCGGAGGTCCTATGCTGTTTCATGATTCTGATGTATTTGAAATAATTTCTGTCAACTCTTTAGATATTACACGAAGACCTATCATAGTATCAAACAAAAGCTCTATCCAAATCAGCGATATCTCAGCTAGACTTCACTGTGAGGTTGTTCTTGACGGTCTTGATAGATACAAAGTAAATAACACCGTAGAGTGTACCCAATATTTGCCCCCTGCCAAAATTATTCGTCTAAAAAAAGACTCTACTGCAATATCTGCACTTGCAAAGAAAGTTCATCTTGCTGAAGAGTTACTCAGTATGCCTCCTAGTTCTAAATTATTGCTAAAAACATTAGAGTATGAAGGTGCTCTAACTCAAAAAGATCTTGCAAATAAGACATTACTGCCAAGCAGAACCGTTAGATTGGCACTTAGTCATTTATTAAAAAAAGGATATGTGAAAAAGAAAGTCTCTATTAGAGATGCCAGACAAAAAATCTATGAGATATCAAAAATAGAATAATTGGAATTCTATTTCTGTGATGCTGCTCTTACAAATGCCTCAAATGCTGGCTCTGGATATCCTGGTCTGCTGTTAAATTCTGGATGAAACTGAACGCCAAGATAGAATTTATGTTTTGGAATCTCTAACATCTCCATTCTCTTTCCCCCATCGCTATCTGCTGAAAATATCATTCCATTTTTCTCAAGTTCTGGGATGTATTCTTTATTTATTTCATATCGATGTCTGTGTCTTTTGCTAATTGTATCTGCATTGTAGATTTTATGTGATAATGTATTTGGTTTTATCTTGACATCATTTGCACCTAGCCGCAATGATCCTCCCATGTCTGAAATGTTTTTTTGTTCTGGAAGTAGATCTACAATTGGATTTTTAGTATCTGCTTTTATCTCTGTAGAGTTTGCATCTTCTAATTTCAAAACATTTCTTCCAAATGCAATTGCTGCTAGCTGAAATCCAAAACATATGCCAAGGTACGGTATATTTTTCTCTCTTGCATGGTTTGCAGTTTTTATTATTCCTTCAGATCCTCTTGTTCCAAATCCCCCTGGTACCAATATGCCGTCATATTTTGACAAAATATTGTAGTCTGTAATTGTTTCAGAATCAATCCAGTCAATTTCAACTGAATTTCCTAATTTTGCGCCAGCATGTTTTAGTGCATGATTTACACTAACATAACTATCTGCAAGTGTAACATATTTTCCAACCATGGCAATTTTTACTTTTTTGTCTTCATGGTTTGTCATTGAATCTGCAATTGCATTCCATTTATCCCAATTTGCTGATGCATTTACCATTCCAACTTTTCCAAACTTTGTAAATAATGAATCCATAATTCCTTGATCATATAGTATCTGCGGTACTTGAAAAATTGATTTTACATCATGACATGATAAAACATCATTTGCAGTAACATTTGTAAATAATGCAATTTTTTTCTTTGTCTTTTCTTCTAAAGGAGTACTACATCTTACAGCTAAAAAGTCCGGCTGAATTCCTATCCTTCTTAATTCCTGTGCACTGTGTTGTGTGGGTTTTGTCTTTTGTTCACCTACCACATCAAGTGATGGTGCAAGTGTCACATGTACAAAAATTACATTATGTGGCCCTTCTTCTACTCTTATCTGTCTTAATGCCTCTAAAAATGGAAGTGACTCTATATCTCCTACAGTTCCTCCACATTCGACAATTAAAAAGTCAAGATTTTCTTCTTCTGCAATTTTTCTAATTCTATTTTTTATCTCATCTGTAATGTGTGGGATGATTTGAACGCATGCTCCTAGATATTCTCCTCTCCTTTCTGCTTCAATGACTGTAGAGTATACTTGAGCTGTTGTAATGTTGTGGCTTTTTGGAATATTTTGATTTAGGAATCTCTCATAGTTTCCTATATCCATATCACATTCACCTCCATCTTCTGTAACAAAGACCTCGCCATGAGCAATTGGGTTCATGGTACCTGCGTCATAATTTAGATATGGATCTATTTTGATACATGATACTTTTTGATCTGCTAATTGTAATAATTTTGCAATTGATGACGTTGTAACACCTTTTCCAAGACCTGACATTACTCCTCCTGTTACAAAAATTAACTTAGTCTGCACATTAAGAAAACAATTCTCCTGTTTTTGTATGTTTTGTTAAACAACTCGTATTCTAAGCGATCTAATACTTTGACTCACTCTTACATTCGTGCGAAATTCTTTAATTTTTTTAACGAGTGTTTGGGATTTTTACCGGGTATTTTTTATTTGATAAAGTCTTTAGTTAAATGAGAACATCTAGTTAGTGGTCTTTGCCTAAAATAAAGTTCCCCCTAATTCCCTTCAAAAATAAGACCACTATTCTTTAACGAAAAATTAGTAAATTTTTTCTTGATTGTATATTTAAACTAGTATGTGTTTTTAATTTTAACATTAAATTTTGTTAGAATTATGTAAAATGATTTTGTATTTCTACTCAACGTTTTCATCATTATTCAATAATATTGAGATTTTTTAGAGTCAAAATATGATGGTAGAGGCTGACACTTGTAATCACGAGTATGTTTCAAATGGAACAATTTCTTGTAGAAAATGTGGTAAGGTTCGTCTCTAAATCGAGGTTAATTAATTTCTTAATTGTCATTTAATACTTTATAATATTATTTGAGAATGGTTTGTTTTTTGAGACTCTTGGTAAATGACGCGATGCTTTTTTCAAGACTGTTTTTTGGGGTCTTTTCAATTAGTTTCAAAAATGCACTACCTACAATTACTGCATCAGCTCCTGCTGTAATGTATTTTTTTACATCCTCTGGTGTTGAAACACCAAATCCTACTCCTATTGGAATTTTCCCCTTGGCAATTTTTTTTACTTTTTTGATTGCCTTTAGCGTATAATTTTGGATTCCTGCTTTTATTCCTGTGGTGCCATAAACTGCAACCAAATATAAAAATCCTGAAGATGTCTTTACAATTTTTTCTATTCTTGATTTTGTAGTATTTGGAGATATTAGAAATATAGTATCTGCCATATTTTTAGCTGATTCAATGTATTCTTTTGATTCTTCAATTGACATGTCTGGAAGAATAAATCCATCAATACCTGCTTTTTTAGCCTCGGCAATGAAACTTGCATATCCTTTATGATACAAAATGTTGGTATATGTCATTAAGACTAGTGGGATATCTGTTTCATTTCTAATCTTTTTAACAATTTTAAAAAAACTCGTGATCTTCGTTCCATTGTTTAAAGATACGGTACTTGCATTTTGAATTACTGGTCCATCTGCAAGAGGATCTGAAAATGGAAATCCTAATTCTATTATGTCTGCTCCTCCTTTGATTAGCCCTCTTACTATTGATATGGTTGCACTTTCATTTGGATATCCTACCATTATGTATGTGATCAATGCTTTTTCATTTTTAGCAGAAAGTTCTGCAAATTTTTCATTAATTCTTGTCATTTTTACTCAAATACCTTTGGACTTCTTCTACGTCTTTGTCACCTCTTCCTGAAAGTGTAACTACTATTGATTCTGATCTTTTACTCTTTCTTGCAACTTTCATTGCTTCAGCTATTGCATGAGATGACTCTAAAGCTGGAATGATTCCTTCTGTTCTTGTTAGCATCAAAAATGCATCTATGACTTCAGCATCTGTTGCAGAACGGTACTTTACACGATTTGTATCTTTAAGATATGCATGTTCTGGACCCACTCCGGGATAATCTAGTCCTGCTGAAATGCTATGTGTCTCTGTAACTTGTCCTTCATCATCTTGTAATAGATAAGTCATCATTCCGTGAAGTACACCTTTACTACCTGCAGATAATGTTGCAGAATGGTATTTTGATTTTAATCCCTTACCTGCGGCTTCTACTCCAATGATTTCAGTATTTGTATTAACTAACGGATAAAATGTTCCAATTGCATTTGACCCCCCACCAACACAAGCAATTACAATATCTGGTGTTTTATTTGATAATTTTTTCATCTGGGTTTTGATTTCTTCTCCAATCACACTTTGAAAATCTCTTACCATCACAGGATATGGATGCGGACCTACTGCAGAACCTAGTAAATAATATGTATCTTCCACATTTGTAATCCAATCTCTGATTGCTTCATTGATTGCATCTTTGAGTGTTTTAGAGCCTGATTTTACTGGATGAACTTTAGAACCTAGCATATTCATTCTGTAAACATTTAGTTTTTGTCGTATGGTGTCTTTGTAACCCATGTATACTTCGGATTTCATTCCTAATACTGCGCATGCCATAGCTGTTGCTACTCCATGTTGACCTGCTCCTGTTTCTGCAATGATTCTTTTTTTATTCATCTTTTTTGCAAGTAATGCCTGACCTAATGTGTTGTTTATTTTATGAGCTCCTCCGTGTAGTAGGTCTTCTCTTTTTAGATAAATTTTAGCACCGCCGCATTTTTCTGTCAAATTTTTTGCATAATACAATGGAGTTGGTCTTCCAGCATATTGTTTTAGATAGTAATCTAATTCTTTTTTGAACTCTTTGTTTTCTTTGAATTTAAGATAGTTTTCTTCTAATTCTTCAATTGCCGGAACAAGCGTTTCTGGAATGTACTTGCCACCAAACTCTCCAAATTTTCCATCTTTAGGATATTTCAATATGCATTCACCAATTTTCTGACATGTTCTTCAATATTATCACTTTTCATTATGCTGGACCCTACTAGAAATGCATCAGCTCCGCACTTTTTTAAATATTGGATATCTTCCACAGTTTCAATCCCACTCTCAGCAAGTATCAGTCTTGTTTTTTTATACCCTTCAAGTACTTTTTGAGTAGTTTTAAGATCAATTTCTAATGTGTCAAGGTTTCTGTTGTTAATTCCAATCAAATCTGCTTTTGTATTGAGTGCATTTTCAAACTCTTGTTTTGTATGAACCTCTAGCAATATTTTCAACCCTTTACTGTGACCATATTTAATGAATTCATCAATGTCTTTGAGAAATCCTTGGTCAAACAATGATTGAATAACTAACATGTAATCGGCTCCTATTTTTTCAGCAGCATCAATTTGTACAGTGTCAATCATGATGTCTTTCATTAGTAACGGGACATCAACTGATTGTCGTACCTGCATGAAATATTCCGGAGAACCATTAAACAAGTGAGGCTGAGTTAACACTGATAATGCTTTGGCACCACCTGCAATCATTTGATGTGCTATATTTGATGGGTCTGATAACGTTCTAATTTTGCCTAATGATGGGGATGAAAACTTTACTTCTGTAAGAAGAGTTGCATGGATGTTTGTTTTTATTATTTGTAAAAAATCCTTATTTGATTTTTGTAGTTTAATGTTTACATCATATACTCCATCATCAATTGCCGCCTGAGAATTATTTACTAATTTTCTCAGTATGTTTTCAACCATTTGTTATCTCCTTTAATTTTGAAATGTCTCCTGTATCTGCAACAAATCTTTCTAGTAATTTTAATGCCTTTCCTTCTTTTATCATATTTGATGCCAATTCTACTCCTTCTTCAAAATTCTTTGAGATATTTGCAACAATCAGTCCTCCTGCAGCATTAAGTACTGTAGTTTCAGTCATTGCTTGGTTTGCCGTGTTGTTTAGAACTCCTACAAATGATTCTATTGCATCTTTTTTTGTTTGAATTTGAATATCTTTTAATTTTGATTTGTGTAATCCTACGACTTCTGGATCTATTGCATTCATTAACACTTTGTCATTTTTTAAAATACATACTCTGTTAGTTGCGCTAGTTGAAAATTCATCCATTCCATCATCTGAACGAACTGTCATTATGTTTTTAGCTCCTTTTCTCTTTAGAATTAATGGTAATCTATCAAGATATTCTGTTGAGGATACTCCGATAAGTTGATTCTTTACACCAGCAGGATTTGACAATGGTCCTAAAAGATTAAAAGCTGTTCTCTTTCCTAACTTCTTTCTTGTAGCTGCAACATGTTTCATTGCAGGATGAAACTTTTGCGCAAACATAAAACAAATGTTGTGTTTTTCTAAAACATTTGCAATTTGAGTAGGTTCTTGGTTCAAATCATATCCAAAATATTCAAAAATATCGGCGCTTCCTGAAATTCCTGAACTTGATCTATTTCCATGTTTAGCTACAATCCCTCCCGCGGCTGCAACTACAAATGATGCTGTAGTTGATACATTGAATGTTTGGAGTTTGTCTCCTCCTGTTCCGCACATGTCTATTATTGTTCCCTGATTTCTAGGCTCAACTTTGAGGGAAAACTCTTGCATTTTATCTAGCATTCCCAATAACTCGTCATCGGTTTCTCCTTTTTCAGTTAAACTGGATAAAAAATCCAAATTTTCTTGTTCATTTGTTTTTCCAGAAAGCACATCCACCATTACCACATTGATCTCGTCATATGTAAGATCAGTCTTTTGTTGTAATTTTGAAATTAACTTTGATATCATTTTCTATCCTTTACCTGTTTTATGAAATTTGCCAGAATTTTTTTCCCATCCTCTGTCATAATTGATTCTGGATGAAATTGTACTCCTTCTATGAGATACTCTTTATGCCTTACTGCCATCACTTCTCCATCATCTGCAGCAACAGCTGTAACTTCTAGCACATCTGGAATTATTGTCTTATCCCCTACAAGTGAATGATATCTTGTTGCCCTAAATGGATTCTTGACATCTTTGAACAGATCTGAGTTTGTATGATCTACTGGACTGGTCTTTCCGTGTCTGACACATCCTGCATTTGTAACTTTGCCGCCAAACGCATGAATGATGCCTTGATGCCCCAAGCATACTCCAAGTATTGGAGTGGTTGACCCCATGTCTTTTATTACATCACTACATATGCCAAAATATTTTCTATCAGTAGGTGTTCCTGGACCTGGTGATATTATTACAGCGTCATAATTATTTTGTTTTATTTTCTCTAATGTTATCTTGTCGTTTCTAATAACATCGCAATCCACTCCTAATTCCCCTAAATACTGCGCAATATTGTAAACAAATGAATCATAATTATCTATGATTAGAAATTTCATTTTGTTGCCTCTCTTAATGCTTGAAGCATCGCTCCCGCTTTGTGCTCTGTTTCTTTGAATTCATTTTCTGCAATAGAGTCTGATACAATCCCTGCTCCTGATTGAACAAATCCTTTGTTTCCTTCTATGAATATACTTCTAATTGCGATTGCAAAATCACAGCATCCGTTATAAGAAAAATATCCCACTGCACCTGCATAAGGGCCTCTCGCTTCAGTCTCCAATTCGTCAATTATCTCCATTGCTCTGACTTTTGGCGCGCCTGAGACTGTTCCTGCGGGAAAAACTGCTTTAAACGCATCAAACATGTCGTTTTTAGGCGCTAAATTGCCAACAACATGTGTTACTATGTGTTGAACATGGCTGAATCGTTTAATCTCCATTAATTCTTCAGTATGAACAGTTCCGTATTTGCAAACTCTTCCAATATCATTTCTTCCTAAATCTACTAGCATTGTGTGTTCCGCCAATTCTTTTTCGTCATGGAGTAATTCGTCTGCTAATTGATTGTTTTTTTCCTCATTATCTGTAATCTTTCTAGTTCCTGCAATTGGAAATGTTTCTACTTTGTCATTAGTTATTCTTACAAGCATCTCTGGAGATGCACCGATGATTGTTTTATTGTCTTGTTTTAAATGATACATGTAAGGTGATGGGTTTAATCTTCGTAGTGTTTTGTATAATGTTAAATTATCTCCTTGTGTATCAAATGCAAATTTCCTAGATAGTACTACCTGAAATATGTCTCCGTCATGTATGTACTGTTTTGCCTTGTTTACAATATTTGAGAACTTTTCTTGATTCATGTTTGGTGTTATTTCTGTTGCTTTAAAATCATCAAATGAATCTTCACTCATTTTAAATTGTTCAAATCTATTTTGATCATTATAAAAATAAAATAATTTTTTGTGTATGTTGTCGTATAATATTCCATCATCATAAATTCCAAACTCCATTAATGGTTGTGGCGAATCATGTGTGTCTGGAATATTTTCTACTAGTCTTATTGCGTCATAATTTACAACCCCTACTGCACCTCCCAAATATCTATAACTTTGATCCTCTGATTTTCCTAATAGTTTTTTTAACTCTTCAAATGGATTATCTGTTTGAATGGTATCTGTTTTGTTATTTTTTATTATTTCGACTTTGTCTGAGTATCCTTTGAGAATTATTTTAGGATCAAACCCCATGACTGACGTTTCTGCCAATACTTCAGGACCTGTTAATGATTCGAATAGAAATGAATAAGAATAGTTTCTTGATATTTTATTATATATTTGAAATTGGTTTTCAGTTAACTCTAGAGGTATTACTTTTGGTTGTGATTTTCCAAAGATGTCCACCCATAGACAAAATTTTACTCGTTTATTATTTAAATTGATTAGTTGTTTTTTTGTTTATTTTTACAATATATGCATCAAAATTTTATATAATTACGGTATAGTACGGTACCTTTATATGATGATCTGTTGTATTCTAATTCGATATGCCAAGTGCAAAATCTATGATGCAGGATCTTTATTTTAAAAAAAATTCTCTAGTGCAAACAAGTGTGACTGAAGTTGAATGTTATATTTGTGGTAGAGGATTACGTGATGGTTGTAGTATTTCTGCCAAAACATTATCAAATGGAATGGCATTGTTTTGTGAATTGCATTATTCATTACAATAGTTCTGAATAAAATTAAACGAACTAGAATTTCATATACTGGTTTGATTAGGATAGTTTATGTCTAGAACTGGTATTATGACGATTCTTGGCGGTGTCCTGTTGATGGTAATGGGGCTAGCCCTAATCGGTCTTTTCTAGTTTTAACTATCTAAAAATTATTTTATTGATCTTCTTTTGATATTTTTTTGTTAAATGTTTAATGGATTTAATTCATTTTAAAATCTGTTATCCCCAGACTTTTTCTTTAAATGTCCATTTTTTATTTAAGATAAAGTTGCTAAATGCTGCAGTTGCAACAGCTGACACTAGTGCAATTGGATAAGACATGGTTAACTCATCAACTAGATAATATACCATTCCGAGTTGAACCAAAGCACCAATAGAGCTAAATCCTGCAAATTTGCCATATTGAACAATAGTCCTTTTTACTGCAAAATCTCTATCCTCAAAAGTCCAATACTTGTTTAAGATAAAATTACTGGTAATTGAAAACATGATTCCCAGTATGGTTGCATGAATATACCACATGTCCAAACTCGATGAAAACAGAATAGACATGATGTAATTTACCCCCAATCCTGAAGCCCCAACTGAAAAGAATCTAGCAGCTTTTGAAACAAATTTTACTGATGTTCTTTTCTCGTTTTTCTGCTCTCTTTTTCCATGTCTGTAAAGCTTCCATACGGCATGTCCAAATTCTAAAATTGTTTTGATTCCAAGTTTGCTCTTTCCGTTTTGTCTGTCTAAAAATGTATATGGAATTTCTTTTATGGAAACTCCTTTTGCCTTTACTATCATTTCTAAAAGAAGTTTGTATCCTATGGCATCAAAATTAATTCCTTTAATCACATCTTTGTTAAATGCAAAAAATCCTGACATTGGATCTGATTGGTTAATTCCCAATCCTTTCTTTGCTATCATAGTTCCAATTTTACTGATGATTTTTCGTTTTAACGACCACCCTTGAATATTGCCTCCATTAAGATATCTTGAAGCAACGACTATGTCTGTTTTTGATTGTTTTAAAACTTCAACAAGCTTTGGTATGAGTTGTGGAGGATGAGAAAAATCACTATCCATCACAACAACTATTTTGCCTTTAGCTTGTTCTATCCCATTTAGTATTGCAGAGCTTAGCCCTTCCTTTGTTTTCCTATTTATTACATTAATTGTGTACAGTGTTTTTTCTTTTAATGATTTAAAATAATCTTCAGCAATTTTGCCTGTTCCATCTGGTGAATTATCATCTACTACTATTGCTTCTACCATGGTGTTTTTTGGCAAGTGCTCTTTGATCAAATGTAAAATTCCTTTGATATTTTCAGATTCATTATAGGTAGGAATTACTATGGATACTTCTGTATTCATTACACTTGTCAATATTCATACGCTAATTCATCTCATATTAAATTTTTAAATTGAAAAATTTGACTATTGGTCACGAATCTATATGTGGATCTCAATTTTTGATACTTCATAATTAGATTGGATATCTGTATGGTATCTCTTTTTTAATTAGCCTGGAGTGTTTTAGTTTCTCATTGATACTTCATTTCCTATTGATGCTTGTAATCCAAGTCCCACACCTGGTTCTGAAGTAATTATCATTAGAGTTTCACATTCTAGGCATAATATGGATGGAGTATAATCTGTATTTTCCTGAGTTGGCCCCGTAGATGCTAACACTGCATCTTCTACAATATTTTGACTATTGCAAATCATGCAGGTAGAGGGTTTTTGAGAAATACGTTTTATTTTTTTAATATAATAATGAACCATATTGTAAATCCCTTCTTCTAATTCTTAAATTAATTGATTTTGCCTGTCTGATTGTTGATACTTGAATCTATTGCATACTCATAAAATAAAGTTAAATTCTATATTTCTTATTGACAATTCCAAAAATTGAACTATCTGATGATCTATCTATCTGTAGAATTTTAAATGGAATGTGGCAAGTGTCTGGTGGGCATGGACAGATTGAACCAAAAGCTGCAATTTCTGATATGCTTGAATATCACAAGAATGGATTCACTACTTGGGATTTGGCTGATATTTACGGACCTGCTGAATCCTTTATTGGTGAATTTAGAAAACAATTACCTCCAAAAGACTTGCAACAATCACAGGCATTGACTAAATTTGTTCCAAATCCTGGACCTATGAGCAAGTCAATTGTAGAATATCATGTTGATCAATCATTAAAAAAAATGAACACTGAAACAATTGACTTGATCCAGTTTCATTGGTGGGATTACAATGACCCTAGTTATCTTGACGCTCTTAGTAATCTCACTAAGTTACAGCAAGAGGGAAAGATCAAACATCTTGGTCTTACAAATTTCGATACAGAACGAATCAAGATAATGACTGACCGCGGTTTTAAACTAATTTCAAATCAAGTGCAATATTCTATTTTAGATCAAAGACCAGAAAAATTAATGACACCATTTTGTCAAAAACATGATATTTCTATTCTTGCATATGGCACCCTGCTTGGTGGATTTTTATCTGAAAAATATCTGAATTATCCAGAACCTCGTAGAGTAGATTTGAATACCTCAAGCCTACAAAAATATTATAACATGATTGATGCATGGGGTGGATGGAGTTTATTTCAAGAGTTATTGCAAATTTTATCTAAAATAGCAAAAAAATATGATTCAAGTATTGCAAATATCTCTACAAAATTTATTTTGGATAAACCTATAGTTGCAGGTGTAATAATTGGCTCAAGACTTGGCCTCTCTGAGCATAGGCAAGACAATGCGCAAGTTTTTGATATTGTTCTTGAGAATGAAGATCTAGCCATGATACGCTCAGTGACTAGTAAATCCAATGATCTTTTTGGTTTAATAGGTGACTGTGGCGATGAATATCGCTAAAAAACGGTAAAAATAAGATAGTAATCAAAACCAATCAATTATCCACTGACAACTGAGCATCAATACACTTTTTGACATACCATTGATGTTTGGTATTATTTGATTACTACCTGTAGTAGTAATGTAATAATGAGTTAAAAACAGTATTGTGGAAATTCTTTACATTTGTTTATTTTTCAACTAGATTTTGTATGAAATTAAAATTTAATCTGATTTTTTTCCAAATTGATAATTTTCTATAATGTTTTGAACATTATCTAAAATTATTTTTTTAATTTCATTACTTTTCATGCCCGATGTTTTCATAAGCTTGATTTGATCTAAAATTGCAAACTGCACTCTTCCTTGGAGCTGATCTATCAAACTAAATCCTTCTTTTGGAAATTCTGTTATGAAAAATTCTGATTCGTCTTTGTTCATTTTATGTTACTCTGAAAATATCTTGAAATATTTATTTGATGTCTTCATATCTTTAATAATATTTTATTCGTTCCAAATTGGTTGTTTTTTTAACCATGAAATTAAATCTCTGTAAAGACGACTCTTTTGTACATTTAATACATTAATCTCCATGTTAGTTGATAGTTTTGCTGTTTTGGTATAGTTATCATATTTTGCAAATATGACTTTGTCAAGATACGTTTGTCCTTGAATCTCTTTTTTTGCTAATTCTTCTGATTCTGTCATTGCAAAACACGCAAAGAGAACACCATCAACCCAATATGCACTACCTGACTCAAGTGACGCCATCATGCTAAGAAGGTCATCTAGACTCAATTTTATCAAATCTCTAACAAAGATGGTTTTGTATGGTTCATGAATGAAATCTGTCATTTTCTATCTTCTCTTTATTGGGTTTATTTTAAGCCTAGTTTAGGATGTTTTTTCCATATTTATGATAAATTATGAAATTTTTCTATGGTGTCAATTAACTTGTCCTTAAAATCCAATGGGATTTTGATAAACTCTGCAATATCTCCTGTTTCCTCCGATCCTATGATTACGATTTGGTCTATTTCTATTCCGGTTCTTTCTTTCCACATCAAAGAATACGCAGTTGCTTGCATGAAATATTTTTGAACTTTATCATAATGTTCAACTAGCCTACTTCTACTAGTTTTAAAATCAATAATTGATAGATTCCCATTATACTCTGCAATACAATCACATGTACCTGCAATTTTGAGTTCATCGCTATACAGTGGAAGTTCAATTCCACGAATATTGTTCATTTTATGTAAATATGGTTTTAATTTTTCAAAATGATTTTTTGGGATATCAAGAAAATCTCCGACTGACTCTTTATTTTTTAGATAATCCTCACATAATTTATGAGTCATGGTGCCATGAATTTGAGCATCTTTCATTATCTGATCTGCTAAATTATTTCCTATCTTTTCTCTCCATTGATCAAGACCTGCCGTGTCTGATGTTTTTGATAGCACCGTTGTGATCGATGGATATAACAATCCTTGTGGTGTTTTGTAATATCTGACTCCGTCTATTTCTGTTTGACATGCTTGGAGTATCGATGTCATGACGTGTGTATATTGCAATATTTTTTTTGTAATGATGTAATAATAAAATTATGCGGTTTGATGTTATCTTGATATTTAATTAATTTTCAAAACTTTTTTCAATCTCTTGAGCGAGTAATTCTAATCTTGTTGTATCCCCTAATTTTCTATAAGTTAGCTTTTCTAATGTTTTGATTATGCTAATTGCTGCTCTGTACTGTGGAATTTCAGGCTGATTTAATTCTCCATATATTCCCATTCCTTGAATGCCATTTTGTTTAGCAAATCCTAAGATCAATCCATTGAATCCTGTAATTATTGACTTTTGGGGTGTTGTTAAAACGCCTAATTCTTGCATTTGTTTAGTCAGCTCAATTGACGTTGAAGTTACAAATGTTTTTGGGTTTTTATCTAGTATCCTATTTGTGTGAAATCCTCCAAGTGTGTAAATAAATTTGGCAGAATATTTTTTTGAAATATCAATTACATCTTGGCACAAAGCATATAGTTCGGGGGTGTCTTGCGGTTGACCCGTACCTCCGCCAAAAACAATTAATCCATCTGCATATCTGTATTCCCAACTTTCATTTGGTAAATTTATGTGACCTCCTTCATCTACCACATATGTTGGATATGGCGTTTTTGCAATTCTGAATTTTTTTGTTTTTAAACTATTATTGATGAAATTAACTACAATACTTCCAACATTTCCCATATCTTGCATTGCAGCAATAACTATTGGTTTTTCAATCTGCGGCTCTTCAATTTGAGAAAACTCCATCATTTTTTCTAGAATTTACTTACTTAAAACTTAAGATTTGTATACTATATAAAAAATTCAAGTAATGTGAATCATGTATGATTATTGGAAAAGTTGGAAAGGATGAAAAGAAAATCAAATTTGAACTTGATCTAAAATGCTCAAAATGTGATAAAAAAGTACCTGGAGGAATGAAGACTGGAGAAAATTATTTTGATACAGATGAATTTAAAATTGAGATTACAAATTTTAAGAAAAATTATCTATGTGGTGTTTGTAGGGATAAAATGCGATAATAAAAAAGATTTTTTAGTTTTTTTAATTAATGTTATCTTATTTTTATTCCCATACTACGTGTACCAATTCTTTGAGATTCCTTCGTGGCTTTGGGAATTTGTCTTGTTTAGGATATCCGATGCATAATACTGACGATGGAATCAATTTTGTATTGATGACATTCATTACTTTTTGTTCATCAAACATTCCGATCCATATGGAACTCAATCCTAATGCTTGAGCTGCAAGCTGTGAATATGCAGCCGCTAATGTTGCATCCTGTATTGCAAATTTTTTGAGAATTTCTTCAGGAAAATCAAATTTAACTCGTGAAGGATTTTTACAAAAAACCAGAACTAGAGGTGCATTTACGTATGGTTGATTATTACATGCTTCAACTAATTGTTGTTTTTTTACTGAGCTTTTAACATAAAAAATTTCAAATCCTTGAAAATTTCCCGCAGTAGGCGCTGTGTCTGCAGCAGCTATTATCTTATCAATTTTTACAGTCTCTACAATTTTATCACTAAACTTTCTAGTTGAACGTCTTTTTGACATCACTGTGAACAAATCTGTATTGATAAATTCAGTTGGTGACGTTTTTAGAATTTCAAAGAGTAATTGATTTCTAACATTGCTATCGTTTTGACTTTTTATGGTTGATTCATATCCTGCTGGGTATATTTTTTCAGGATTTTCTTTTGAATTCATGAATTGTATGTGAAAAATATCTTATTAAGTAATTCTTAAAATTTTTCTAATTATTCTGAATTTTATTTGGGTATCTGATGTATGGGGGAACCACAACTATTGCATTTTTTACTTTCAATGTACTTTTGAATCGTTTCTTCACCCCATAACAAGGCATTTCCTTTGTGACCTTTTTCACATTTTATCTTAAATAATGTACTAGACATTGTTAGTTTACTATTTAATTCTAAACTTAAGGATATTGTTTTTGTACAATGTGTTTTATTGACTAGGCCTAGCATTACCTGCATCACTTGATTCGTCTTTCTTCTGAAACACTCTGTATTCCCCAATAATGCTACTGCATTGTTGACATGTATATTGGCCTCTTTCTACTAGGATTAAATTATCCGAAACTTGTTCACTGGTATTTTCTTCTAGATGTATCTTTGGTGGATTGTCAAATTCTTTTTCACAGTTTTTACAATAATGTTTTGACATTTTTTGTTCTTCCAGTTTACCTATTGGCGCTAAAAATAACTTTCCAACTCCTAAATCTGCTTTTTTGGCTTGCTCTTCAGTCAATTCAGCTATGACATATCCCCCTGATCCTTGTAGATTATGTTCTGTCATCAATAAACTATTTTTTTTGGTCTTAAAATACTATGTTTTTGAAAATTGTTATGGTTTGATTCTTGCTCTTCTTATTTGATATAATAATGAACAACTTAAACCTAAAATGAATAATCCAATTCCAAACATACTCAAAAAAACTATGTTTGTAGTATTGTCTTGAGGATTCAACAATATTGTGGCACCAAATAATGTTAAAGTTAAACCTACCATTAATGATAAAATACTTGGATGCCTAAATTCAGTGATTTTCAATTGATATCTCCTAAATTCATTTTAATTTATTCCTAGTCATGATGTTAAAATTTGAAACTTGGTTAGATTAACTTAGACACATATCATCAGATTGATTTTTTGTTAAGTCTAACCAAGTATCCCCAGAATCATCTACAATGGCTACAAAGTATTATCATGAGGAATTTATGTATTTTTTTTAGATTATAATGGATTGGTCATTCTATAATACAAATTTTAATTAGTTATAATGTCAAATATGGTTTTTTTAACTGAGTATTTTTACATCTAATTTGTTTCATTTTGATTGTATTTGTCTGCCATTTTTTCATAAAAGAATTCTTGTCTTTTCAAATCCTTTTCTGAAATAATTCTATATTTTCTCATAGGTACAAGTCTTGATATTTGTTCATATGTGTTCATATCTCTAACATCTGCAGCATGTGCAATTTGCAACAAAGGTGATTTTTCTTCAATCATTGGTTTTACTTGCTCATATCCTCCACTTTGCGGCATTCCTGTACGGTATAATCCGATATTCTTTTTACTCTTTGAAATTTGTGGATCTTGAAAACAACAAATAGAATATTCTCCATTCTCTCTTTCTATGATTGTTAATCTGGTAAATTTATCGCTCCAATCTTCAATCTCTTTAGAGACTTCTAAAGCTTCTTTTTTATCTTCAAAAACCATTGATACAACTAAGCGGTCTTTTTCATATGCCCACGATATACCATAAAAATTTCTATGCCACTCTATATCTAAAGACATTATTATTTTGTGAGTAATTCTCAAATTAACACTTTCGAATTGCATATTTGATGATCTTAAACAATTATTTAAAAAATATCCAATCCGATTTAACTAAACATTTAAACTACAAATTTTTAAATATAAAAAATATTAGCAGAATTTATCGCATTCACATTTTCTGCTAGTAAACATATTTTTCAGATAGTCTAGTTTTGAATGAGACAATGAAGGTTTTTTGCCAACAATTTTGAATAATGTAATCCCAGTGGCAGAACTAGTTCCTTTTAATGCCCATGACCCATTTTTCATCAGATATGGTTTTGGATTTTTCATGGTCACTTTTTTACGTATTTTCATATCGTATGCCTCTATTGTTGTCATGACTAAATAATTCAAAATTTGTATTACTATACCTAAGTAAATTTTTTCACATAAATAAGCTCAAAAATAGTTTTTTTACAAAAATTGGAGCCTAATTATTTTTTTTTGATGATATGTTTCTTGAATTTGATTATTGAACATTAGTTTTAATTTTTAGTTTGAACTAAACAAATGTTCAAAATTACCTGATGCCTGGTTTTATACCACCTGCATTGTATGATATTGACGCCTTCGTTTAGTGGTCTAGGCATGCTATAAACGATTACTACTCCAAGACGTCAACTTAAAATTTCATCTAAATGATCCTTTAATGCTTTTTTAATCTCATTTTTTTTTAATTCCACTTTTGTATTGCCAATCTTTAGGCTATCGGCATCATCAATTGATGATAATCTATGTGATAGGAAATCTGATAATAATTCTAAATTAAAATCATTATTTTTTTTAAGATTTATTTTCAAATATTTTTCTTGTATTCCTCCTTTTTTTGTTAATCCTCCCGATGGAAAAATTCGAATGTCTTCATTAACTTTATTTTCATTTTGTTTTTTACCAAAAATTATATTGTCAATATCATTACCTTTATGAAAATGTAAAATCGTAATCATAAATTCCATGATTTATAATATTTTATCTATGATAAAGACGCTTGCACTATTATTTTTTCTTTAAAAGTGCCTCTTCTGGAGTTTTATCTTGATTGATTTTCCAATGCCATTCGTGTTGTTTTTTCCAATGCTCGTCTAATTGTTGAGATGTTGGTTCTTTTCCTAACGGCGTTCCGCAGATCTTGCATTGTATCATAGTTTTTTGTATATCTATAGAAAATTAAGGTTTGTTATATATTACTCTGTTTTTGGTTTTTCTGGCGAAGCAAAACTAGGAAAAAAATAAATTCTCTTAAAATATTTTTTTGATTGTGTGATAACGTTAATTCTAGTTTTTTAGATAATTCTAAAGTTATTTGATATATTTGTCCTAGATGGCTTCCTAGTATGAATGCGTCTAGTGATTTATCTGGAATTTCTTTAATGTTATTTTTATATAGATTAGTTGCATTAGTGTTTATCCAGTTTGTTTTAAAAATTAAATCCAACATCAATCTAATCAATTTTTCATCTAATTTTCCTTCAATTGAATACAGAATTTTATCAAACTCTATTTTGTCTTGTTTGTTTAGTTTTGTCATAACTTTAACGAATCTGTCTCTGTTTTCTTTTTTGATTTAATCATTGAGTGACACTGGGCTGGAAGGTTATCTTCAATTTCCATAATCTGCCTTAAATTGTATAAAAATTAAAAGTTATCTTGAATAATTTTTAAAAAATCATACTTAATTTATCTTAGATGTCTTTGTTCTTTTTTGGTTTTTGTTTCTTTTGAATTCTTGTGATTTTTGTTTTTTCCTTTGTTGTTCTAAATTCATTATTAGATATGTTTTTCCTGCCTCACATAGTTTCATTTCGCCGGTGAATTCATCATGAACTGATTCTAATGAACCATCTATCAAAAGTCCTCCTACTATTTCCCATGCTTTCTCAATGGGTATTTCAAATTTGTAAGAAAGTGTCGACACTTTGGTATAATACCCATTTTTTGAGTTACGTAAAACAAAATCTCTAATTTTATCCTCATCTGTTTGGGTTTTTGGTCGAGACGTTCTATCCCCGAATCTTTTAAATGGCCTTTTATTTTCTGGCAATACTTTTTTTATAATTTGCTGCTATTTTAGGACTTGGAACTACATATCTAAAGACTTTTTGAATACAACAAGTATTACTTTTCATGAGTGATAAGACAAGAAGAATTGAAGAATTAAGAATGAAAACTGGTCGAAGTAAACGTTGTCTTGATTGTAAACAAAATCGCTGTATCCCTGATAGTTGTCAATGTAGTTGTCACTGTAAAAGCTAACTGGCATCAAAGACCTTGTTTGTCAGACCTGAATGATGAGCTTCACTGCTCTAGTCTGAGAAAGGTTGTGAGTATTGTTTATTCCCCAATCTAGCCAATCAGCATTATTGTTATTTTCTCATCCCTAAAGAATTTTTACATTTATGTTCTATACGTAATTTAAATTTAGAATGATTTTGAATCCATTTTTTTTGATTCCATCATTACTATCTTATGGCATTTACAAAAACAATTGGCATGAATCATATCATGTGTATTTCTATATTCGCACTCTTTAGTATGTTCCATAGTATATTTTGATTTTTACCAACTTAAAGTTTAATGAAATATGGTTGTTTGACTCAATCATTTGGAGGTGATTGAATCTGGATCACTATTTCCTGGAAGGTATTTTTCACCTAGTTTCTCCTTCATTTTTAGATCGAATTCTTCTTGTAATCTTGTCAAGTACATTTCTGCTTCAGTTTCATCATCTGGAATTCCAGTGTTTACATCATAATTGAATCCAGTTGCTAGATGATAAAATTCTTCAAAGAATTCTTTACAATCTATAACGTCTGTCTGTGAATCAACTGAAACAACTAAGTAGTTATTTTCTTCTCTAAATTTTAAACAAATTTCTTCATCAATCATTGTATCTACTAATACCGCCATGATATATGGTATTAATGACATGTCTATTTTTTTTTGATTTTGTTTAGAACTAGTTATCCATAACTCGTATCCGTCTGCAAGATAATCAAAAGTATTCACTACTGTTTCTCTGATGTCGCTATTTAGATGAGCTAATTTTGATTTCCATGATATTTCACCTTTATTCTCAGGTTCCGTATACACCATGTCAAATTTTATATCTTCATTAATCTGGTCAAATTCCCATACTTGCTTGTTTGTTAACATGGGAGAATATTTCTCGATAAGTATCTCTGTTAACTGATCCAATATTTTGAATTTAATGGACCGCTGTTTATGCTTATCTTCAAAATGCCATATTTTTATTTTTGATTACTTTTTTTAAATTTATTAAAATTAAAAATCTATATTTTATTTAATCATGAATATTTGATTTAAAAAATGCCAATGTACATTCTGCAAGTTCCTTATGAGTATGTTTTTTGATCGAATGTTTACAATTTGGGCATACGCCATGATCTTCTTCAGTAAAATCATCGCCAATCTGTTTCATACAACACTCCATTAATTCTGCCGTTGAATGTGATTCCATGGATAGTTTACATGTAGGGCATTCAGTCATTTCTTAGACCTCTGTCTAAAATAACGCTCATAATTTAAAAAAATCTATTGTCTTAATTATACCTAGTTTTATGTTTGATTACCTTGATCATTTTTTCAAATTTGGAAATTAATCTACTATTAAAATCACTTTATTACAAGTTATATTGTGATTTTAATAATATGTTGTAGGTTTAATATTGTGAATAAAATTGATAATCTTCTCTTGGAATGTAGTTCTTGTAATGTTAAAGTAATTTTTGATTTGTTAGATGGTGTTGAATGTGATTGGGGTTCCCATGCAATAATACAATGCCAAAATTATGAAGAACTATTTTCAATTGATAGTCAATGTCCGGCATTTTCTAGTGTGATTGCACTTCTTAAATTAAACCCAGATCTATTAAATTCAGCTGAAAAATCTAATTATTTATCAAAATCACACCCATGCTAGTTGATTTCTTTTTAAAAATAACTATGTGATTTAAAATGAATCCTAATTTTTATTATTTTTTAAATAATTCTAACTCTTCCAAAATTTTGCCCATTGAATGTTTCCATCTTCTCATGGATTCTATATCATGTGGTCTATTTTTTTCAAATTCTTCTTTTTGTTTTATTAACTCTTGATATCTTTTATCCTCTAATTTTTTGTTTTGCATATGTTTTCTGCTATGTCCTGTGTATTTCTTTATTATTTAATATTGGTTAATAACGTGCGTAAGTGTCTGAAATTTTCAATTATTGTTGTAATATGACCAATTAATTTGTAGAAAGTTTTACTTATTCCACCGACATAATTTTTTTTAGTGAAGATACTACTCATTGCACTGTTATTTGTAATTTCGTTAGGTTATCTATGGTATGCAAATCTATTCCCTTTTGATAATCAAAAATCTGAGTTACCACAAACATCCGAAAATATTAAAGAATTATCAAAATTTATGCCTAAAAATGAGCAAAAAACGATATCTTATTCTGTTCAGCCCGTTCCAAATTTACCTGATGAGAAAATTCCATTAAATGCATTACATAAGGCACTTGAAACCTGGGAATCATTAAATCCTCATTTGAATTTTGTAGAATCTGATAACCCCAATTTTATTATCCGATGGCAAGTATATGCATCTGAAACTCATTCAGGTTTAGCTACTTGTAATTCGATGTTATTTGGAATTTTAAATCAATGTGTATTGGATATTTCTGTTGGTGATGAAGACTGTAGTGGGAAATATGTTCAAAATGATGAAAATATGGTTTCCAATATAATAATGCATGAAATAGGTCATGTTTTAGGTTTAGGACATACCGCAGATAAAAACAGTTTAATGTATTCAGATGAATCTCCTTCTGCTGATTTTGATTCTATGGGATTTATCGTCCCTCAAAAATTTGAAGAACTCTATGTTGGTCAAAAATTACTACTTGAACAAGATCAACAACTCAGAATTCAAATTAAATCCCTTTCAGATAGTATATCTCGTAAACATTTACAATATGATGAATATTATAAACATTATACGTATTATGAAAATAAAACATTATCTGTAGAAGAATTTGAAAAAGCTCAAATTGCTTTAAAAAAATTAAATTCTGAAGCAGAGCAAATTAATTTACTTATAGACCAGCAACATAAATTAATCAATCAAAGTAATTCTATTCTAGATGTATTGGATTGTCATCCTAATTTTGACGTCAAAAATTAATTTTATTTAAATTTTTAATTATAATTATCTTGTAATGTCATATACCAAAATTAATCCTACAGCTAATGATGTGACTGCTACTTCCATTGAAATAATTAATCTTAAATTCATAAACTGATTTTACCTTGTCTGAAATTAATAGTTTAAGGGAAAGCAAGCAAATTTGATGTCTTTATTGCTTCAGTCCCTTTGGGGGATGTATTCAAGCCATCAAATATGCAAACAGCCTTGCTTCCAATATTTTTTATGTTTTTAATTATGAAAAAAACTGTTAAAATGAAACATGTTTTTTTAATTGATCAAAATGGTTAGAAAAAATGATCCTTCCTAAATTTGTTAATTGTGGCTAAATATCGCATATTTTAGTACAAATTGTTTTTCAAATTAAACACACTATTTCTTTTAATCTATTTTGATGTGATAATATTGAGTCATCATGTTTGACGGCATTCCTACGTTTGCCTAATCGACCATTCCCTAGAATTCATAGCCGTCAAACATATTCTTAATTTGATAAATTATAATTTAATCCGTTTATTTGCCTAATTTTATAGAAAATATTCAAAAATCAATAATTTTATCCCTATATAATACTAGGAATTTTAATGAATCAAAATAATACTATTGCATGGTCTAAAGATTATTTTTTACAATTATCTGATTTTAAAGCGGATTCTAATCCGGCGGCATTTGAAGATTCCCATAGTACCATCAAATACTCTTACATTTGGACTGTAAATTCTGAAGGTTTTGGTGATGAAATTAAATTTTTTATCGAAAATATTGTTTTGACTACTGAATTTTATCCAATGTTATCTTGGATAAGACAATCACAAGAAACAATATTGCTTTTAAAACATGAACAAGGACATTTTGATCTTGCTGAATTACTTAAACCTAAAATAACCCGACATCTTGAAGATGTTTTCTTGTGGAAAAAATTCTCTACACGTGGCCAAAACCAAGAACAACAAAAACAGCATGCACGTGAAAGTTCAGGTTTAATGATAGCAAATGAAATTGAAAAATGGGAGAAATATCTTTTTGATGAACGTCAAGAGTATGATGCACAAACAAATTATGGACAAATACTTGAAAAACAACAAAAATTTGATGATATGTTTAAAAAATTACGAATGTAATTTTTCTAATAATTTTTATAATCTTGTGTATTGTGATCTGATGATCTTATTCTTGTTTGATAATTTTGTTTTCAGGAATTGAACTGATATAATTGACAAGACTGCGATAATATTTTAGATGGAAATCTAAATCTCTGATTTCGGTCTGTTTTAGTTCTTCTAATTCTGGGCCAAAATCTCTCTTATCTGATTGTATGTGATTTAATGTATTTTCATTTATTTCAATCATGTGAAACAAACTGTGTAATACTTCCCCTTTTGTTAGTGTTTTATCGCATGATCTTTTTAAAAGTGATTCAACCCATTCCATATTCTTTTATTTTAAAATCTATATTTCTATTCCTGAATGGATAAATTCTTACTATTACTCTAATTTTATTTAGTAATTGATTGTTTAAACCAAAAAATAAGGCTAGTCCTTTTTTTCCTTCTTTTTCCTATCCATTATTTCTTGATTTCGTTCAATATCTGAATGAATTTCAACATGATCATACAATGCTTCTTTGGAATCAAAAATTTGTTCGCAATAATAACACTGATGCATTATATTTTTACGACACTCTTAAATTAATTACTTTCTCTAATTTTATGCCTGAAGATATACCAGACTAGATGATTCGATAAAAATCATTAATGAGTTTCTAATGCAATCTCTGTATTGCAGGATGGTAATTTTCCTGACTGTTTTTTGAACTCTTCGATTAACTGAATTTGTCTTTCTTTTGGATTATTAGTGAATTCGCGTTGATATGATTGTGTTTTCTGTTTGCATTCGTTTCCTTCAAATTCAGTTTCTACGTATTTTGTAAATGTCTCTTCTAAATTGTTACTTTCACCTATGTAGATCACATCTTTGTTTCTGTTATACAATACATACACGCCAGGAATTGCTTTGACAAATTTGGCGCTTTCTAACCAAACTCTCATTTTATCTTCTAATAATTCCATGATTTACTGTGATCTTACTAGATATTAAACTACATCACATGTATTTGATAATAATAGAACCTTCATGCTTTTAATATTAAAGAAAATCAGGTTTAATCCTGTCTCTTTTAGAAAAATTTCCAGATCAATTTTCTCCACGTGATATTCAAAAAAAGATAATTTTTGAAATTGAAGAGAAAATAAAATCAGGTTACAAGAAAATTATTTTGTGTGCTCCTACTGGAGTAGGAAAATCTCTAGTTGGAGCTACAGTATCTAAATATTTTGATAGTTCATTTACAATTACCGCCTCAAAACACCTTCAAGATCAATACATCAAAGATATCCCATTTCTTAAACCTGTCAAAGGTAAACAAAATTTTGCTTGTTTGAAAATGATGGAATCTGAAAAAGTAGACAATACTAGACGAGCTATGCGATGGGGATTGACTTGTGACAAAGGACAATGTCAGGAAAAAATAATCAAAAACGGAAAAGAGATAGTTGAAGTATGTAAATTCAAACCAACAATCAAACAGATTGATGAACACACACAAAATACTGAATCATGTCACTATTATCTTCAAAAATACGATGCTCTTGTCTCAAAACACTCTCTGTGGAATTACCATGCTTTTTTTCAAATTATGAAATTTAACAAAAAACTATTTGAAGATTATCTTAATAGGAAAGTTTCGATATTTGATGAGGCCCATAAAATTGAAGACCAAATAATGCAGTTTATCGGATTTGATATTTTTAATGGCCAAATTGACGAATGTAATTTAAATTCTGGAAAATATGATTTTTCCGATTTAGATTCTATGATTCAACTAATCGATGATATTGCATATTCTTATGCCAAAAAAATTAAAGACATTAAGGAAAGTGATTCCTTTCAAAGAGAACCTGATTATGAGTCTATAATAAGATTAGAGCGACGATATGATAGAGCAGCACAAGCTAAAATTGACATTCTTACTGGAAAAGATAATTTTGTTGTAAATGATCCTATTAGAGATTTGAATGGAAATTTTAGATCAATTTCTGTGAAACCAATCGATGTATCTTCATTTGCGAATTCTTTTTTCACCACAGAATATCAAATATTCATGTCTGCCACGATTGATCGATTCAGCTTTTGTGAAAATATGGGATTAACCCAAGATGAAGTTGCATTCATTGATACTCCCAAATCCCCATTTCCTCTTAATAATCGACGAATTGATCTTTTAAACATTAAACGATTAAGCTATGGCTCTACTGAATCTGATGAACTTGAGGTGATAAAAGCAATTGATAGAATAATGGATGAGCATTCTAGTGAAAGAGGCTTGATCCTAACTTCTTCTGTTCCTCGATGTCAAAAAATCCTTAGATATCTTTCTCCAAAAAATACTAGAAGAATTAGGATCTGTCATAGTTATAATCAAGATGGAAAAACTCAAGATGAAATTATTTCAGAACATGCATCTGATCCTACTGGTGTCCTACTTTCTTCTTCATTATGGGAAGGAGTCGACCTCAAAGATGATTTATCACGATTTCAAATCATTGCCAAAGTTCCATATCCAAACTATAAAGAAAAAAGAACAAAAGCAAAAATGGACAAATTTCCATTATGGTATACATCACAAACTCTGACTAAATTATTACAAGGATTTGGTCGTTCAATTAGAAGTGAAAATGATTGGGCAAAAACATACGTACTGGATACCGCAATTAATAACGTATTATTCAAAGCTCAAAAAATGATTCCACGTGCATATTATGATGTTTTAGGCATAGAAAATCAATAATCTAATAATTCTTACAATGATTAAAAATTAAATTATCTAATATTATCTCCCACGTCGACTAAATGAGTACTGTATTTTTGAACTAGTTGTAGAGGCGGTCTTGGCTTTTTTCTCATTTTTCTTCTTTTTTTGTTCTATCTGTTCTGTTTGAATTTTGAATATCTTATCTAATGTTGGATTTTCTACATCATCCGTATAGATGATGTTCAAAGGTGATATTTTTTTTGTTTTTTCTTTACTCTTTTTTGATTTCTTAGTAGTATCTTGGTTTTTTTGGGTCCATTTGATATTGTTTATGTCAACAGATGATGATTTAGCAATTGTATAGTCTCCAAATGAACCCATATCTCTTTTATGTTTAATACAAACATAAGCGTATTGATGAAATTTTAGCCTTTAATTTGGAGCTTGTTAATTTCTTGTTTAATTTTTTCAATATTTTTATTCCAAATTTTGATCATTTTATCCTGATTTGCAATCTCTTTATCTGAGCCTATTTCTTTGAGCTGCTCCTTTTTGGAAATATGGGATTTTAGCAAATTTTCTGCTTGTACTAGTTTCTTTTGTTGATATTCTAGAATTTTTTTTGTAAGCAACCCCATATTTTTATAAATTATAGTTCCATCTTAAGTATTTTGAAAGGATTAGAAACATGTGGCAAATACCTTGATTTTAATTATCTTTAGTAGACAACAGTAATTCAATAATTGTAACGTAATTTTCTTTTCCTGTTATCTCTGAAATTAATCTCATATCAGTGATCTATAAACCTTGTGAGCGATTCATTCTTTTGGTTCTATTCGAAAAAATTCTAGGGATTTTTTTGTAAGTTATTACAAATCATAATTTTGCACTGGTGATTGCACCTTGTGCAGCCGAGCCAACTAGTGTTGCATATTTAGCTAGTGCTCCTGTTGTATAGTTTGGTTTTGGTGGACTCCATTGTTTTCTTCTTTTTTCTAGCTCATCTGTCGATACATGAAGATCAAGTATGTTAGTTTCAATATCAATTGTTATCTCATCGTCATTTTTTACTAGAGCGATAGGTCCTCCTACATATGCTTCTGGAGCAACATGTCCTACCATAAATCCACGAGTACCTCCAGAAAACCTACCGTCTGTTACCATTGCGACTTTTTTTCCTAATCCTTGACCTACAAGTGCTGCAGTAGTTGCAAGCATCTCTCTCATTCCTGGTCCGCCTTTAGGCCCCTCATATCTGATTACAACAACATGTCCTTCCTCGATTTCTCCTTTGGCTACTGCATCAAATGCATACTCTTCTCTGTCATATACACGTGCTTTTCCTGTAAATCGTGTCATTTCAACTCCAGCTGTTTTAATCACTGCACCTTCTGGCGCCAAACTTCCTTTCAATATGACAGCTGTTCCTACTGAATGAATTGGATTTTCAACTGATTTTACTATTTGTTGAATTGATTCTGGAATTTTCATAGATGCAATATTTTCTTTAATTGATTTTCCAGTAACTGTGATACAATTGTCATGAATTAATTTTTTTTCTGCTAATTTTTTTAGGATAAATGGAATTCCTCCAATTTTATCCAATGAATTCATGACATAGTTTCCTCCAGGTTTCATATCTGCTAGATGTGGTGTCTTTTTTCTAACTCTTTCAAAGTCCTCATATGTTAATTTTATTCTTGCTTCGTTTGATAATGCCAACAAATGTAAAATTCCATTTGTAGAGCCACCCACTGCATTTAGCATTGTGATTGCATTTTCAAATGCATCAAATGTAAGAATGTCTCGTGGTTTGATATTTTGTTCTAATAGTTTTACGCAAGCTTTCCCTGTATCATACACTATCTTTTCTCTTCTATCGTCTTCTGCTGGGGGACTTGCACTACCTGGCAAAGCAAGACCAATTGCTTCAGAAATTGATGCCATTGTATTTGCAGTAAACATGCCGCCACAAGAACCTGCATTTGGACATGCCGTATTTTCTATTGCTTTTAGCCCTTCTAAAGATAATTGCCCTGCATCATATGCTCCTACTGCTTCATACACATCAACTACAGTTAATTCTTGACCATTTAGCATTCCTGGCATAATGGTTCCACCATAAACAAAGATTGAAGGTAAATTTAATCTGGCCATTGCCATCATAGTTCCTGGTAAACTTTTATCACATCCTGCAATTCCTACAAATGCATCATACTGATGTGCGCGAATCATCAATTCGATTGAATCTGCAATTACTTCTCTTGAAACTAATGATGATTTCATTCCTTCATGTCCCATTGCGATTCCATCACTTACTGCAATGGTTGAAAATTCTCTAGGCGTTGCACCTCCATCGCTGACTCCTTCTTTTGCTTTTAGAGCTAATCTTGGTAGATGAATATTACAAGGGGTCGCTTCATTTCCAGTATGACATACTCCAATAAACGGTTTGTTTAAATCATTATCCGTTAATCCCATCGCTTTGTACATTGCTCTGTGAGGAGATCTGGCAGTTCCTTCTACAACATTTCTACTAGAAATTTCCATAACATGACAAATGTAAATTGCTATAATTTAGACTTTATCGAAATTCTCATTGTCTACTTTCTAACATGCTTAAATTCATAATCCATAAAACTAGATTTGTGATTGATTTGTATTTGTAAAAAGGAGATAATTATTTCTGATGGACTAAAATGGATGGAAAAATGTTCACATATCTTGTACAGAAGAATGGATGAAACAATGAAGGAAGAGCAAAGAGATTATAATATTAGATAAAAATACCCTGATTATCATACGATTTGACAATCACGGTAAACGTACTCATTGAAATTAGGAATAGATTCTAAATTTGTCTGAATTCTTAATCATGCCTCATGAGTAAATCTACGTCAAGTGTAACATAAAACGAAAACGAGGTTTGCTATAGGGTTAAGATTGTGATATTAGTGTAATTTTTTAATCTGACATTTGTTTAACTATTGGCGCTCATATTATTTTTATCATGAAAGATCAATTTGAGATTACTTCGGATATGACTCATTTGCTAAAAATGACAAACCGTTTCCTCTCATCTGTAAAACATCAAACAGAGATGTCCAAATGAACATTTGTGAAGAAAGACATTCTCCACAGTATAAGATAATTTACAAGGGGACAAAAGGATGTCGTCATAATCATACATGGTTGGTATGTCAATCATGTATGGAAAATAAGCAATGTTTTGGTGATCACGAACAGATATTATCTGTTATTGAAATATGACTTTCTTTATCTTCTAAATTCTTATTTTAAAACTAACTCTCAAATAAATAATATTTTTGACTATGCTATTAGATAAAATATAAATGAAAACTATTACATGTTCGCATAATTTCTATATCTGACCTATTGACTTTCTTCTATACTTTAAGATTATCTGTTGAAAAAGTTTCAATGATTTAAATTGTAATCTTATTTTGTAATACTGTGGAGCAAAAAGCACTTGAATGCCCTGTTTGTAAAAGTAACAAAGCAGAAATTGCAGGTGAAAATGTAAAATTAAGCGGTAGATTTGAAGATAAAGAATTTCTTACTACTGAATTGACTGTTCTACGATGCACTAAATGTGGATATTACATGCTATTTGATAAAATGGCACAATTTACAACACAAGAACCATCTGATGAATAATAATTAAAAATACTGAAAAAATTATCTTTCAATAATTGGCTGTGTGTCTACTTGTTTTAATAATTCTTGAATCTCTTCTGGAGTCTCAGAACCGTATACAATAAGGATTCTATCTTTATCCATTGGCTCATATCCTGAAATATCATTCACTTCTTGATCATTGATGAAAAATCTCAATGAATAATCCTCATTTGTACAAAACTGTCTTCCATCTTGGAATATGAAGCATTTATCATCAACTTTTAATTTCATTGAATTAAACAAAAATCCTAAATTCACACCAGTTGCATGCTTGTGAACTGTAGTTCCGTCTCCTCCTTCAAAGTGAATCCAGCTTGTCTTAATTTGGTAAGCAGGTAATGAAAAGTCAAACGTATCTCCAAATATCTTAACTAACATTGCAGCATGAGAGTGCTCGCTTCCTAGTGGACCTGCTCCCTCTGGCGCGCCAGGCGCATTTGTTGTCATATTCATGAAAATCCAGATTGAATAACCTACAATTACAGCTATTACCGCAAATACTCCTATAGCTATCATCATGTTCTTTCTTTTCTCAGAAGAGCGCTTTGTAGCGTAATTTTCACGCTTTTCTTCACGTTCTCTTCTCTCTTTTCTTCCCATGATTAATCATAAATCAAAAATTTACCCTAATTAACTGTTCGATGAAAATTTGACCTTGACATTATTATGTGAAAATTAATTTTTCTCCAAAAAAGAAATGATTCACTATCATCACTTGTATTGCTTTATACCTAAAAAAATGATAAATCGGAAGTAAACTGAACTCTGGTGTTTCTTTCAGATAAAATATACTTATCCTTGCTCATTGATTATGTTAAGAGTCATACTGGTTTTAATATGAGGCAATTTTCTGATGCCCTTTGTGATTATGTTTTCCAATGTTTTGTTATTTGAGGTTTCTATCTTACAAATAACATCGTAAAACCCAAAAACCACATCTGCTTCTTTTACTTCAGAAATATGGCTGAGATTTTTTAATGTTGGAAACTCTTCTCCTTTATCACAGTGAATGACTACATATGCTTGAGCCTTATTCTGACCTAACATCATCCCAATTAGCTTCTCCGATGCTTGAAATAATTCCCCTGATTCTGATCTGGTTAAAGTAACTGTAGAATGAATTTTTGGCATTTTACGAATTACTTTAGTAACAATTTCTTGAATATTTTGTTCAGTAGGTGATTCTAATTGTATCACAATATCATAAAGACCAAGTGTGCCATGGGCCTCTTTTACTCCAACAATTTTTCTCAGTGAGGCAATGATTTCCTTTTCTGAACCCAATTCACAATTTATCATGACGTATGCTTTTGCCATTTTTAGTGATCTTGTCTTTCGCGCTTTGGTTTTGAGTGAGCCTTAATCATGTGTTTCTTTGTTCTTTCTGAATCCGTAAATTTCATGTTACAAATTCTACACTCGTTTGTAAATTGAGGATCCTTTTTGAATACATTTTTCAAACTAGGAACGGCTATTTTCTTTGAAATTTTTGTTTTAAATTCCACACATTCCGCAGAAATTAGTTGTACTAAAACATCACTTAACAATGGTAACTTAGTTTTTTTGTTCTTGATCTAAAATATGAACAAAAATGCAGAAGCTTATCTTAGAAAAATTCCCGTGTCTTAGGCAGTAAATGAAACTACGCATTGCTGATATGCAAATTTATGAATTCTTGGAATTTTTCCTTTGGAGTAGATATGTGCTTCTGCATAAGTAATATTTTTGATCTTTGGTATTTAGATAATGCTTAACATTGTTCATCTACTTTTATTAAAAAATTCATGAATTTAATAACATGAAGAAAAAGGAAGACAAAGAAGATGAAAACCTTGCTTCTAAACGAGACGATGATTGGTGGAGATTAGAAAAATTTCAAATTGGGAGAAAAAAATTCCCTTAGATCATGACTTATCGTTGTAATGGTATATGTGTATTGCATAAAGTTATCCAATTCTCTACTAGGAAATATGAAAATGGACAAAAAAGATGCTCGTTTTGTTCAATATTCATTAAAACACAAAACCTTCGTTGTATTTGTTGTCATTCTCTTCTTAGAACAAAGTCACGTACAAACAAAAACAGAACAAACTAAATTTCACATTAACAATGTTAAGTATATTCTAAATACCTCTATGCGATAGAATTAATGTGTGTTATATAATTTGAAACAAGGGGTTGTCTAGATTTGTTAAATGACGAGAGAAACGATATTCTAAGTTCAATGGATGGATTTATTGAAAAAATTCAACATCTAAAGGGCATTATGTTGGGTGTTTCTTTATCTGCTCTTATTCTGGCTCCGCTTGCAATAATAATTTCATTGTATTTATCTACTCATCCAAAATTTTTACTTTTAATAGAACAAGAAGGTGATTTTGGCATTTTGTTGATGGTTACGGTTATAGTGATATTGGTAACATCGGGCATCTGGTTAGTTGCTGGATTGAGGCAGTTTAACTCGCTTAGTAAATGGAATAATCGCTACTATAACTATCTGAAGAAAAAAGAACAACTTGATCAATCTATTTCATCTCAATATGATCTAGATGAAGAGTAAACCCCCGAGTTTGAATGATTCTTCGGAGAATTTTCCCCCTCTTGGAAATAGATTTTCATAGGGTTCTATGATCTCATGACAAAAATTCATTCCTTTTTGCGTCACTTTGAAAATCGTAATGGTTCTTTTTCCTTCCGAAACTTCTTCTCTCTTAATCATTTCATTTAATTCCAAATTATCTAAAATTCCCTTATGTTTTGATATGTTTAATCCGCAAAAACTAAACAATGCTGTCTGATTCAGCTGGCCATATTCTGAAAGGGTAAGTATTATGTCCTTTATGATGTACATTCTGTCACGATATTTACGAGAATCAGCCATACATTACATGTAATAGTTCACTTAATCTAATTTTCTAATGGATTTTTGAATGTAATTTTCTAGACTATATTTTGAGTTGGAATCCTACTTAACAATGTTAATTTAGGCTTATTACTATCGGTTATGCAAAAAATATAGTTTGATAAAATTGCGATGTAATGACTATGGATTTGAGTGTGATTTTGTAGCAGAGGGTGAAATTGCACACGTAATCGAAGAATTTGGAAAACACACTGATGAAGAACATGGCATAGATTATTCCAAAGATGCGTTAATGCAAATTATCTTGAGAAAAAAATAGTGAGATAAACTGGCGCTCCAAATGATGAAATTTTCAATTATGAAACTAATCGGTATTGTAATTCTTGTAGTCATTATAACAGGCGGTTATTATGCATATCAATCTCTAATTCCAGTCAATGTGGATTATCCAGTGTTTTTAGTTCCAGAAAATATATTGATTAAAACTGGACAATCAGATGACGGTCATTATTTGTTTAGTCATCAATCAAGTAGAGGTGGAAAACAGGCTCCTCGTCCTGGAATGACTAGTCCTACTTTGAATATTGCCAAAGGAAATCTTGTTTCGCTGCATATAATTAATGAAATTAAAAATACTCCTGATGAAAAATCAATTCATAATTTTAACATCGATGAATTTAATGTACATTCAAAAGATCTTGGATATTTTGAATCTCAATCAATTAACTTTTTGGCAGATAAATCTGGCGAATATGCTTATCACTGTACCATTCATCCCGAGATGAAAGGATTGTTAATTATTCAATAAAATATTGATATGATAAGTTAATACTTTGATCTATTCATCCATGAAACAATAATAAGAACAAAAAATTTAATTTTATTATGAGTTGCATTTTTTGTGATATATTATCCGGAGTTAAAGATGCTCATATTCTATATGAAGACTCATCACATGTTGCATTTTTAGACAAATATCCTATAGATGTAGGCCATAGTTTGGTAGTTCCAAAAAAACATCATGAAAGAATCACCGATATGAATTCAAAAGCAGTTGGTGACTTGTTTTCAATAGTTCCAAAAATAGCTAATGCCATTTTATCTGCAACCAATGCTGATGCATTTAGTCTTGGACAAAACAACGGAAGGGCTGCAAAACAGATCATCCCTCATGTTCATGTCCACATTATTCCAAGATATAATCACAAAGGAACCATTTGGACAAAACGTTCAATCTCAAATACAGATGAACTTTCAATTCTTGCAAGAAAAATCAAATCTTTGCTTCCTTAGTATGGCCTGGATTGTATCGAAGTATGGCGCCCACTTTACCCAAGCTTGATAACATAGTTCCATGCTCTGCACTTCCTGAAACCACTTCTAATTTGCTTCCTGTTTTAGCAGCAAGAAGTTCCAAGTAATCTACTATATCTTGTTCGTTTGGTTCAACTTCCATTGCATTGCATGCAGGGCAGGGTTTGCTTGAGTATTCTGTTTTTTTTGGAATGACGTCTCTTCTTTCAACAATTATTTCTTGAATATTTTGACATCTGCGACATTTTCCTTCAACTCGATTTAAGTTTGTGTCATCTGTGATGATCAAAGTTTTTACCACATTATTTTTCAAAAGTTCAATCACATCTTGTAATCCGTATACTCCTAACCCTGAATGGGAGTTTATCTCTCTGAACAAGTCTTCGATTAGCTTCTTTTCTTCCACCATTCTGAAATCTGATAAAAGTTCGGCAGACTTTGCAAATGCCTCTCTAATTCCCTCTGCTCCAGAATATCCACAATCTAATGTGTTGATGATCATATTCTGTAATCTATATTCTAAATAATTTCCATTGATAAAATCTTCTTTTGTAGGTCCAGGACCTGAAATTATTAATCCTTTTACAGGATAAATATCAATAAAATATTCTCTTGTTGTTCCGGCAACTCTGTTGTAAAAATATGAAAGCTCCATCTCTCTTAATTTTTGGAATCTTTTTGCAGACTGCCCTCCTTGTCTGTGTTTCCCTGCTACTCCAGAGCCTGTCTGTGAAAGTACCTCTATTTTGTCGCCATGTAATAATCCCCATCCGGCATCTTTGGCATCAATAGCTAAGAATCCAATCAGATTGTCATCTTTTAACATGTCTTTTAGAATGTCTACATGAAAATGATCATCACACCTGTAAAGATATTGTTTCAAATCTTTTGGAGGATCAATTTCCCATACCTTTACCATCTCGCTTCCTAAAGGACCTCCTCCTTCAGGCGGTAGTGCTCCGCAAAACATCACAAGTCCTCTGTCTGGTGTTTTTTTGAGTAGTTTTAATCTCTGAATTACTTTGCCTAACGAATCTACTACATGTGATCTTGTCAAATCCGATTTGATGTTGTCTGCAGTTCCTTGTTCTTGTTGTAAGGTGCTTATAATTTCGTGTAGTTGTTTTCCTTTTGGGATGTATACACTGATCAGTTCGGTTCCTCTTCCTGATTTTTGGGAAAGTTCTTCTAACATTTTTCTAATTTTATAAAGTTTAACAGAATCTACTTTTTCTATGTTGATCTTTTCCATTTGTTTTTGCTTCCTGTTATACGAATATTAAGTTTGGTTGGTTCAGTTCATTATATTCCTGAAATTATAATTCATCAATGGATTTTAAAAAGACTTCAAGTGGTTGATTGCCTCTTATTTTGATTATTTTTTCATTATTAAAAACTAGAAAATACGGTGTGGCATCAACACCTATCTCTTTTCCAAATTGGTGTAATTGATTTACTTTATCTAAATATTTGTGATTATCAAGACACGTGTTGAATTTATCTAAATTCAATTTCACAGTTGTCGCAAATTTATCTAACGAGTTTCGATTAACCCATCCTGTTCTTTCGCCTGCCCAGTTCTTGTATAATTCATCATGATATTGCCAGTATTTTCCTTGGTCTTGAGCACAATATGCTGCTTCTGCAGCCAAAATAGAATCTTCTCCATTTAATGGAAAGTCTTTGAATACCATCTTTATTTTTCCAGTATTTATGAAATCTTGTTTAATTGCATTTAGTGTGGTTTGATGAAATTTATGACAAAATGTACATTGATAATCACCCCACTCTAAAATTGTAATTTTTGCTGAATGGTCTCCTAGAATAGGTGAGCCATTATGAATTAGATTTGTTTCAGTTAATATTTTTGGATTATCTTCTGTTTGTGGATAAAATGCTAAGAACAAACCTGCCAAAATTCCTATTATGATTGGAATTGTAAGTACAAAATTCTTTTTCATAGGTTTATTGATTTTATTTTCTAGTAAATAGTTTCCTTGTTCTATCCAATTGCTATTGTCCATAATGCAGCATTTTTTGCAGATATTTCTGCTACAAAAGGATCATCTGATGATGAAATTATTATGACATCTTCTTCATGTGGGCATAAATTCTCAATGATGTATTTTTTTGTTTTTGCGTCTCTAGGAAAACACTCTCTTTCATTTCCTGGAAAGACTAATTTCTCATTTTTGTATATCATTGTAGTGCAACCTGAAGACCCATACAAAATTGCATAGTCTCTTTGCTCAATACCTGTTTTGATCATTTCAGCATATTTTTTTAATAAAATCGCATGATTATATTTTCCTTGGATTATTGATGATTTTTTTACTTTACATTCTTTGGCTATTGTGTTTTTTATTTGATTTGATAGTTTTTTTCCTTTTTCTGTAAGAAAGGTCCCAGACTTTGTTGACTTTACAATCCCTGCTTTTTTCAAATGTAAAATTAATGTCTTGACTGCCCCTTCTCCTAAATGAATCTCTTTTGCAAAGGTCGCTCTGCTAACAAAACCTTCCTTATCTAATAATTGTAATGCCTTGAAAACATGTGGTATGCTAAATGTGAGTACTTTGCTTGAACCTTTTCTAGATACAATATCTTGTAAAATTTGAATATTTTTACGCAGGATTCTTCTAGCCTAAGTTGATATATAAATTCAATAAATAACTCCTGAAATATTTTTGTTATGTTTGAAAAATCATGCTTATATTTTGAATTTTATTGATCTCCATTTTTATTGGTTCTAGGATTTTGAATCTCCTATTTTTCCAAAAATTCTTTGAATCATACTAGAAAAATGTTTGTAATTTCCTGTAATTTCTTTTTCAGATTTATCGCACTCTTTCATCATTGCTTGAATAATCGATTTGTATCCGTTTATTCCATACAGATCAATTAATGAGGCTTCTATTGTTTGTGATATTATGTTTTGATATTTTTTTTGACTTTGTTCTGATTCAAAATTTCTCATTTTCTTAATTTTTTGTTGTATTTTACAACAATAGTATGTTCGATCTAAAAATAACATTGATATTTTGAGCCTGCAATAATTTTTCTTTATTAATTGGACAAATTGTCCAAGAATTTAAATATGTTTGATTGACGGAAACTTCATGTCTCAATCAAGACAAATTAATGCATCTAAAAACAGTGTTCCTGTAATCGCAATTGTGGCATTAGCTATAGTTTTTGCAGCAGGATTGTTTGTTGTTGGATTTGATCAGGGACATATCTTTAGTTTGGTATATGGAGAAGAAGCATTTCAAGATCTTTACATCCATGAACTTACTCATGATATGAGACACGCTGCTGGTTTTCCTTGTCATTAGGGGGTTAACCTGATGAGAACATTTCTTTTTATTGTTATTGTTTTAATTTCAGGTCTATCGGCAGGACTAATTCATGGTGCTGCTAATCTTGTATTTGTCGAGCCTTCATTAGATCAGGCAATTGGAATTGAAAATCAACATCTTTTTGCTTCAGGCGAAGCAAAAGACACTCCTGAATTCAGAGTAGAATTTGATTCTTATCGATATTGGCAAAAAAGTGGTCAAGTTTTAGCTGGTGCAATTTTAGGAATATCCATTGGTTCTTTGTTTGGAATTATTTTTGTACTCTCAAGACACTCTTTACCTGGAAAATCTTATGTGAGTAAATCTCTAATTTTAGCAGGAATAATGTGGCTTGCAATTTACTTTATTCCCTTTTTAAAATACCCAGCAAATCCACCAACCGTTGGTGATCCTGATACTGTTGTATTAAGATCAATATTGTTTCTAACTTTTATTGCAATTTCCGGATTTGGAGCTTTAGGATTTTACAAGATATTTAAAAAATTAAAGAATAAAAAATTTATTGCGATTTTAGGATATGCTGTTTTTATTGGAATGGTGTTTTTTGCAATGCCTGAAAATCCTGATAAAATCACTGCACCTATGAGTTTAGTTGATCATTTTAGAATGATGTCTGCAGTGGCAGTTTCAATTTATTGGTTATCTTTGGGTATAATTTTAGGCTCTCTTTGGAATCATTTCAAGCCGGATAATGAATTGAAGTCTGCTTTTAATTAATTGTTCTAACTCTCTAGAACGAGAACACTATGATGTAATTTAAATAACTCTCTATTAATTTTTAATTTAATTGACACGACGTTTAACATTACCTCAATTAAAAAAATATGATGTCACTCAAAAAGTAATTGAAGCATTAGCAGATTCTGAATCTCGGGCAATACTGTTTTCAGTAATAAAAAAAGGAATGACTGCAGCTGACTTGTCAGATAAGCTAAAAATCCCGCTTAGTTCTGTTTATAAAAAACTGGGTGATCTTGAGGAACTTACATTAATTGAAGTAGAACGATGGATGATTTCAGATAAAGGAAGAAAGTTCAAAATCTACAAAAGTCGAATAAGCAAGGCTGATATTTCAATAAAAAAACCTGATCCTGTCCTAAATTTAGTACCCAACTGATGATCTTAATGTCAAAACCTAACATAATCCAACTAAGTGAATTTGATATAACTCAAAAAATAATTGAATCTTTAAGCAATGTTTGTACTAGGGCTGTGTTATTTTCAATTAAAAATGAATCAAAAGATGCAACACAAATTGCAGATGAGTTAAAAATTTCAATATCTACAGTTTACAAAACCTTATCGAATTTGGAAGAATTGGCACTTGCCGAAGTAGATAAATTTGTAATTTCCCCTGAAGGAAAAAAAATAAAACAATATCGTAGTCGTATTGGTAAAGTTGAAATCACTTTGACTGATTTGGAACCTACATTACATCTTTATCCAAATACATCTAATCCTAAAACAAATACTAGTTAAAATAATAAAAAATAAAAAAGATTGAATTTTACATTCTTAGATGTTCATTCTAAAGTTATAGAATTAATCTTTTGTTTAAATACCGTTAGCTAGACCTAATCATTAATTCATGCAATCTAAATTTTATTGGTATTTGATTATTGTTGTTTTTGCATTGGGATTGTATTCTATACCTACTAGTGTATATGCTCAAAATCAAGAACAATATGCTTCCATTTTTACTATTACTGAATTAGGTCTGGAGTTAACGAAAAAAGCCATTTTGGAGGATGATTATGATGCTGCAGAAAAATATTCTGCTCTAACTAATAATTTCTATGGGAAAAATATTCAGTTTTTAAGAACAGTTGATTCTGATCTTTCAGATGACCTCCATCTTGAATTACTTGATCTTCATTCGAGTATTTTATCCAAATCAGAGTCACATAATTTGATTGCACACATAAATACACTGCAAGAAACTTTATCCTCCAATTCATCAGATGGTGATTCTAATGTAGTTGTGGCGTTTATTTTATCAGAAGCTGATGAACAATATCAAACATTTTTTCAACATAAAAGCAATGAATCATACTTTTTTACTTTATCGTTAATCGAACATTCAAAGATTATTTTGAATCAAAATCCAATATCTGATGATCGGTTGAAACAAGAGACTGACTCATTTTTTACTGATTTGGATAAATCTGTTTTAAATAAAAGTAGCTTTGTAACTGTTGGAAATTTAATCACTGCAATACAGCGTGATTTGTTAGGAACTGAAACGATTGTAATCGATAAAACCAATCTATATGGTGTAATTAGAAACTTATATTCCGAATTATCTACCGCAGTAAATTCTAATGATTATTCAACTGCCGAAGAACTCGCAATTGAGGCATATCTTGAAAATTTTGAATATCTAGAATCTGACATTAAAAAAGTAGACGAGTCATTATTAAATACATTAGAAATTGATATGCGTGAAAATCTTCGAAAAATGATTATTCAAAAAGAGGATCCAGATGCAATTATTCAATTTATTGAAAATTCAATTCTGCCTGATTTGGCAAAAGCTGAAAAAATGACTAGCGAACTTATTCCTCTTGTTAATGGTGGTACACTAACGACACAGAATTTAAAATCTATGGGTGATGCATCTGATGATCAAAAAACAGTAGTTAAAAATAAAATCGATGTAATTCGTGAGCAATTAGAAGAAACATTACTACATTATGATCAGGGAGATATTCAATCCGCACATGCATCATCTCGCTCAGCATACCTTGATAGTTATGAGTTTGTAGAGATTCCTCTTAGGGCAATTGATCCAGATTTTACACTTGAGGTAGAATACCAATTTGCCACTCTGCGAAACTTGATTAAACAAGAGGCACCTCAAAATGAAATTCACGATGTCATTATTGGAATCAAGCGAAATCTTGATGAATCTGAAAGAATTGTAACTGGGACTGGTGAGCTTGCCCCTGCAATCGCATTTTCATCTTCTTTTGCAATTGTATTTAGAGAGGGATTGGAGTCTGTCTTGATTCTTGGTGCTATATTGACATATCTTGAAGCATCACGAAATAATCAATTTAAGAAATATGTTTATTATGGAATTGTTGCTGCCTTTGCAGCTACTGCCGTTACTTGGATTATTGCATCGTACATTATTGAAATCTCAGGAGCAAACCGTGAATTGATTGAAGCGATTGCGGCATTGTCTGCAACTGCAGTTTTATTTTATGTTAGTTTCTGGGTTTTAAATAAAATTGAACATAAAAAATGGATGGAGTTTGTTAAAGCAAAAGTTTGGCAAGCTACCACCACTGGTAGTGTTATGGTCTTTGTGATGTTATCCTTTTTTACTGTGTATAGGGAAGGATTTGAAACTGTTTTATTTTACCAAGCGATGTCTGGATTTGCAAAATATATGGAAATCTATGTAGGCCTGGGCTTTATCATTGGATTGATTTCACTTTTGGGTCTGTATTATGTAATGAGAAAATTGGGAAAACGATTGCCATTACGTGCATTATTTGGATTGACAATGGGAGTGGGTGCATATTTATCAATTGCATTTTTAGGAAATGCAGTTAGAGAACTTCAGATATTGGATGTTGTGCCATACACTGGATTGATTGGCACTATACCTAGATTGGATATCAATCTTGCAATGATGACTGGGATTTATCCTACTTTGGAAACTATTGTTGCTCAGGTAATATTACTTGGTGTTTACCTTATTGCATCAACATACATTTTGATAATGCGTCCAAGAAAAGAACAGCAACTAGCTTCAATGCGAAAATCAAGGAAGGACTTGGATGAATAAGCGAAGAATCCGAGTTGGGATTGATGTTGGTGGAACCTTTACAAAAGCTGTTGCAATTGATGTGAAAACAGGCTCACTTTTAGCAAAATCTACGGTTCCTACAACGCATAGTTCCGAAAAAGGGGTCTCTGAAGGTATCGTGATTGCATTAAAAAAAATTATCCATGAAACTGGAATTGGAATTAATGAGATCGAGTTAATCTCACATAGTACTACTCAAGCAATTAACGCATTGCTAGAATCAGATACATCAAAGGTTGGAATAATTGCAATGGGGGTAGGCCCTTCAAAAAAAGATATAGTCAAAAGAACAAATTTAGAGGATTCTACAATAAATACAAATCAAGACATTAAAACAACACATGAATTTTTAGATACATCTCATTTAATTACCGAAAAAGAAGTAATTGCTGCAATAAATCGATTAAAAGAAAAAGGTGCAGAGGTAATAATTGCAACTGAAGCATTTGGAGTCGATGATCCATCAAATGAATTATTTGTTATGAATACCGCATCAAAAGAAAAAATACTTTCTACAGCATCTCATGAGATATCTGGAATATATGGGTTAGAAATTAGAACTCTTACTGCAGCTGTTAATGCCAGTGTTTTGCCTAAAACATTTCAAGTTGCAAATTTTGTTGAGGATGCAATCCGCAAAACAGGTGTTACTGCACCATTGATGATAATGAAAGGAGATGGTGGAGTTACTAGTATGGATACTTTTAAGACAAAACCAATCCTTACTATTCTTTCAGGCCCTGCAGCAAGCGTAGCTGGTGCATTATTGCATCTAAAAATAACAAATGGTATATTTGTTGAAGTCGGTGGTACTAGTACCAATATTTGTATTATAAAAAATGGTAAGCCTGAAATTCGTTATGTTACAGTAAAAGATCATCCTACTTGTATTCGGTCAATGGATGTAAGAATTTTGGGCGTTGCTGGTGGCAGTATGGTTGGGTTAAAACAAAACAGGATTTCAAATGTAGGTCCGCGTAGCGCTCATATCGCTGGCCTCAAATATTCTTGTTTTGCAGATCCTGAAGATCTTAAAACAGGAAAAATAATTCTAATAAAGCCCATGTCAAATGACAAATCCGAATATGTTGCAATAAAATGCAATAAGGGTACTTATGCAATTACTAACACATGTGCTGCAAATGCATTGGGTATGATCGAAAAAAATGATTATGCATTTGGGAATCAAGAATCTGCAAAAATTGCTCTGAAGATATTTGCTGAATTTGTAGGAGTGTCATATCACGAAATTGCTATGTCTATAATTCAAACTGCTTCATTTGAGATCACAAAAACTATTACTAAAATCTTAAAAGAATTCAAAATGAATCCATATAATACAACATTAATCGGAGGGGGAGGTGGAGCTTCAGTCCTTGTTCCGTTTGTTGCAAAACAACTAGGAATTAAATATGAAAAAGCAGAGCATGCTGAAGTTATCTCTTCAATTGGCGTGGCGTCATCAATGCTCCAAGAAGAGATGGAGCAAACAATGATTGAACCAACCCCTGAAAAAATCAATCAAGTTTATAAAAAAATACATACTATGTTAGTAGACAAAGGCGCTATTCCTGAATCAATAATGATTAATAGTGAATTTGTATCTGAAAAATCTTTACTTCGTGTAACTGCGGTAGGTAATGTTGAATTGGATAGTACTGAGACCTCAAAAAATATTTTTACATTAGAAGATGCTAAAAAACGAACTAGTGAAATAATTGAAATTTCTGAAGATCTAATTGATCTGAGTTATGAAACTGATCACTATTTTGTGTTTACTGGTCATATGGAAATTAAAAAATTTTTTGGCAAAAAGACTCAGCATCATATTTTAGTTTTAGATAGATATGGAAAACCAAAATTATCGATAAAAAATGGGAGAATTATTCAAGGTGGCAAAATAACAGTATTAGAAGAACTGATTGATTATTTGAAATCTGGCAATTCTGAAATTGCACCTAAAATCTATCTTTTAAATGATCTTAAACTGGTAGATTATTCTAGTCTTATCACCACTTTCGATATTGTGGATGCAGTTCGAAGTGAACTTGTTACTTCTGAAAAAGCAGCAATACTGGTAGAACTTTAGATATTTGGTCTATTTATTTAGATTCCTTTGATTTTGAAATAAATGGTCTTTGATCGATGTTTTTTTTGACCCTGATCCTCTAATCTTATGCAGTTTTAAAAATAACATGAGTTGTAAGATTGGATTTATTCACAGCTTTTCATATTTTGCCATTCAGGATAAAAAAATGTGTATTAATTGCGGAATAGAAGAAAGCAATAATAATTAATCATTTGATGCTAAATCATGCATTATTGGTTTCTTTTTATTTTACCTCTTTTGATTTTTAGCACACCTGCTTTAGCCCAGACTTCGGAATCTGATTCGTTTTCTACTTCCTCAGAATATGTTTTGGAAATTGATGAACATGAATATTCTATTTCTTACACTATAAACGCTAATGTCATTGCAATGGAGATTGATCCGGAATCAAAATCATTGCTTATCGGTCTGGATGAGACATATGACTCTCAATTTTTTATAGAACTGGAACATGATTTGATAAATGCAGAAAATAATGAATTTATAATTTTAGTTGATGGTGAAGAAGTATATTATCAAATAACTTCTGATTCTGAGCTCTCCACATTTGAGTTCTTTGTACCAGTAGGTTCTGAAGAAGTTGAAATTATTGGAACGTATGTGATTCCAGAATTCCCAATCGGTACAATTTTTGGGTTTATAGTAATGCTCTCATCTGTCATGCTTTTTGCAAAAATGAAACCTTCTTTTTTTACGTTGTAATTTTATCTAGCTGATTTGTTCCTTTTGCAGTTTTTATTTCACGTGCAATTCTTTTGCCCATACTCATAGGCTCATTAAAAAGCAATGAGTAGTATGGCGAGCCATCCATATAGATGTTAGTTCCTGCCACGATTCTAGCTGAAAATTCAAACGATGTAAATTTTGCATTTTCATCATAAACCCCTTCAATGCAAAATGGCCCGTTCATTCCAGGTGATACAATTCTTTTTGATGCTTCTACAAAATTTTCACCCATGGTATACACCTCATCTAATAATGATTCTCTTAGAACAATTGGGCTGTTTCCTATCACGTTAAATGATGGAACTTTAGTATTTTTGAGCTGTTGCTCTGATGGAATTCTTGCAAGCCCCTCAATGTCTGATTCATGCCTTTGATCAGCTCCAAAAAATTCCAACTCTTCTTTTAGAGGCGAATAAAAGAATTGCAGATATGCCAAAACACCTGCAGCATACTCTTGAATGTAGAGTGTCTCTTCTTTAGAAATTATTCCCTGTGAAATCAACTGTTCTCTTTTTTTATTGTAATCTTCTTGATTAGCAGCCAAAAAATATCCTTTGCCACCTGCAGCCCCTTGCCTTTTTACAATTACTAGCTTATCTATGTCCTTTGAATGTAAGACAGGTTTTGGAACAGGAAGTCTTGCCTCTCGCATAAGTTTTTCTTTCATGGTTCTATCTGACTCCCATCTTAGGATCCACTTGTTTCCAAAAATTGGAGTCTTGATTGATTCAATTTGTTCAGAGCTCATTTGTGCAATCAACGTTCCATGAGGAATTAATACTGCATTATTTTGCTCTAAAATTGATTGATGTTTTTGTTCTAATATTTCTGTAAATGAATCTACTAAGATTAATTCGTCAATAAATGAAAATCGACGGTATAGCCTCTCTCTTTTTCTCTCACAAACTAGAATTGTCTTTAGACCTTCATCTTTTGCACCTTTTAGAACTTGTAGTGCACAATGTGATCCTAAAGTTGCTATTGCCGTCAATGCGATGTATGTTCTACATTATTGTACTTTATGAACTATGTGTGGATGAGACATATTGAAAAACCTCATCAATTAATTGCACACTTAATTCTGATTTGATGTTTTCTGGAATTGCCTTTAGTACAAAATCATACATGCTTGTGTTTTTTGGAAGACTGCCTCTTTCTTGGTATAATGAATACACTGCAATTCCATTTGATATTAATGCAATAATTTTTTCTTTGTTTGTCAAAGACATTGATTTTCTAAATAATATGTAGTAATTTAATGTAAATCGAAAAAATTTGTTGTTTTTGAAATATTACTGAGCCGATTCATTTAGTTCTAATTTTATATATGTTTCATGTTTTACTTGGCTGAGTATTTTTAATTCTATTAACTCGCCATGTCCCTCTACCACTTCATGCGGCTCTTGGGACGCATGATATCCGACAAATACTGCTGTAATAATAAAGATCGCTATTACTAATCCTATTAATATATCCAATTCATTTTAACCTGAAATATTTTCTGATGATAAATGTTACTTTTTTTTGATTTTAATGCCATATTCCCAAACCTTGACTTCAAAACTCAGAAAAAATCTAATTGTTTGCTATTGACATTAAGAATAGTATAATTTCAAAAAAGTCTATTTTACTATGGTTTTTTCAAACTTCGTTTCAGAATCAATTCGTTAGTGATGTGATCTTGGACTTGCATTTTACACATCTACCATTTTAGTATGAAAATCTCCAAACATGAGGTTTTCCTTGACAGTTCATACTTTTCATTCTTTTACTAGTATTTGGGAAAAAAATCATTGAATTTGTTTTCCAATAGAATCAGGATACCTCTGAACTAGTGTGAATCGTATTTTCCCCCAAAAATTAATTACACCATAGGATAGCAATTTAGTAAATTATGATAAAAACAGAGCTTGGAACATTGCGTAGATCTCATTATTCTAACGAATTGAATCCATCAATGGATGGCTTGGAAGTCACTATAATGGGTTGGGTTTTGACAATTAGGGGTCATGGAAATATTAGTTTTGCCACAATCCGAGACAAGAACGGTGACATTCCAATTGTTGCCAAAAAAGGAGATTGCCCAGATGAACTACGTGAAAAATTATCCATACTAAAAGCACATTCTTCTATTGCAATTACTGGCAGGATCAAGTCTTCTGAAAAAGCACCTACTGGATTTGAAATAATCCCATCTGAACTACGTGTATTTTCAGATGTTGAAAAAATTCCACCCTTTGAGCCTTTAGCAAAGACTGTGAAAAACATAGACACAAGATTAGAAGTAAGACCAATTGATCTTAGACGTAAAACATTGCAACATATTTTCAATGCAAGAAGTCAAGTGCTAAAATCAATTAGAGATTATTTTTACCAACAAAACTTTATAGAAATCAACACTCCAAAAATGATAGCCACTGCAACTGAAGGTGGTGCTGCATTATTTCCAATATTTTATTACAACAAAGAGGCGTTTTTAGCTCAAAGTCCCCAATTGTACAAAGAACAACTGATTATGAGTTTTGAGAAAGTTTTTGAAATTGCACCTATTTTTAGAGCAGAACCATCAAGAACTAATCGCCATCTTGCTGAAGCAATATCTGTTGATTTGGAAGAGGCATTTGTTGATTATAATGATGTAATGAATAGAATTGAAGACATAATAAAAATTGCAATCGTAACTGTTAGTGATTATGCAAAAAATAATTCAGATGTAGAGTTTATCATTCCTTCAAAGCCTGAACACATACCACGGTACTCTTATGACGAATTGATAGAAAAAATGCAAAAAGCTGGAGCCAAAACTGAATGGGGTGATGACTTGTACCCTTCCAATCTTAAAAAAATTGGCGTGGAAGGATTTTACTTTATCAAAGATTGGCCTCTGGGTCCAAAACCGTTTTATGTAAAAGACAGTAAAACAAACCCAAAAATTTCTGAATCATTTGATTTAATGTTTGGGGATTTGGAATTGTCTTCAGGCAGTACTAGAATTGAGAAAAGACATGAGCTAGAAGAGAGAATGAAAAATAAAGGAATGAAAACTGACGCTTTTGAGTATCATTTGGGAGCATTTGATTACGGTGTGCCTCCTCACGCGGGATGTGGAATTGGTTTAGAGCGATTAATCATGGCATTAACAGGCACAGAAAACATCAGAGATGTCACATTTTATCCAAGGGATGTTGACCGATTAACTCCGTAGGTGATTAGAAATGGTATCTCGAGAAGAAATTGAACATGTTGCAAAATTAATGAGAATTGAAATCGATGATCCTACAATTTATGAAAGAGTTGATAAGATGATAGGCTATTTTGACATTTTAGATTCTGCGGGTGTTGAATCGGAGGAGATATCTGTAAGAGAAATTCCTATCACCCATCTACGAGAAGACAAGTATATTCCATTTGATGAAAAATTAATCGAAAAACTTAATCACTATAAAGGAACCTATGTCAGAGCTCCCAAGATGGTTTAATTGAGTATAAAAATTTCAGCTCTGCAATATGTCCGAGAAATAAAATCCGGAAATCTTTCCGCCGAAGATTTCATTTCAAAAACTATGGACAGAATACAAAAAATAGATGATACTTTACATGCGTTTTTATCACTTAATGAAAAGGCAGTTGATCAAGCAAGAGAAATTGACAAGAAAATAAAGTCAGGTGAGAAAATAGGGCAATGCTTTGGCATGCCAATTTCAATTAAAGACAATATTTGCATAAAAGATACAAAAACAACATGTGCATCAAAGATGCTTGAAAATTTTGTTGCACCATATGATGCCACTGTCATTACAAAGCTAAAACAACAAGACGCAATTTTTGTTGGAAAGGTAAATCTTGATGAATTTGCAATGGGTCTTTCTACAGAATTCAGCGCATATGGTCCAAGCAAAAATCCATGGAATACAGATTATGTCCCAGGTGGCTCTTCTGGAGGCAGTGCTGTATCTGTTAGTGCATTTGAATGTGTTGCATCGTTAGGTTCTGATACTGGTGGTTCAGTTAGAAATCCTGCAAGTTTTTGTTCAACTGTTGGATACAAGCCAACTTATGGATTGATTAGTAGATATGGATTAATTTCATATGCAAACAGTATTGAACAGATTGGACCGTTAACTAGAACTGTGGAAGATGCAGCATTTATGCTAAATCTGATTTCAGGACATGATTCTAATGATAACACCACGGTGGATAACAAAAATGAGGATTATCTAAAAGATATTGATTCAGGCATAGAAGGTAAAAAAATAGGCATAATCAAAGAGATGATTGGAGAGGGAATTGACCCAATAGTACTGTCTGCAACAAGAGACGCAATATCGAAATTAGAGGGATTGGGTGCAATATGTGAAGAAATTTCCTTGGATATGGTAAAATATTCAGTTGCAGCATATTATACAATTACAGCAACTGAGGCAGGTAGTAATCTTGCAAGATACGATAATTTGAGATATGGTTATGATTTTTCTGTCGAGGGGTATGAATTTAATTCATATATTGAAAAAGCAAGAAAAAAACTCGGTCCTGAAGTCACTAGAAGGATGATTCTTGGAGGCTTTGTTCCTTCTGCAGGACATGCAGGAAAATATTTTCTTAAAGCACTAAAGATAAAAAGTAAACTTACTAGACAAATAAATGAGGCATTTGAGAAATTTGATCTGTTAATTTCCCCCACAGTTCCAATTTTACCGTTTAGGATTGGTGAAAAAATAAATGATCCTGTTGCATTGTTTCTTGTTGATATTAACACTGTAACTGCAAATCTTACAGGCAAACCCGCAATATCAATACCGTATTCTATTTCTAATGGCTTACCAATTGGCATGCAACTTATTGCAAATTCGATGAATGATAAATTACTATTACAGGCAGCATATGCATTAGAAAAAACTGTCAAATTACCGGAGGTTCCAATTTGACAAAAATTGGATTGGAGATTCATAGTCAACTTACAAATCTAGAAAGCAAATTATTTTGCTCTTGTAAGGCAAACTATAGAGAGTTTGAGCCAAACACCAACATATGTCCCATTTGTATGGGATTGCCAGGCAGTCTTCCAAGATTAAATCAAAAGGCAGTTGAAAAAGCAACAATGATTGCAATGGCCCTAAATTGTTCTACTCCGGAAAAAATTGCATTTTTTAGAAAAAATTATTTTTATCCTGATTTGCCAAAAAATTTCCAAATCACTCAATTAAACATCTATGGAGATACCAGTGTCGGAGGTGGTGGAATTCTTATGGTTGGAGAAAAAAAGATCAGAATCACTAGAATTCAACTAGAAGAAGACCCTGGCAGGTTAATCTATGAGGGAAGTTCTGAAAAAAACCAAATCACATTAGTGGATTATAATCGTGCAGGTACACCTTTAGTCGAGATTGTAACTGAGCCTGATTTTGAAAACCCAAAAGAAGTACGAGAGTTTCTAAATATTTTATCTGATTTATTGGAGAATATTGGAGTGTCTGATCCTAGATTGGAGGGTGCAATGAGGGCAGATGCAAACGTCTCCATTGAACATGGAAATAAAGTTGAAATAAAAAACATTGGTTCATTTCATGATTTAGAAAAAGCTGTTCATTTTGAAATTACACGTCAACAAAGCTTGCATTCAAGAGACATTCCAATAATTCAGGAAACACGTCATTGGGATGATAAAAGAAAGATTACCATCTCGTCCAGATCAAAAGAAGAAGATCTGGATTATAGGTATTTTCTAGAGGGTGACATTCCATGGGTTAGAATAGGAAATGAAATCAAAGAAAAACTAAAATCGGAAATGCCTGAAAGCATCAGTTCTAAAAAACAACGATATATATCAAAATACAATATTCCATCTCAAGTAGCTGACGTGCTTTCATCTGACAAGTTTTATTCAGATTTATTTGAAGAAGCACACACACAAGAAAACGCCAAAGAAATTGCAAATATCATAACCACTGATTTGATGGGATTAGTAGATACAAGAGAGAAAAGAGAATCATCAAAATTAACTCCTTCACATCTAAAAGCGATAGCTGATTCAATCCAGTTCGGTAAGATTGCACGAAATTCTGCAAAAAATGCATTGTATGAAATTGTAAGAACAGGCAAGTCATTATCAGATATAATGTCTGATCTTGATCTAGGAAATCTCTCAGATGAGTCTGAATTATCAAAAATTATTGAATCTGTAATTTCTGAAGAACCTCAAGCCGTAGAACAGGCAAAATCCAATCCTCAAACTATAAACTATCTTGTAGGAAAAGTCATGCAAAAAACAAAAGGAAAGGCAGATCCAAAATTAACTCTTGATTTGCTAAAAAAGAAGATTTAATGTTATGACTGAACTATCTTTGGAAGATATTGAATTTATAAAAATACTGGCAAATTCCGACTCTACAATCCTTCAGCAAGGAATGAATGAAGCAACAAGACATAGGTTAGATTCTCAAATAGGCATAATTTTACGAGAATATTACAAGGAAAATACGATGAACACCAAAACAGGTTGGATAGAAAAATTTGAAAAAGTGGGAATTACCGAAGATGATGGTAAATCTGCCATTGCATGTGCTCGAAGACTTGGAATAGACATTTCTTGACCATCACAAAATCTTTTTACTTCTGGTTTTTTTAAAACTATAACTTGTCTGATTTTGTATTTACTCCAACTGAAGAACAAATACAATCTTCAAACATTTACAAATTCATGAAAAAACATAACATCTCAACTTTACAAGAACTCTCTCAAAGGGCAAATCAAAATTTAGAATGGTTTTGGCAAGAAATGAACAAAGAAATTGGAATAATTTGGGACAAACCTTATACAAAAATTTTAGATACATCAAAAGGAATCCAATGGTCCAAATGGTTTGTTGACGGTAAGACCAATATCTACAAGTCATCAGTAGAAAAATTTGCTCTTAAAAAACCAAATGATATTGCATATATTTTTGTCTCTGAAGATGGAACAACTTTTAAAATAACTTATTCTGAATTAGATTCCAAAGTAAACAAACTTGCAAATGCCCTTAAGCAATTAGGAGTAAAAAAAGGAGACGTAGTTGCAATATACCTTCCTATGATTGAGGAATCTATTTTGGCAATTCTGGCATCTGCAAAAATCGGTGCGGTTCAAACAGTTGTATTTTCAGGCTATAGCTCAGAATCTCTGCAAATAAGATTGCAGGACTGTAACGCAAAAATTCTTTTTGTATGTGACGGATTTCAAAGAGGAGGCAAACATGTTTCACAAAAATATATTATCGAATCAGCAATAAAAGATACAAAAATAGAAAAGATAATAGTAATACAATACAAAGGAATTGATGAATACGAAGAATCATCAAAATTTGTTTTTTATGAAAATCTAGTATCTGCACAAAATTCTACATGTCATACTGAAATTATGGATTCAGAGGATCCGTTGTTTATCTTGTATACTTCTGGAACCACTGGAAAACCAAAAGGAGTGATTCATACTCATGGTGGTTTTTCTGTTTTTGCAGGATATCAGGCTGCATTTTTAATTGATTTGCATGAAGATGATATTCTTTTGTGGCCTGCAGATATAGGCTGGATTACGGGGCTAGTTTGGAATGTTTACGGTCTTTTGATAATGGGTGGCAGTGCTATAATTTATGATGGAGCATTAAACTATCCAAATTTTGAAAGAATTTGGGATATGTTACATCAACACAATGCTACCATTTTTGGAATATCTCCAACGGCTGTGAGATTATTTAAAAAAAATAATATCAAACCATTAAAACTACATTCATTTGAAAAAATCAGAAACATACCAACTACGGGGGAACCACTAGATGAAGATTCTTGGTGGTGGTTATTTGAAAAAGTTGGCAACAAAAAAATCCCAATCATGAATCTATCTGGTGGAACTGAAATTGGAGGTGCGATGTTGTCTGTTTTCCCAGGAATGAAACTAAAACCTTCAACTGTAGGAATTCCATGTCCTGGAATGAATTTGGATGTGTTTGACAATGATGGAAAATCAATTCATCAAAAAAATGGTTATCTTGTGATAAAATCTCCTTGGCCTGCAATGACTAGAGGATTACTAAATGATGATCAACGCTATCTTCAAACCTATTGGTCTAATTTTGAAAATATTTGGTTTCATGGAGATTATGTTTTTGTTGATGCCGATGGCTTATGGTATATGAAAGGACGAACTGATGATGTCATTAATGTTTCAGGCCATAGAATGAGTACTGCTGAAATTGAACATGTTGTAATCTCACACCATAAAATTTCAGATGCTGCATCCATTGCAATTCCTGATGAAATTACAGGTGAGGCAATTGTTGTATTTTTTGTGCCTGAAAATAAATCTGAAACGGAACTAGAGGTAGAAATATCTAATTACATCGCTGAGAAGATTGGTAAAATTGCGCGTCCAAAATTTATATGTCAAATATCTGACCTTCCAAAAACTAGAACTGGGAAAATTATGCGTCGTGTCTTAAGGGCAAAATTGTTAGGATTGCCCTTGGGAGATTTATCCTCTCTTGAAAATCCTCTTGTATTAAACGAAGTTTCAAAATTATGACCTTATTTTATTAATTTTTTACGGCTATTTCTTACTGTTTACTTTAATTGGTTGTTTTGGAATCTTAAAATAAAATGCAGTTCCGACATCTTCTTTGCTTTCTACCCATATGTTTCCACCAAGGCCGTCTGCAATTCCTTTACAAATTGCCAAACCTAAACCACTACCGTTTCTTTTTCTGCTAGTAGATGTATCTATTTGATAAAATTTTTTAAAAATTTCTTTTTGATTGGATTCTGAAATTCCAATCCCGTTATCTTTTACAAAAAATTTTATAAATTCTTTGTCATTATCTGCCCCGATTATTATTTCTCCTTTTTTAGGTTCCACAAAATCCATTGCATTTTTAATTAAATTAGAAAAAATCTGATTAATCCTATCTTTATCGCTAAATATGATTTCATCTTTTGTAATCTTATTTATGATGTTAATTTTTTTTTCAATAGCAATGGGGTTGAATTCTTTTATAATTGAATTTAATAATTCTGCTATGTGTATATTTTCTTGATTAAAATCTAATTTGCCTAAATCCAATTTTTGTGTTGTTAAAATATCTCCTACCAATCTTTGCAATTTTACTGCTGATGAATAAATTTCATCTACTGCATCTATTTGTTGTTTGTTTAATTTTCCCATCAATTCTTGCTTCTGTAACATCTGTGCATATCCTAAGATTGGTACTAGTGGCGTTTTTAATTCATGTGACACCATTGATGAAAATTCTACTTTTTTTTTATCGATCTGTTTTAGTTTTTCGACGTATTCTTGTTGAACTGATATTGTTTTTTCAACCTTCTCTCCCATACTTTCAAAATTCTTATTTAATTCATAAATTTCTTTTATGTTTGTATTGATTGGTTTTTTGTTTGTAATCTTATTTGTTTTAGAAAATTCTGTCATATTTTCTGCAAGTTTTTCAATAGGTTTTGTGATGCTTTTTGAAATGTATACAGTGCTAAGTAATGTTCCAGCTGCTACAATGGTTGCAAAAACTAGCAAAATCCAACCTGTTGATGATTCAATAGCAGTGATGTAGTTTACTAAACCCATGTAAAATATGATAAAACTAGACGCTCCTGAGAGTAAAAATAAGATATTTTTTATTGGAATCATTTTATGTTACACCTAACCTTTAGGAAGATGCGGATTCAACAATTTTAGATAATAACTGATCAATATCAATTGGTTTTAAAATATATGATGTAACTCCTCTGCTGACCAGTTCATCTAGCTCATCTTGAGTTATGGTGGATGCTGTAAATACAATTATTTTATTGTTTTTTAGCATGTCTTTACTTTCTAATGCTTTGATTACGGCATATCCATCAAATTCAGGCATTGCCAAATCCAATAACACTACATCATAATTACCTTCTTCAATCAATGCAAGTCCTTGTTTGCCATCGCTTGCACCTGTACATTTATGATTTTTTAATTCTAAAAATGTAATAAGCATTTTTGTAATTTGTTCGTTATCATCAACTATTAAAATATTTAATTGCTTTGAATCTACATTTTTGTTTTTTATTGAATTTTTACTCATTTTTAACTCCTGATTTGTATTCGGTAAGCTTAAAATTTTTCTGTAAATAATTTAAGATGATTTTTTCTTGTTCAATTTCTCTTAATCTATGTTCATATGTAATTTCAGAACCCAATAATGATTCTACATCTGATTCATCTACATAATGTGCATTTTTCCATATTAAACTAAATAATGATCTTAATGTGGTTACAAATGTTTTGGAATCAGTCCAAATTGCCATCATATCTTTTAATTTTAAACTGTTCATAAAAAAAATAACTTCCATATCATCTTTGATTATGAAACAAAAATCTTCTCTGTTTTTGTCCTCTAATCTTTTAATCTTTTTTAAAGGAACATCTTCAAAGATATGTATGTCTTTTTTTGAATAGTCTGTAAGAATTTTGAGATTTGATTTTGTTTTTTTAAGAAGGTCTGTAAAATTTGTATGATGAAATCTTTTAAAATCAGATTCAGTTCCTAACACTAGTATATTTTCTGATGATTCTCTTACCATTTGTTCTAATTTTACTAAAATTGAATTTCTTCCTTGTAGTGTTTGAAATTTATTGTCTTCTGGTGTTTCCTTATTTCCACTATATTTTGGAATTAACTTCCATAATTTTATAATGTCTTCTTTTCCTGTTTCTAATTCACTGATTCTATTTTTTTGATTATTTACTAAAATTGCAATGGATTCACTAATTCCAACAGCATTAAATTTTGTTGGTTTGCCAAACACTGAAAAAATAATCCCTTTTTGTTGTAGAACACTAAGTAAATGATATGTCTCTGTTCTTGGAATTTTAAGAGATTTTGATATCTCTGAAGCTGTTTTAATGCCTAATTTGCTTAGAAATATGTATACTTTAGCCTGATTTGGCGTTAAATCATAATTTACAAGCAATCTATTTATTTCATTTAATGGACTATCTACTTCAAACATCTCCGTAAGCGATTCACCTGTCATTAGGAATTATTACAATTTTTGTAACATAAGCGAATGTATGTTATTACGTGTTACAGATCAAAGATTAGGCGTAGTTTTGATTATGTTTAAGAATTATTTGATAAATAGACTCAGTATGATGTCTCCTTGTAACAGCTGTATAATGAATCCTCCTGTAATTAGAAGCAGATAGGGTATTCCTGGAGTAATCCATGTATTTGGTTCTGTACAATATTCTTCGTTTTCTGCATGATGGATTGTAAGGTTTATCTTTTTTTTACCTTTTTCAATTTTTTCAATTGAAAAACAAAATTTAGGGTTTTTGGCTTTATATCCGATTAACATTGCACAAATTTTTTTAAATTCTGTTTCTTCAAATCCCTCAAAAATATTTTCATGTTTTATGAGTGCTGCTAAATTTCTAATCAAGTTAATGATAAATGGTAAGATAAACAGCACTGCAGCATTTGATAATGTTGTAAATGGTGTTACTGGATTTTCAGAAAATGTGGCCATTGGTGCAATTACTGCTAATGCAATTAACGCAAATGCATCTGCCCCTCCAAATAAGCCAATTCTCCAAATGAAAATCACAAACGGTGCTATGATTAACGCTATTCCGAGATAAAGTAAATGCGGTAAGATATCTGAATTTATAAAAACTAGTAAAAATCCAATACTCCCAAACACCATCCAAAAATAATCATGAATTTCTCTTTTCCAAATATCAATTATGGATCCTACTATTAGCATAACGAGTGCTAATCCAATTCCGATGTTATCGTAATTCAATAATTCAAACAAGTTGTTATTCTCTTTATCATCCTCTGATTTCTTTTATATTTCTAGGCAAAATATTATTTTGATATTTCATATCTTTAAAATAAATTTATGTTCAACGATTTCTTATCTCTGATATTTTTTCTTTAATCCCTTCAAATTTCTCACCAATGTTTAGCTTGTCTGCAATGCCTAACTTTTCAGTTATAATTTCCAATTTCTCCGTACGCTTTAAAATAAACACTACAACTCCAATCGCCGCAGGAATTATTATGTAGATCATATTTGAATCATTTATCATAAACCCTTGTTCCTGTTCTACAGGCGTTTCAACTATCGGTATGTTTAGTATTTGTGCAGTTTTTGAAATTGTAGATGAACTAAAACCATTTCCTGAAACTGTTGCAGAGATAGATATTGTATCTTTATCATTGGCAAGAATGTTCATTATTGCTATCCCTTCATTATTGGTGCTGTCATCTGATTGTAGTATTTCTCCCCCAGTTGCAACCCATTCCACATCAAATCCACCTAACGCTGTATTAATTTCGGGAATTGTTACAGACAGTTTTGCTTCTACACGTTCATTCCAATTCATACCTCCAAGTAAATCTAAAGATACTATTGGACTAATATCTACAATATTGATATTGTATTTTGATAAAGGTAAATCTTCCGATAATAACGCAATTTCAATCAAACCCTCATCACGTGATTCTAGTTTTATTGTGTTAAAGTATTCTCCTTTTTTTATTGTAATCTCTTCTGGAATTTCTAAAACTGATTCATCATTTGATACTATTTTTATTAAAATATCATTTTTTGCATATACCGGATTCCCTGCTGAATCTAGCAATTGAATTGTAGCTAAGCTTTCAGAGTTTGCCAAAAGATTTTCTGCAAATGACATGTGCATTTCTGCAGGATCTGTAGTGTGACTAGTTGCTGTCATGGTTCCTTCAAACTGACCTGCTTGAAACGATAATGTAGCATCTCCAATTTCATCAGTTAATAAATTTAACAACACATATGGTTGGTTCTTTTTGATTATTTCGGGTTCAGTATTTACAAAATCATTTGCAGATAAAGTTAGAACCGAATCCTCAATAAATGGAGTTACGCCAATTCTTCCATTCTCTTCTTCCTCATCTTCTTCATCAGTTGTAGTTGTATCTGATTCTCCTTCTGTTTCTAGCAAATATGCTATTGTCGGAAATTCACTTCCTACTAAAATCACTGGAACTAATGGCTCAACAGTTAAACTGATATCTTCTTTGATCGGTCCTATCGGGTTGCCTGGTACTGTTTTTACTCCTTGATTATCTGTAATGTAAAATGATATTGGTTCATCATGAGCAACAGTTCCAGTATTTCCAAAAACTAATGCAATATTATCCCCTTTTTTCATAATTGGATTAATTGGGTTAACTGTACTTGATTTTGAAGACGCAAAATTTATCTCATAATCTTGTTTAGCGGTTACTGGTACTGTAACTGTTACCAGTTCTCTGTCTGATGTACCTAACGTGCTACTTCCTGTCTTTCTTGAAACTACCGTGTCTGTCTCAAAATAAGTTACAGCAATAAGCTCTTTTTCTCCAGTAGTTAAAAATGGGAGTGCAGTTGTAATTGATGGCCCCTCTCCTTCTAAAGCACCAACCTCATCATGAGTTACAGTAAATGAAGCTCCCTCTGTAAGATAGTTATTAGTTGAAATAAACATTTCAAATGTCTGTGCATCAGATGTGGTAAATTCTCCTAGATTTGGTCTAGGAGTGAATGTCGTATATGCTGAATACGTTCCTTTTTTGATTACTAATTCTTGATTGCTGAATTGAATTTCCTCAAAGTCATGACTTGTGTTAATTGATACATCTGGATTTTCTACTCCTAATTTCATATGAATATCTTCCTCAGCTTTTACGGGAGATCCATCACCATCATGTAATTGTACTATTGCATACCCTTTGGCACCACTGTAACTACTATATGTTTCGGGAATTACAAACAATTTAACTTGTAATGGGTCTGTTGGTTTACGTACTTTCACAAATTCACTAACTTTTTTCATATTTTCAGCACTTGCAAAAATAATTGCATCACCTGAATTTATTAAATCAAATTCTGTTATGGCAAAGTATTCTCCTTTCTTAATTGTCAGTTCTTGATTTCTTATGCTTATTGTATCTTTATTTGGAGTTTCTATTTTTATTGTTATATCCTCTGGTGCAATTGTAGGTAACCCACCAGTTGTTGCTAATTCTACAGTTACATAACCAAATCTTGGTCCATCTATTGGAAAATCATTTGGAGTGATTTTCATTAATATCTGAGTTGGATGATTATTGTTGTTGAATACTTCCAAAGTTATTTCTTTTGATGAAAACCCTGGTGCTGCCAACGCAATATTTGCAATTCCTGGTTTCATTGCTTTAATTTGTACATTCTTTGTATATCCGTTATTATTTTCTTCCACATTAATTATTTGTATGATTGAATTATCTGAACTTGTCACTTTGAGATTATCTATTGATTTTGGCACCATCATTCCATTTGAAGCAACAAAAATCTGTAATGTGCCTACCGTATTTTCTAATAATTTTTCAGGATGTAGTTGATATCCAAATTCCGCTGTTGTTTGAGCATAAGCTGGCATGATAACCATACTGCAAAATACTACTAATATCAAAAAAATTGCTTTCAATCTATGGAAAATGGTTACATTTTTGATATATCAACCAGTGTGAAACATTACAATACATACTGATTCTAACCAAATATCGTGCCGACACTGAATATTTTTGATTGAATTACTGCTATTGATATCATTGAAATTATTATTAGAATAATAGAATGTCTGAATCCTGCAGAATACGATCCTGTAGTGATTTTACCTAAAAATAACCCAGATAACCATGCTTGAACCAAGATGGCTATTCCTAATAATTCAAAACGGGCATTTGATTCCATTTGGAGTGTGTTTTTCTTTACTTCATCTGCTTCTAGGCCTGTCCCTATGCCCGTAAGTGAATCAATCACTAGCAATGTTGTAAAACTGGTAATTCCTACGAGCATAAACCCTACTAGTACATATGGTTTTAACATATCTCTTTTTGATTTTTCTATGTTTCGAATTTTTTCTGAAATACTTGCTAATGTATCCAATGTGTTGACATTACCTCCGCCAGATGAAATTATTTCAAACAAAACTCTGAAATTAATTAAAATCTGAAAGTCTGTAGTTTCTTTTTTAATAAATTGGAAAATGTTCTCTAGTGTCATGCCCCACTCTAGTTTGTTTGAAATACCATTTGCCACTTTATTGAATAATCCGTAGTCCTTTCTTTTTGTTGCTCGAATAACACATTTTTCAGGACCTAGACCTGCTTTTCTTGCTTCTGCAACATCTCTGAGAATTATCGCTGCTGCCGATTCTGCATCAAGGGAGAATTGGTATCTGCTCTGGAATTTTATTGCGGGCCATACTGCAGATACAATTAATGCCCCTCCTAAAATATACAAATTATAATCTGGTATTATTTTTAGAAAAATTATTGCAGTTGCTGCAATAATCCCTGGAATTCCAAACATTATGATTTTTTTCAAGTCTATCTCGTCAATCTTTGATTTGTTTATTGATTTTGCAAGAAACAAAAATAATCCAGAAATTATTGGAGGCATTAAAATTACAAAATAAATTGGATCAATATCTGTCTCCAATGGAGGTGCTCCTGTTATGCCTCCCGTAGTTGTAGCAGTGACTATGATGTATACTGCTAAAATGACGATTTGCATTGTTAGATATGTATCTACAAGTGCTTTGACCTGATCCACTAACCCTTTTTGGGCATTCTCATAAAGATCAAAAGCACTAGTCATTTTAGTTTTAAGATAATTTACCACGTCTCCTCCACTTTGAATGGCAGATACATATCCACTAAGAAACTCTCCAAAATTTGAAGGCCCCCTGTCTTTTACTTCTGTCATTACAGTTAATGGGTCCATGCCTAAAATATCGATCTTTTTTAAAATCTTCATTGCTTCTTTTCTAACATGTGGTAAAAGTTCCATATCTTTGATTTTAATAAAAATTGAATATGGCCCAAACCCACTTGTTGAAAGCAACGTAACTATTGTAATGAAAAAGGGTAGTTCAGAATCTATTTTTTTATTTAATTTTTTTTGCTTATCTTTTTGCTCAAAGCTTTTTAAAAAAGACATCTATCCACCATACTCAATTTTTTTCATCAACGCTTCTGGGTCTCTATAATATTTTCCAATGTTTTCTGCTACTTTGGCATAACTTCTAATTCCACGTTGTAATAGCCATTTTATGACCCTCTTTCTTTTTTCATATTCTTCTGATATTTGTTCCATGTCTCTTCCTGTTTGCTCTGCAATTCTATGTAACATTACACTATCTTCTAATCGTACATCAAAATAATCTGATTTTGGATCCCATTTGAATGCTGAATGATAAACATCTGCAGTGTTGAGTTCCTGAACTGATATTGCTTTTCTAGTGCTTTTTCCATCATGTCCTTTTACTCTTCTAATTACTATTGCACAATTCATCAAAGATAGATATGATGCTGGAATGTCCATCGGTTTCTGTTGTAATCTTTTACCTGCTGATTCTAAACTGTCTGCGTGCATTGTACAAAGACCACCGTGTCCTGTTGCCATAGCCTGAAACATCACATATGCTTCTGCACCTCTAATTTCTCCTACCACAATATAGTCCGGTCTGTGTCTTACACCTGATTTTATAAGATCATATAGTCCAATTTCACCTTCGCCACTTGGACCAAATCCTGTTCTAGCAACTAGGCTAAACCAGTTTTCATGTTTAATGTTGATTTCAGCTACGTCCTCAACAGAAAATATTTTGTAGTCTGGATTGACTAGTCCCGTTATTGCGTTTAAAATAGTAGTTTTTCCGCTGCCTGTAGATCCTATGACCATAATTGACATTTTTGCTTCCATTAACATCCACAAATATGCTGCAACATCTACACTGATAGTTCCAAACGATATTAGATCCACAACCGAATATGGATCTTGTTTGAATTTTCTTATTGTAAAGCTTGTTCCCTTTGGAGTGACCTCTTTTTGATACAATACTGAAATTCTATGATTTCCTTCTAATGCTAAATCTGAAATTGGGTATGCTGAACTAATGTGTTTTCCTGCTCTGAATACTATTCTGGATACAAATGAATTGAGTTTTGCATCTTGAAATTTTATGTTACATGGAATACTGTCATATTTTCTATGCCATACATAGATTGGAGCATCTATTCCACTACAACTTACATCTTCTATATTTGGATCATGCATAATTGGATCGATTAATCCAAAACCTGCAATATCTCGTTCTAGATAATATTTTACCTTTTCCATACTTGCAAGGGGATAATCTTGAAATAATTTTGTATTGTCTTTAATGGTCTTATTTACAAATGACATGAACCCAAAATCTTTTTCAATATTTTCTGGAGAATCTAGGTTTTCTTCTATTAATCTGTATAATTGATTGTAAATTATTTCTTCTTGTTGATTTAGTTTTGTTTCGTCTACTTGATACGATATGCTTCCATTTTCTTGGTCTTGTAAAATATTTGCATAGCTAAATGGCGCTTTTAATGGATAGTTTTCAATTAATGTTGTTCCCTTTGGAGTTTCATTCTTTAATTCACTTAGAAAATCACTTTTAAGAAATGTTTCTAAACTCTGCTCTTCTTTGTTTTTGCCCATTATATTCAATTTTTATTCTTAATTTTTTGATATATCAACCAGTGTGAAACATTACAATACATACTATTGGCAAAAAATGTCTTTCTTTTTATTATAATTTAAAAATACGAATTGGATAAGATTTGAAAAAATTCCCCTTACCCTAGGACTTTCCTTCTACGGTTACGCTTTGTGGTGCACCTGTTTTACCTGCAAATATGTTGACACTAGTATTTGCACCAGAATCCAGTGATGTCAGAGTGCCGTTATTTAATTTGAAGTAAATAACTGCTGCTTGACCTGGTGTTAATGCTACTGGTCCATTACCTGGATCTGCACATATTCCTTCAGTTGTTGTCTCTGTTGATACAAGATCAATTGATATGAAATCTGCACCTGCAGGACATACTGGGTTATTTACCTGTCTAGCCATACTTCCAGTTCCACTAGTTGCTGCCCACCCCGTATGGTTTAATGATTGTTGGAATGTTGCTGAACTTATTGTGGTGTCTGGGAACCATTGGGTAAATGGCACGTCTGTACCTCTGATTTGGATTTTGTCTACTGAAACGACTTTATCCCCCGTATTTCTTATTTTAGCTGCACCAATAGCTATACCGTTTGTATCAGTGCTGTGTACCCATACTTTTACCCCTGATACTGAAATTGATTCTGTTTGAGTACCGCCTTGGAAAAGACTGGCACCATAAAGAACAACTCCTGAACCAAGTACAACTGATGCCACCAATATGATGACTGTTGTAAGTACTGTACTTAATGCACGACTTTTGTTTAGCTTTGGTTTCATTTTGTTAATTTTATATCTTATTTTGTTAGTTATGTAGGCGAGTATGTAATTTTTTTGAATTACAGATTAGAAATATTTACCTAAAAAATCCTATTTTAATGAATTCTGTTTGTTATTCTTTTCCTTCTACAGTAATGCTTTGTGGTGCACCTGTTTTACCTGCAAATATGTTGACACTAGCACTTGCACCAGAATCCAGTGATGTCAGAGTGCCGTTATTTAATTTGAAGTAAATAACTGCTGCTTGACCTGGTGTTAATGCTACTGGTCCATTACCTGGATCTGCACATATTCCTTCAGTTGTTGTCTCTGTTGATACAAGATCAATTGATATGAAATCTGCACCTGCAGGACATACTGGGTTATTTACCTGTCTAGCCATACTTCCAGTTCCACTAGTTGCTGCCCACCCCGTATGGTTTAATGATTGTTGGAATGTTGCTGAACTTATTGTGGTGTCTGCGAACCATTGGGTAAATGGCACGTCTGTACCTCTGATTTGGATTTTGTCTACTGAAACGACTTTATCCCCCGTATTTCTTATTTTAGCTGCACCAATAGCTATACCGTTTGTATCAGTGCTGTGTACCCATACTTTTACCCCTGATACTGAAATTGATTCTGTTTGAGTACCGCCTTGGAAAAGACTGGCACCATAAAGAACAACTCCTGAACCAAGTACAACTGATGCCACCAATATGATGACTGTTGTAAGTACTGTACTTAATGCACGACTTTTGTTTAGCTTTGGTTTCATTTTGTTAATTGAACTTTTCTTCATCCATTTAGGTATTGTCCTAACTTCCCAACATTGGAATTTTGTATATTCTATATGTAAATGTAAATTACATACAATGTGTAAGTATTATTTTTATTAATCTTATGTATCTTCGCCTGATATTCTAGCATATGCAGAAATAAATTTTGCCACTGTTTTACGAAGACTTTCATAAGGAATGCAAAGATTAAACACCTTTGTGATTCCTTCTGGCAATCCTATTGCAATCACTGTGATTCCTTTCTTTCTTGCTTCCAATATCGCATCTTCCATATCTTTATTGTTTCCTAGCGTTCCAACTTGTTGACCATCTGTAATTAAAAAAATAAATTTTTTTTCAATGTTTTCCCTTTCTAAAATTCTTGTGCATAGTTTTACCGCATCTCCTATAAAAGACAATCCTGTAATTTCTATTCCTCCAACTCTTGATCTTGCAGTTTGATCATATTTTTCATAATGATCTTTTACTATTCTGAAATTATTATTAAAAGTAAAAAAACCCCACTTGCCGTTTTTTGAGTTTACATCATTGGCAGCTTCTCCAAGTGCTATTGCAAATTTTTTCATCTCATCAAATTTTAGTCTCATGCTAGAACTTGTATCTAAAACTACTGCCCATTCTTCTTCTATTTTCCTATAATCATCTTGCTCAAAGATCTGAATGCTGTTATTTTGAGCTGCAACTGCCTGAATTGCTGCCTGCATTTGCAACAGTCCCATATCTTCCGGCATGCCTTCATCCATTATGTTTGGAACCAATTTCATTTGGCTGCTCATCTTTTTCAAAAACATATGGGTCGCATTTCTTAGTCTCAAATACTCTCCAATATTTTCTGGAGCAAATTCAATTTTGTCAAAATTTAGATCATGTGTCAAACCACCATATTTTTTCCTCGTTTTATCTCTGCGTTTTTGCTGTTCAAACCAAATATCTATAAAATTCTGTACATTCTTCTCTACTATGCCCGATGGATTTATTGTAATATTTTGTTTCCAATTGATTGCATTATTTTGTTGAGTATGATGATCAACATAGGGTGCATTTTCTTCTTCAATGATATCTTGATTAAAATATAATTTATCTGCAATTTCAATTATCTTATTTTTATCATTAGAGTCTAGTTTTATAATGTTATTTTTAATTACATCCTCAATTTTTTTCTTTGAACCAAACCTATCCATAAATTTATTTCTTTTATATGTTAATTTGTCTTGAATGCTTTTTTCATTAATCATTTTAAATGTACTATTAATTTTGTTTATTTCTTGATAATATTCCGGAAAAAATGTCTTTAAGAAATGATTTACTTTAATGTCTTCTATTTTTTCTATTGTTTTGTATGCTTTTTCTTCATCTTTATCCTTAATCCAATTTTGGTATTTGCTAAAATCTGTTACATTTGCATGTGCTGCAGCATGACAAACAGTAGCAAAAAATAAATTCCATATTGTTTGCGCTCCAGACTCGTATTTTGAAAAGACAATTCCTTCGTAGACACTATGCCCATTAATTTTTCGTGGCATGGGTAAATATACGGTTATTATTGGCAAATAATCTATTTTTGGAAAATGAATTGTATCTAAAAAAAATAGATCTATCTCCGTCGGTTTTTTTCCACATATGTCAAAAAAGATTTTATGTGCTACATCCTCTACTCTTTCTTTCATTTAATCACACTTTTCGATTTCGCTGTGCTATTTTTCCTTCAATTACTTTTTTAATTATTTGTCTTACTTCGTCTTGTATTTCTGGATCATCGCTAGTCATTGGAACCAGAGTTTCATTTCCACCTTGTAGAATATCAACTCCATCTGAACAGATCTTTGCCCAATTTACTAAATCTCCCACTGATGGTCCATAAGGAAGATCTCCCATTTTGTATTCTTGTCTTAATTTTGCACCTATTCTTACAATTATTTCAGCATCTTCTAGAGAAATTCCGCCTCTTTCAGAGACCATCTTGAATTCTTTTTCATCAATATTATCTCCTACGCTCATATAATCAAAATTCAACCAGACACTCATTCTTCTCCTCATAGCTGCGTTGATTGGTTTTGTACCTGCAAATTCAGATGATACTGGGTTCATGCTAATTATCATGTATGCATGTTTGTGTCTGTGGATAATTTCACTATCTTTTTCTGTAAGTACCATGTGTCCTCTCTGGTCTAGCAATGGGTTTAGCTTTGTTGCAACGTCTTGTTTCATCATGTTTGCCTCATCAAGATATAATATTCCGCCCTTTCTACACCATCCAGTAATTAATCCATCAATCCAATTCTCTTTTCCCAATCCAACATATCTTCCAAAAAGATCAAAGACAGATGTTGCCAAACCACAGTTAATTTCCCACATTGGAAGTCCGGCCAATTCTGCCACCAAGTATACGATGTGTGTTTTTCCAGTTCCACTGGGACCAATTAATGCGCATTGTTTGAAAAACTTTAATGCTCTTCCAATTCGCTCCACATAATGTTCTCCATTATCTAGATATGGTGGCGTATCTTTTGGTATCATGTCATCCATTTCTGGAGGAAATATCATGTCTGAAGAATCCATGTATTTTTTAAAATCATACATTTTTGATAGTTTATGCGTGTCTTTTTTTATCTTGGATATTGATACTGAGAGATTTACCTTGTCCGAATTTATTTTTGAATGATTAACTGATGATATAACTCTATTTTGCTCCATGCGTAGATTATCTATGTGGTGATATGGTTAATGCTGTTATGTGTGTGCTGATATTACATACACATTGTTTAATGAATTTCAAGATACAATTAATCAAATTGAACATACAAGTTGACTTGAATTCTATATCCATGAGTAAAAACGACCCAAAAAATAATGTATTTCATAAATATGATGTAGAGGCAACAATTGATGAAATCGAAAACGCTGAGACACATTCTACTTTCAAGTACGGATTTACAATTTTATCAAACCCAAAAAACGTCCACCTAACAATTGAAGGCATGACCAAAATAGCGGGGGATGCAAAAGAAAGAGACGACATTCTCACCAAGGATGAAAACGATGTTCCCAAGATTTTATCTGTGATTTATCAGGAACTATTTCCAACATTTTTTTTGCTTTCAAAAAGTCTCAATGTTTCATGTCCTCCTATCCAAATTGGTGGAATGGGCGCAGGTAACGTATCTGAAGCAATTGAGGAGATCGAAGATGTCTCCACAACACAAGAAAACATGACCGAAGTTGCAGAACCTGTAGATGAATCAGAATTAGAAAACCCAGACATTATTCAACCAAACTTGTGATTATGATCTCTTCTACACTATCAATAATACCAGATCTAAATTTGATAATGTCTAAAATTTCTCTTAGAAATAATAAACGATTTCATTTTAATTCCAGACGAGCACTTGCAAATGTTGTAACTAGTGCCATAATCCTATCTGCAGTGAGTATCATGGGCGTGGCGATGCTTGGATGGTCAAATAGCAGCTTGACTACACAAAAACAAGCAATGGAAGAAACATTTTCTACCCAGACAAACAAAATAAATGAAGATCTAATATTTGATAATGTATGGTTTTCTAATACTTGTCCAGGAAAATGTGTTAATGTTACAATGACCAATGTTGGACCATTGGGACTAAACGTAACTGAGATGAAATTTATTGATGGAATAACTCTGGCAGAATTGCAGATTTTTTCTTATACTGATGGAGGAATTATCCCATCAAGTACTTTTTCCATTAATGCAACATATGCATGGAATTCTGGTGATGACATCAATATTGTTGTGTTTACAGAAAGAGGAAATCAATTCATCACACAGGAGATAGCTCCATGAAAAAACATCGTGGTCTAAGTGCCCTAGTTGGTTCTGTGTTTCTTGTAGCTGTAGTCATCAGCTCACTTTCTTATGTCACTTATAGTATGAACTTATTAGGAAATTTCTCTGAATCATTAATAATAGAAGAAAAAAGACAAAAAGATAAACAAAATGAGGCATTTGAAATTGAATCTGTAACGATAAATCCTAGCAACAGATTAGATGGAGTTGTTTTAAACACAGGCCAGGTTCCGTTAGAAATAAAATCTATTTGGATTGAAGAAGATGGTATACCTGATACTACTAAAAAATTTGATATTAACACTGTAATTGCTCCTGGTGATCAGTTTGATTTGATTAACGGTGTGGATTATGTTATGGATCCTCTTAAAGGTTATAAACTAAAATTAATTTCAGGCAGAGGAGAAGTACAATCATTTTATATTAATGCCGTTGGAGACCGAAGTCTCTATCTGAATAGCTATACCATTCCTGAAACGGTTTCAACTGCTTTTGATACTACTATACTCTTTACAGTTACAAACAATTCTACAAACAATGCACCAATCTTAAATTTGACACCTTCAGATCTAGATGTTGATACTTCTTTGTGTGCATTTACTGGTTGTTCGGCAGTTAAGGTTTCTGGACCTACTCCAACTTCTTACCCAAGTTTAAAATCTGGCGAGACTGCAATTTTTTCATGGGTATACACAATTTCAGGAAACAATGCTGATCAGATTACATTTGAGGCATCACTTGCAAACGGAATTACTTCAAACATTGCAACATCTAATGTGCGAATAAAAGAGGTTGAATCTGCATTGACATCTGGGACTGCTCTTTCATCCTTAGGGTTAGATGACCCACCAGGGCAGAATGACGTTCTATATTTCCATATGGAAACTAACAACGTACCATCTACCACATATCAATTATCAGGCACCTCGCCAGAAGGTTCTGGAACATATCTAGATCTTGATGAGATAGATCCGAGTTTTTTTTCAAACAATTCTACATCTACTGTGACTATTCCAACTGGCACATGGTATGTTGCCACTCGAACATTTCATGAAAATTTGCCTGATTCTTTAATGTATGTCAGCGATGATAATCATGATAATTCTGTGGATATGATATTTCATCTAGATTCCAATACTAATCCATTGGTAGATTCTACTGGAAATACAAACGGTCTAGACAAATGTTCTGGTAATGCCTCCCCAACATATGTTTCATTAGGAGGCCCTGACAATTCTCCGTACTATAGTTTTGATGGAAATGATTGCATAGATAGTGTCTGGGACATGGACAATGATAATTGCCCTGGTCCTGATAGTGACTGTGAGGATTATTCTGATATTGAAGATTTCCCAGATTCTACTGCTTTATGGTTTAGAGTGCCAACCCAATATGCGGATAATTCAAGAAATGTTATAATCCGTTGGGATGATAATGATTCTTCATACTCTAACGTGGAACGCTATCAGATTCATATGGGTGATGGGTCTACATCTGGAAATCGTGGTAAGATATTCTTTGAAGTAGATTCTAGTGGTTCTGGTAGTAGTAATGTTGCACAATGTATCAGCACTAACAGATTGGATGATAACACATGGCACCATGTTGTTGCTGTAAGAAATGGTGCTAAACAATGTGATCTGTATATTGATGGTGTGTTTAATGATCATGATAATACCGGCGGATCTGGCAATAATGTTGATACGGGTGGTGTAGACACTGAAATTCATATTGGTTATAATGGCGCATCAGAATATTTTGAAGGTCATATTGATCAGATAATGCATTGGAATGATTATGCATTAACAACTTCTCCAACAAATCAAATATCTGATTTGTATAACGCTAGATTTGGTGACACATCTAGCATAGTAGATGTTACCATCTATGAAACTGATGTTAATGGTGTTAACATAGAACCTCCAATCGCAGTATTGATAAATCAACCAATGAAATTCATTGATTCAGGAGATCTTATTGATACAAGTGACTATGCTACAGATTCTTTTTACAAAAACTTTAATTTTACCCTATCTGCAGTTCCTGAATCTGTTATAGATGGACAAAACAGACTAAACGTCACACTTGCGTATAAAACAGGGTTGGATACAATTATGAGAATCGATGATAGTACAATGACAAATCAAAAATCTTCATTTATACAATTCCCTATACCCAATATTTCATTTTTATCATTTTATCAATACGATAATGATGATATACTGCAGGTTGTTGCTGAAAATACTGGTGATGTTGGTGCTTGGTTTACATATCAAGGAACACGTGCGATATTTGAAAATTTATCTACGGGGAATTCTTATGCAGCAATCGTTTGCTCTGCTAACTCTACATTAACTAATGATGAGTGTAATACTGGCGGTTCAAACACATGGAGACTAGATGAAGATAGGGACAGTATCTTTATAGATGCAAATAATATCATATACCTGTATTTTTTTCAAGCACAGGATAGACCTGATCGTAATATTAGCTGTAATCCAACATGTGGTACTATAATACCTGCTGGAGATTATCACATGTATGTTTTCATTAGCGGATATGATGAAAAAGGGGCCTCATTTCTTAGGAAAATTGACATTGGCAGAATTACGGTTAGTGATTAGTCAATCTATTCTAAATTCTATATCTGTCTTTACTAAAATATTCTATGTTAATTGCATCTGTTTTACGTCTTGAAATGTCTTTTATTCTTCTGTTCATGTCTGAGCCTAAGATAATTCTGTAACATTAAGGTACATACAACTTTTAATGTAATTTTCAAGTATTATAAAATCAATGCAATCTAGCGAATCTGCCGATCCTAACAATCCTGTATCTAGTGAATCTGTTACTATGCCTGTTGACCCTTTGACATCTAACGCAGGTACCTTGACTCAGCTAAACACGCTGATTGAGGAATCTATGCAAATCTATGAACTAGAAGACCAAAAAACAAACATCATAGAGGATCTGCATAATGCATTAAAAATAATTACAGAATTTTTAAGTTTTTCAGTTAACATTCATCCTGAAATATTCAATCTTCCTTCAGATGCCAACATAGTTTTGTTACCTAATTTAGAATTAAACATTAAACTATCAAATGGTAAAACAGAGACTAAAAAATTCATAGATTATTCCCCTGAAACAATCACAAAAATAATTGAATACATCACACCACAATTAATAGGATTAATCCAAACACAAAAGACGTATCTGACAGAAAAGATTACTTTCTTAAGAGCTGCCACAAAACAACTAAACGTACTTTCTCAATTAAAAGAAAACCTGCCAAATAAAATTCCTGTAACGGAGATTCCGGAAAATATTGAATAAATTAATTCGCAGATATAATACAGTCAAAGATTTAAAGTCAAATCTTGAAAAAGAGATTGATGAAACCGAGCAATCAATAAATGAATACTCTAATGTTTTAGGTAATAAAATTAGATTAAATGAAGAATTCTCAAAAGACGATCCTGAGTTTTTAGAACTAAAATCAAAACTAGAAAACAATCCTGCGGACAAAAAGAAAACAGATACAAAAACAGAGGATCTCAAAAACAACGATAAAAAAAAATCTGAAAAAAAGATGGTTGAAAAACCAAAAAAACAATCCAAAAAAAATAGTGAGCATTGGTATAATTTGGATCAAATAATGGTGTATAATGGAATTGGACTCAAAGGGGAATTAGAATTATATTTCAAGGCAATAGATGACCTAAAATCAAAACTAGAAATGCTTCAAAGAACATTATCTGCATTGAACAACATTATTGAAAAGGGACTTAAAGAAGATATGGCATGCATTGCATTTCATGGCTCAAATGGACCACTTCAAATATCCTTTCTAAAAACAAGTGATATTAGGAAAAACTTTTCATTCAAATCGATCTACTCTGGAATTGCAATTTCTCAGGAAAGTATCATAAAAATAGGAATATAGTGAATTTTTATGTTAAATAGTCTAAAATTATATAATAATTTTATGTTTAAAGATATTAAGAAATACGATCGATCCGATCAAAACTTCTTAGCTATATCACAATATAGTCTAGTCTTTTCTTATTGAGGATCCAGCAAAAACATGACCACAGAAATACAAACTTCGATATTTGACTCTACACCAGACACCCAGTTGTATGAGTACAAGCTATCCCTTGATAAAGTTCAGGCAGAACTCTTGCAATATGGTTTGACATCAAATCAAAGTAAAGTGTTTATTTATCTTGGAAAATATGGTGCAAAGACAGCACCTGAAGTATGCAAGGCCCTTAAATTACCTAGAACTGAAACATATCATTTACTATCAGCATTACAAAACAAAGGAATTGTTTCTGCAACGTTTCAACATCCGATTCAATTTACAGCATCACCATTAAACAAAGCAATATGGATTTTAGTAAATGCTGAAAAAGAAAGAGTCAAATCTTTAGAGCATATGGAAAAAGGATTATCTGAATTATGGGACAACATTCCTACTTTTGACTCATTACATGATGAGGTTGAAGAAAAATTCCAAATGCTTCAAGGTGCAAATCAAATTCAATCAAAAATCACTGAAATGACTGATAACTTTAAAGATGAATTTTTAATCCTTGGTTCTGAAAAAGACTATATCAAATTATATCATGGTGAATTTTTAGAATCCTTTGTAAAATCAAAACAACAGTTTAGATTACTAAGTGCATGTTCAGATAAAACTACCTACATATTTGATAATCTGGAAAGAAAAAATATCAAAAAACTAGACAAAGACATTCAAAATCACTTGTGCTTTATTCTAAAAGACGATTCTGAATTACTTTTCTTTACAAAGAATGCAAACTCTACGACAGAGCCATTTGCAATGTGGACTAATTCAAAATCACTAGTATATTCAATGAAATTACTCTTTGAATCTCTTTGGACAAATTCAAAGAACATTCATTTGTAATAGTTTGTGTTGATTTTATTTGTTAGAATCAAACTAGTCTCTCTCTTTATATAGAAAATTCTATCTTCTCTCTTTGTAGATATGGATTCCACTTATCCCAAAGTCAAAACAGGTATTCCTGGACTAGATTCTATGATTTCTGGCGGATTAAAAAAGAACAGGTCGGTCATAATATCAGGCCCACCTGGTAGTGGAAAAACAACATTTGGATTGCAATTCCTGTATTCAGGTGCACGTGACTTTGATGAGCCAGGCGTATACGTAACAATGTCACAAAATATTGATGAGATAAAAAATGACTGCAAATCATTTGGCTGGGATTTTGATGATCTAATCAACAAAGACAAAATCATGATGATTGATGCAAGACCGTTTAAGATTCAAGACGAGCTGATTGGCAAAGATGATTCCCTATACAGGGGGGAGCAGATGCCATTTGAGCACTTGACAAAATTGTTGCTAAGCAGCATCAAAAGAATCGAAGCAAAAAGGGTAGTAATTGACTCTGTTACAATTCTTGCAATGCAGTATTTGGATAAATTTTACATGAGACAGGGTTTGCAAGGAATGATTCAGGCATTAGAAAATTATGGCGTAACTTCGCTGATAATATCAGAGCATTCAGAAAACAACGAGATTCCTTTGGAATGGTTTGTCACATCTGGGATTATTCAGCTTAGACATACAAGAAAAGAAGACACCATGGAAAGAACCATCCAGGTAACAAAGATGCGTGGAATCAAACACAGTCAGCAAATTCATCCAATCATTTTAGATGGCGATGGAATGCATATTCAGCATCCTAGATTGACTCCTTAGATTTTTTTCTGTTTTTTAATTTGTTGCAACACCATTGGCAAAAATGCACCAACATCAGTAACAATTCCTAATGCCTGCCAAGTACCCCTATCCATTAGCTTGGTAACTGTTGGCTGATTGATATCAACTACAACAACTTTGACGTTTGCAGGTAACATGTTACCAGTCGCAATAGAGTGCAACATTGTAGAGATCATAATTACCATGCTTGCATCTTTGAGAACTTTTTTGTACTCTCTTTGTGCCTCTGCAACATCTGTAATTACATCTGGTAATGGTCCGTCGTCTCTAATAGATCCAGCCAATACAAATGGAATTTTATTTTTTACACATTGGTACATTATTCCACGTGTTAATTTTTTTGTCTTAACCATATTTGCAATAGACCCTGCACGAAAAACAGCATTTATGGTCTCCATATGATTTCGATGTCCACGATATGCCAAAGTCGCATCATGAACATTCATTCCTAGTGATGTTCCAAGTGTGGCATATTCTATATCGTGAACCGCTAAAGCGTTTCCAGCTAAAACTCCGTCAATAAACCCTAGTTTGATCAACTCTGCAACGGCATCAGCTGCACCGGTATGTACTATTGCAGGACCGCCTACAATTACAATTTTCCCGCCGTTCTTTTTTGTCTTGTAAATGTCCTCTGCTACTTTTTTTGCAATATGCTGAGTTGGTCTTTCACTAGAACTTGAGCTTCCCATAAATTCAAAAACATTAACACCTTCTCTTGGACGCTCAGGTGGAGTAATCTTTATTCCGTTTTCTCCAACAATGATGCTGTCTCCTTTTTTAACATCTCTTACAGGGACACAAAATGCTCTGTTGTTTTTTACTACAATGCATTTGTCCATCATCATATTTTCAACTTGAATCCATTGTTTATTGTGAAAAACTCGAGTATGGTTATTGGTGGTACTGTAAAAGTCCTCTGGCATCACCATGTCTTTTGGTGCTTTTTTTAATGAAATTCCTTTTTGTATTTTTGAGACTGCTCCTTCGCGATAAATTGTTTCTAAAATTTCATCTAGATGTTTTTGATTTTTGCCGGTAACTGATAATCGTGCATATGATGGATCTTTTTTCTTTTTTCCTATGTTGATTTCTTCTACTTGAAATTCTCCATGAAGATCCATTATCTTGTCAAATATTTTTGTTAAAATTGATGAGTCGATAAGATGCCCATCTACTTCAATTTCTTGTGTATATTTTGCCAATTGTTATTCTAAATCTGATGATAACAAAAGCTTTACGCTGATTTTATTTGACTATTTTTGGTAAAAAAATTTCAATTATACTGGGAGAGTTACCTTGCCTTTGTATTCTGGAATGTTGTCTTTTTGAAATGATTGCTCCAAGATTTCTTTTTGTGTTTTAGTTACTCCCTGAACAATTGTTTTAGAAATACCATATTTGTCAACCAAAGCAAGTATGTACCCGCTGTTATCTGTTAACACAAATCCTGCAGATTCATCAACAAATGCATAAAGATTTTCTTCCCCAACTGGGTCCCAGACGTTTGATTTGTTATCCCGTAATGCCAATGCAGGCATTGCTTTTCCATTAGTCAATTTGTTAAGATATTCTCTGGCTTCTGCTACTCTTTTTTGTCCTGTTTTTAAGGCTTGAAAATACTGCACGACTCAAAGAAGATTTGATTGTTATAAAAACAATATCTCAAAAGACTGTTATATCTTCTTAATTTGATAGAATCATGCCTCTTACAAACAATGTAATTATAAAATTAAATGAAATTACTACATTAGTTGAGAATAAAAATAATCTAAAAGAGCAAGACATAGAAGAGATAAAATTAATTTTCAAAACCATTCTAAAAAACGGTGAAAGATATGATGTTGATGATATTGAATCATGGTTTGAAAATGAGGGTAGTTGGACAAACAAACAGACAAGAGTTAGAGTGATCAACCTTTCTCACTATATTCAAGACAAGTTTGAACAAACAGCACGACTAAAAATTATTTCAGATGATTAGTATTTTAAAATCAATATCAAATTTCTAATTGTTCTAATAAACGCCCCACAATTTTTGCATTCTCTTCTCTCTCAATTAGGATTTTTTCTAGTCTTTCTTTTTTTGATTTATCTTCAGATGAGATAATTTGGAAATACTCATCATCAAGATCATTATTTGCTTGCAATCGTTTGATTACCTCAAAAAGTATTCCTATGATTTGTTTTTGCGCTTCAATTAATTCATCTTTGCTTTTTTCAGACATGTCATTATTTGGATGCTATTTTTTTAAATATCTCCATTAACTTTGGATCTGTGATTTCATTTTTTGCAGTCTTAAAAAATGAGGCCAACGATTTTTCAGAATATCCTTCATTTGAATAGATTTTTGCCTGTAACGCCATTTCTAATTTGTCTATTTGATGAACTAATTGAGCTTCTTTAGAGTGATTTAATTGATATTCAATCCAAAGATCATTGTATTGTTTTTGTAATTTCTTTGGTAAATTACTGAGAATTTTTTCCATCGCATTATTTTCTAACTCTGTTTTTCTTTGTATTGACATTTTTTCTGGAGTGATGTCTCCAATTAAAGCCTCTGCTATGTCATGTAATAGAATAATTTTTAAAATTTTTTCTGTGTTATGTCCTTCTAAATCTGCAAAAATCATTCCAATGATTGCCATTGAAAAAGTGTGATCTGCTACAGATTCTGGATCATTTATCAATAATTTATCAATCCATCCCTGACGAGGTATTTTTTTTAATTTTGCAGATGTGTTAAAAAAATCAATAATCAAGGCTTTAAAATCGTTTGACATGATGGTAGATTTTAAGATCCGCAATAGTGATTTGAATTATTTTGTGATTTTTATTAAATTCTGAATCATGACATGTGAAAAATCGGTACAACGATTGCATTTACAAGTATGCCATAATAAATAATTCGAACAACATAATAGTTTAATCGATTTTTCATACGTTATTGAAAATATATACAAAGACTGGTGACGATGGAACTACCGGGTTACAAGGTAATTTGAGGGTATCAAAATCAAACCCACGAATCATAGCGTATGGTGCAATTGATGAAACAAATGCACTGTTGGGCATTATACAATCATATGAAATCGATAAGGACATTGCTGTTTTGCTAAATTTAATTCAAAACGAATTATTTGTAATTGGGGCTGATCTTTCTAATCCAAAATTGGAAGATAAAAAAAATAGAGTTACCACAGACATGATATCAAATTTAGAAAAAAATATTGATAAATATGAATCCGAATTGGTTCCTCTGACCAATTTTATCTTGCCTGGTGGAACAATTTTAGCATCACAACTACATCATATTCGAACTGTAACACGAAGAGCTGAAACATTCATCATAATGTTAAGCGAGGAAGAAAAAATCAACGAGAACTGTATCAAGTATGTAAATCGTTTATCTGATCTTTTTTTTGTGTTGGGTCGTGTTTTAAATAAAAGAAGTGGAAAAAAAGACATAATTTGGAAAGTTTGATTAGTAATCATCTAATCAATAATATTCTCATTTATGATTAAATCAATAGACATCAATCATGCGTATCGCATAAATTGCCACAACGGCATTAAAATTCTCATGAAAAATTCGATGTCCTTATTTCTTACTTATTTCATAGTATGTTGAAGCTAAATGGGTAAAAATTATGTCGAAAAAGCAATGAAGAAAATATTGGTAGAAGAACAAGAAAAATTGGAAAAGGAAATACAAGAAGCAGTTCAAAATAAGCTGAAAAAATTATCCTCTGATTAAATTTACATATTATTGATTTTAGTTGCATCTGTATCTTGATTAATTGTTTAATTCTAGATCATTCCGTCATAATCTTGTGTATTTTTACTATACTTGGTGATAAAGACAACTTTTAATTCCTCAAGCTAAAGCAAATTTGTTGTGCCAGCGTAGCTCAGCCTGGGAGAGCACTCGGCTGAAGACCGGGCCGTCGGGCGTTCAAATCCCCCCGCTGGCATTTACTATTCACATTCAACAACAAATTAATCGTAAATCAATCCGTCCTGAGACTATTCTAAATAATTATTTATCGTAATATTTCATACATGTATTTCCATATTTGGAAATATTCTAATTTCTTTGACATTTTAGTAAACAAGTGAGTTTACATAATTCAAAATAATATACAATTGTATGGTTTGCAATGGCAGAAAGAATAACTATAATGCTAAACAGCGACATTGCAAAAAAACTGCGAAATTTACAAGCTAAAAAATTGCGAGAATCTGCATCCTCTGTCAGCTTTTCACGAATCATAAATGAGATCCTAGAAAAGGGACTAAAGTAATGCTAGTTCTGCTTTATTGATCTATGAATGGTTCGTAAATGTCTTTTTAGATTACCTTCCCCAGACAGTCGTTTTGAGCAATGAGGGCATTGAACTTTTTTGACCATTTCTTATATTCATAAAAAGTATGAATATATTATAAGTTATTATGTCATGAAGTTCTATATGCAATATGGCAAGTTGTATTGTAGTAGATGATGATCCAGACATTATTAGCGTATTTTGTGATATGCTATGTATGATCGAAGTAGATGTTCTTGCAACTGCCAACGATGGCAGCCATGCAGTAAGTATGTACAAAAAGCATCATCCTGATATTGTTTTTACAGATTTGAATATGCCCAGATATGATGGATTGTATGCAATTGAGAAGATCAAGGACATAAATCCTGATGCTAGGATAATAGTAATCACGGGCGATTCTAATGCATACATGCATCCGTTTCTAAACTCGTTAAATGTACAGGTAATTCAAAAGCCATTTGCTGTTCAAGCAATAAAAAAAGCAATAACTAACTGTCTGATTGGAAATTCAGAGCAGATATCATTTGACATCAAATATCAATTCAAGGGGGAAACCAAGTCATATTCATGCACAGTTAACTATGAGCAATACAAGAACTTCAAAACATTGCCAGTCGTAGAAAAATGTGAAATAATCAAAAAAAGTAAAAAACAATTTGACAAGTATGCTGATGAGATGCGTAAAGCCATCAATCTGGCAATCAGAAATGATACCAGTCACATTCGTAGACTATCTGAGATGGTAACCTGATTAAACCAAAAAATATTAATATGAAAGTATGAACTAATGAATATCATGACTGGCGTTACCCAACTATTGGCAAAGTCACTTGAAAAAACAATGCTGAAAAATCTTGGTGAAAATACGGTTCACAAGATACAGGATAGATTATTTGAGAGATATGGTATATCCATAACCCAGTCCATGGAAGAGTTTGAAAAACTAGATTCTGTATTGAGGGAATTTTTTGGAGCAGGAGCTGAGGGACTAGAAAGAAAATTCCTTGAAAGTCTGTGCAGCATTAAATCAAAAAAAGACCAGACGCAAAAGAGATTTACAATATCCGAGCCATCAATTGGACAATCAATCCTAAAAGCATACAGTGATGATGAAGCATCAAAAATACTAAATGCGTCAATTGGTGAGTCATGGACAATTTTGGAAATGCTAGAAAAATTACAGATTCCACAGACATCAGGATACAGAAAAGTCAATTCACTAATCGAAGACGGACTCTTGATAAAAGATGGACACGAGATATCTACAAGCGGACGCAAGACTGACAAATACAAGTCATTGTTTGACAATGTGGAAATTGACATCAAAAACAACAAGGTTACAGTAAATGTCCAGTTTACGCAAAACGTTATTGACCAAAGTCCAATACTTCAGACCGTATACAGAATCTAAATCAAAACGTATTTTAAAAAATTATACTATACATATGAATGAGCATAATTCATGTGGGAACTCATATGAAAAGATAAATCTGACAACTGGCATTTTTTAAATATTATATTTTGATATTTTATCATGCTTCTAAGATATGTAAACCATCAACTTCTAGCCTGATTGGATGAATCTGTTGACTGTGTTTGACTCCACGAAGTTTTTTGATCTGAATAGTTTGTCTTGGGGTATTTGCTATTATTTGGTTATTCATTTGAATAATCCCAGATGTGACAAACCATTCCAAAGGAATCTCGTTGTTTTCTGAATGCTCTGATATTATCAGCGAAGTTACGCCATAATTTTCTAATGCCTGAATCATTCCTTGCAAACCCTGTCTCATGTAAAATTTATCCAAATACTGCATTGCAAGAATTGTAACAGAGTCAATTACTACCCTTTTTGCTTCGATTCTTTTGATGCTGCTTAGCAACAATTTTGTCAAGTGCTCAAATGGCATCTGCTCCCCCCTGTATAGGGAATCATCTTTGCCAATCATCTCGTCTTGAATCTTAAACGGTCTTGCATCAATCATCATGATTTTGTCTTTGTTGATTAGATCATCAAAATCCCAGCCAAATGATTTGCAGTCATTTTTTATCTCATCAATATTTTGTGACATTGTTACGTATACGCCTGGCTCATCAAAGTCACGTGCACCTGAATACAGGAATTGCAATCCAAATGTTGTTTTTCCACTACCAGGTGGGCCTGATATTATGACCGACCTGTTCTTTTTTAATCCGCCAGAAATCATAGAATCTAGTCCAGGAATACCTGTTTTGATTAGTGATGTGTGCGTTTGATTATATTTTTTGTTGTTAAACATTTTGAATTGGGATTTATAGATTACGATAAAAAGAGCAGTACAAACAATGGCGATGACAATTGAAAAAAATTTATCAAAAAGAAAATAAATTGATGCAATTAATGAAATCAGAATAGCCGATGTAAAAATAATCTGAAAAGGATAAAATTGATTCACTGAGGATTTATCTTCAATTTTGAAATAATCGTCATATTTTATTGTCTGTTTATCTAGGGGCTGTTTTGTAATTTCAATTTGTTTGGATATTGGAATGTCATCATAACATAATTCATGAAACCAAAAATCTTTTTTCCTTATTGCCCTTTGATTCAAACCGATTTCTGATTCACATCTATCACATTTAATTAAATCTTGAACAAAAATTCTTTGTTTTGTTCTTTCTGTTTTTTCAACCTCTAAATCCCTCTGATGGATTTTTTGAATTTCATTTAGCATTCGATCTAGGTATTTTTTATCCGATTGAAAAATCTCCTGTCTTTTTTGAATTCTCTCTATTAGGTACTGGGTTCTTCCCCAATCCCCTAAATTATGTTGCATGCTTTCTTCTAATTTTGCGACAAGTTCATCATCGTTCAATAATTATGGTTATTTTTGATTTTTAGTAATCATATATGGGCTGTCAAAATTTGTCTATAGGTCAAATATTTGTACTTTTTAAAAAAAATATTCTGCATAATATTTAAAAACAAGGCAACCTCTTGTTTTTCGACATTAATGGCTGAAAAAAAGACCGTAAAGAAGACTGCCTCAAAGACTAAAGCAGTAAAATCAAAGATAAAAATCACTCCAAAGGCAAAACCTTCTACATCAAAGGCAAAAGCAACAAAATCAAAGCCCAAAAAATCAAAAGAAGAAAGCGACGATATGGGAATTGTTATTGTAGATGACGACATTGTCATTGATCAGGAAAAAGTAAACGAAGAAAGAAGGGCATATCTTGAAGAATCTAGGTCTCAAGACGCATATGACTAAAGCAATCTTTATTCGTTCTAAGATCATATAATCAATATGAAAGCATTATGCCTGATTACCGTAAAACCAGGTAAAGTGGATGTAGTTGTTGACATTGTAAAGAAAAAACGTAAAATAGTAAAAACTACTATGGTAGTTTCAGGTAGGGCAGATATTGCTGCAGTATTACATGGAAGTATTGACGAGATTAACAATACTGTAATTGATTTTAAAAAAATCAAAGAGATTGTAACTACTGAGACACTAATTGAAGTAGAGGTGAATATGGGTTGGTAAGAGCTATAGTATTGGTAAAATCCCCTAAGAAATTAATTGCCGCAAGACTACGTAAAGTAAATTCTGTTTATGATTCATTTCCCACAAGTGGCCAATTTGATGCAGTGGCCATTATTGAGGTTGAAAACCTTGGAAAAATTAAAGAGATTACCAATCAAATTCAAAAAATAAACGGAGTAGAAAGAACTGAAACCATGATTGAAGTTCAATAACAAAGAATTTAACATACTTTGGAGTAGGGTTTGTGTGAATATCAAAAAAGTTGGAAATGTCATTTTAGCAGTTAAAGACATTGATAAATCACTGAAATTTTACCATGAAATTATCGGATTGCCAATAAAAAGACAGAGACGATCATGGGTAGATTTGGGCACTTCTGGAGCTTTGTTGAGTTTACATCCTGCATCACTTACAGCTCAGCATATAGGAAGCTCAATTGAAAATGGCATTACAATTGGATTTTTGGTAGGTGATGTCTCGTCTGCAGTTGAAGAATTAAGATCAAAAGGTGTTAAAATTCACCGTGAAATTGTAGATAGAGATGCTGGAAAAAATGCAGTTATTTTGGATCCTGATGATTATTTAATTTCATTATTTGAACCATCATTTGATGATAAAACAGAACAAACAACTGGATATCACGGATTTACTCCCGCCTAGATTGTTTTTTTAATTATATTGATTATCTTATCAATGTTTTTTGCAGATCTATCAATTGAAATGTAATATGTCATTTCATCTTTTTGAAAAATGACTATAGATACTTTTTGATGTTGTAATAAAACATAATCTAATTTCCCTACTGCACTTACTGTATCTTTTCTTAGTGTCATTAATGTAGATATTATGAAAAATTCATTTTTGACTTGTTCTGATTTTAATAATGGTTTTACGTTTGGTCTTACAATTCCAGTTAAAGTTCGACCGTATGAATTTACAATACCTACATATCGTATGCTCTTTGATAATCCGATAATGCCTTGACATTTTTTTCTGTATTGAATGATTTTATCTTTCCAAATTTCAGATGGAGTTTTTGCCATATTAAAAATTAAATTTGAAATTAATAAGCATTCTTACTTGGTAGAATAGACTTTTTCAAAATAGGTTTGTTTGAAAATCTTAACTAAACCTTGCTAATTCATTTTTGAATGAGAGTCTTTTTTCTCGTCTAGTTTTTTCTTTAATTCTAGGTTTTCTTTTAACAGTTTGTCATTTTCTGCTTTTAGTGTATTGACAGAATTTACTCGATTAAACAATGGGTGTCCTGGAGGAATGATTCCATTAGAATTCATTGTCAATAAACCTGAGGCATATCTCTGATATGATTGCTGAAACCCTTGCAATTTTTTATTAATAGTAGCGTTATCTTCTGCAAATTTTTCTTTCATGGGATTTTCAAAAATTTTGAACATCTGGTTTGTCAATCCTGGAGGTAGTCTTGGAAATTGTAATGCTAGATGAGGGATGTTTGGATTTAGTCCATACAGGTCTCTGAGATGTCTTATTGGCAAATCTTCCATGATAATTCGCTATTTTTGCCATATTTTTGCCTTGTCTTTAGGCGTTTGATATGCAATAAAGCTAATTTACAGTCATTTTAGCTCAATTTGAGCTGATCGCTGATCCTTATAGATTCCAATTTTAGATCGCAAATAGGCATGACAGAAATAACTAAGACGTGTATACGATGTAATAAAAACATCATAGATGGAGATCTGCATAAAATTGTAATTTATGTAATTCAAGAAAAATTCACTGAACATCATTATGAACACGTTGAGTGTCCTGGTAAATTTACTGTTTAACCAATATACTCATAAACTTTGTAAATTTCCCCAGATAATCTTGAACGGTATTTCCATTCATTATTTTTCCATACTACTTCTTTAAACAAAATTTGATTGTTAGGATGTAATTTGCGATAGACATCGTCTCCAAATAAAATTTGATTTGGTTTTGCAAGCGATTGAATTTTGGATGCAATATTCATTGCAGGTCCCATTAAATCTACATGTGACACATCTGGATTGGAACCATATCTCACAACAATACTTTGTCCAAAGTCAGCCCCAATTTTTACCATTAAATCAGGATAATCATATTGATTCAAAATTGGATTGATGCCTTTTTGTATTACTGCAAGCATTGATTTTGCACAGCTTAGTGCATTATCTGCAGCTAGTAGTCCATTATTTGATGCAACAAAATATCCAATGACTGCATCCCCGACAAATTTTAAAACATAACCGTTATGCAAGTTAATTACTGATGCCATCTCTTGAGCAAATGAACTAATTATTATTGCAAGTTTTTCTTCAGGTAGTTCTAAGGTCATAGTGGTAGACCCTACTAAATCAACATATAGAGCAATCATGTCAAATTTGGCAAAAACGTTTTTTCTGAGAAATTTTTCAGAATCATCAGTTATTCCGACATATTCATAACCTTGTTTCAATGCCCCCCAAATTCGTTTCTGGGTTTCTAAGATCATTGAATCAAAATCCACTATTTTTTGCTCATTTTTACCTAGTAGCACATCTAATACATTTGGATTTGACTGTTCATTTGAAACAGTATCTTTTTGACTCATTTTTGGTTTATCCGATTCGTTAATTTTTGACATTTTATCCCTCTATTCTAACGGAAAATCCGTATTACAGATAAGGCATTTTCCTCTATTCCCCTTATAACCTTCATTATAGTATTGCACGATGGTAGATCCACACTGATTGCAGATTATTTTAGGTTTGGACATGAAGGAAATAGCTTATTTTTGTATTTAAAACCTACAAAATCTTAAGGTTTAATGACTGTAAAAATTTATTATTTATTGTGCGATTAGGATCTAGATCATCAAATGAGTACATTCAACTTCTAAATAAGAAAAATGATGATATTCAACAACAATTTCTTGAAAAAATACTACATCTTACAAAATTAAAAAATGTCCAAGTTATGTTAGGTGATGCAACAATTACAGAACAAAAAACATTTGATCCAGCACTAGTAAACGATTTTTATCAAACAATAATTAAAAACTTGAAAGACTGGTCAGTTCAAGAAATTTCTATTTCAAATAACGAGGATGTTAGAAGGATTTTTACAAAGTTTGAGATAAGAGAAGGAAACTATCTAATTTCTGGACATATGTCTCTGCAATACCATGTTTTGTTATATTATAAGCCAGATCAACAAGTAATCAAATTACAAAAGGAATTATCTGACATAATTGATTTGACAAAAAACAAGGAAAAACAAATGTCTGATAACAGTGATCAATTTGTATTAAATAAATTAAAAGAAAAAGGCTACAAAGATTTTGATCATCAAAAATTATTTGAAATATTTTATGAAAATGATGAGTTTAGAGAAAAAATATACAAAGAAATCGAAAATGAAATTGAAGTTGATTTTCAAGAGATGTCAAATAAAAAAACAAAATTGATCAAGGATTTAGATAATTTACTAGTTGAAACTTATCAGACTAGTCCTGTTCTTATTGATGATACTCGATTAATAACAGGGGAAGAAGGATGTTTATGTACATTTGATATCGAATTTATTAAAAATAAAACAAAGGAAGGACTATTTGATCCTCGTAAGATGTCAGAGTCTGTAAAAGACAGCATCATAAAGCGATTAGACGAGTTTTCAAAATTATTGCAAAATTAATTTATCATTTAATTTAAAAAAATCCTACTCTTAACTACATTGGGAATGAATTTGTGTCATTATCGTGGTTATTGGTCATATTCTCAAAATTCGTGCATAAAATTGGAATAAACATTCGATCATTCAATGGAAGAAGTCAAATATCTCTTTTATCTAGCAGAATTTCTAATGAACCCATCATACGATGAAATACAAAACGCAAACTCATTACGAGGAAAAGACGTACGAAAAACACCATTAGTGTATTCACCTACATTTAGCAATCTTACAGGTTCTGAAGTTTATTTAAAAGCAGAGTTTCAACAAAAAACTGGATCGTTTAAACTTCGTGGCGCATATTATAAAATAAGTCAATTACCACATGATGGAAAAAAACATGGAGTGGTTGCAGCATCTGCTGGGAATCATGCTCAAGGAGTTGCATTTGCATCTTCATTGGAAAAAATACCATGCACTATTGTCATGCCAAAAAATGCATCACCATCAAAAGTAGCTGCAACTAGAGGTTATGGTGCAAATGTAATCTTGGAGGGCATCAACTATGAAGAGTCATCTGCTAAAGCAAAAGAGATTTCACAAAAAACAGGTGCAACAATGATACATGCTTTTGATGATCCACAGATCATAGCTGCTCAAGGAGTAATTGGATTGGAAATTCTAGAAGATTTGCCAGATGTAGATGAAGTGTATGTGCCAATAGGTGGGGGCGGACTTGCGGCAGGAGTTTTAATTGCCATAAAAGAAAAAAATCCAAAGATCAAAGTAGTAGGTGTTCAATCCAGCTCGTTTCCATCGATGTATGAATCAGTAAAAAACGGGTCTTTAACATCAAGTGGCGGTGAAAGAACTATTGCAGATGGAATATCTGTCAAAGTGCCGGGGCAAACAACTTTTTCAATAATCAAAGAACTAATTGATGAGATAGTATTGGTTGATGATTCAGATATCATCAAAGCAATGTTCTTACTCATGGAGAGAATGAAATTTGTAGTAGAACCAGCAGGGGTAGTAGGTTTGGCCTATTTAATATCTGCAAAACCATCACCCGGAAAAAAAGTTGTTCCTATACTAACGGGAGGCAATGTTGACATGTATCTTTTAGGACAAATTGTAGATAAAGGGTTGGCAACTATGGGACGTTTACTCAAATTATCTATTTTGTTACCAGACAGACCCGGAGCATTTAAAGAAATAGTAGATGAAATCAGTGCAGCAAATGCAAACATTGTCGAAGTAGTACATGACAGATTAAGTTCCAACATAAATGCAGGCTCTGCTGGAGTTACACTAAGCTTAGAAACACAGGGAAAAGAACAAGCAGATAAACTAATTGAGACATTAAAAAAGAAAAATATTCAATTTAGATTATTGACATAATCTATTTGAATTTCTTTTGAACAAATTTACTAAGGCCTTGTTTTTTTAGAATGTCAGATTCTTTAAGAACTGAATTATGTTGTTCGGATTTGTGTAGTTTTAATTTCTTTTTTAATTCTGGAAATTCATTTGCCAAAATTTTAAGAGCATATATTCCAGCATTTCCTGCTTTGTTAATTCCTACTGCTACTACAGGAGATCCTGTTGGCATTTCAGATATTGAAAGAAGAGAATCTAATCCACCAAAAGAAGAGAACTTGGAATTATCTGCGCTTTTGGTTTGTTTATCATTATACACCATAATTGGCACTCCGATTACTGGAATAATTGTATGTGATGCAATCATTCCAGGTAGATGTGCTGCTCCTCCTGCACCTGCAATTATTATTTTAAACCCCATCTTTTCGGCATGTTTGCCATATTCTTCTAATCTGGTAGGGGTTCTGTGTGCAGATACTATTTGATCTTCATGTTTAATTTTGAATTTATCTAAAATTTCTGCTGCGTCTTTCATGATTCTACTATCCGAACTTGAACCCATGATGATTCCAACTAGTGGTTTTTTTGTGTAGCTCATAATTATAGAAAAATAAAGCAAGTTATTATCTATAATGGCGTATCGTAGGCTTGACTAAGAAAAATTATTATTTTCAATTACTTTTAATAATATCCATAAATCAGATTTTCAGATTATGACACTTGTTGTTTTAATTTGATTAGCAATGAATCTGTAATTTTTAATAAATAATCCATTTCTGAATCATTTGCAATACTCTGAATCATAATGTATGTTTGTTGCGTTTACAGTTAATCAGAAGTATGTTATCTCTAATAACACTCAGATGAATTGAGCCTGTATTACAAGATAAAGATGAATCTAAAAAATAGCATTAGATATTTTTAATCGATATTCAAGAAAAAAGCATGGGTAAGGTTCTTGGGATAATAGGCGGTGGACAGCTTGGTATGATGATCACAGAAGCTGCCAAGAAGATGCCAGAACACATTTCAAAGATAATAGTTTTGGACCCTGTAGCAAATTGTTCTGCATCCCAAGTTGGTGCTGAGCAAATATTGGCAGATTTTAAAGATAAAAATGCAATAATTGAACTTGCCAAAAAATCAGATATTATAACATATGAGATTGAATCGGGAGACAGCGAGGTATTAAAATTAGTTGAAAAAGATGCAGAGATTAATCCATCTCCAGAAACATTAAAAATAATTCAAGACAAGTTTTTACAAAAATCATTTTTAGCCCAAAATAATATTCCAGTTCCTGAATTTTTACAGATAGATTCAATTTCAGATTTAAAACAAGGCCTTGAAAAATTTGGATATCCATCATTATTAAAGGCAAGACGTGATGCATATGATGGACGAGGTAATTTCAAAATAGACTCATCATCTCAAATCCAAGAAGCATTTGATTATTTTGATAAAAAAAATCTCATGCTTGAAAGATTTGTTCCTTTTAAAATGGAAGTCTCAATAATTGCTGCAAGAAACACTAAAGGTCAAATCAAAACATATCCTCTAGTGGAAAATATTCATGAAGAGAACATTCTTCGTCAAACAATTGCTCCAGCAAGAGTAACTGAAAAGGTTGCAAAAAAAGCAGAAGAGATTGCACAAACAACTATGAATGTTCTAAAAGGAGCAGGTATTTTCGGAATCGAGATGTTTGTTACAAAAACAGATGAAATTCTAATTAATGAAATTGCACCACGTGTGCATAATTCGGGGCATCATACATTGCAATCAAGCAAAGTGTCTCAGTTTGAACAGCATCTTAGAGCGATTTTGGGTTTAGAATTGGGAGATACTGTACTTTTACATCCTACTATTATGTATAATATTTTAGGTCCAAAAAATTTTGAGGGTGAATACAGCATATTGAATATTTCTGAAGAAAACGTTTTTCTTAAAATGTATGGCAAAAAAATTTCTAAACCGTTAAGAAAACTAGGTCATTTGAATATCGTTGGAACGGATAATCAAACTATTGATCAACTATTGAATGAATTATCTCAGATCAAAGACAAAGTAAAAGTAAAATCTATCTGATTGGTTTAAATGTTGTAAATGACGATTTCCAACATGGCAATAAAAGTAGCAATGATAATAACTGGAATATCTATTGCATTATTGGCGTTATACGGTGCAGACGTTGCAGTTTCGATGAGTAATGCAGACCATGATGGATTTTTACCATTAAATGACATGCAACGAGGTATGGGGCTAGGTGGTCCAGCAATAATTTTACCTATCATAGCATTTTTCATTACTCTTAGAGAAAAATCAAAAGGGTTGGGAGGTCTAATAATTATCTCAGGAATTTTAATTCTAATTGGTGGATTGGCAATGATATTTACTCCTGCTCCTGAAGGAGTAGAAAGAAATCCTCTTATGCTATTTGCACCAGCAATTATTCAAATTGCATTAGGTGCAATTAAGATAGTGAAAAACTAGAGGATTATAATTATGCCAATTTGTGCAAAATGCAATAACGATGTATCAAAAGTTTATGATTGTGATCATACAAATGATCAAGAATATTGTACTGAATGCTATACTGAACTGCATTATTATTTGACGGAAGAAAAATAATTTGAGTGAAATAGACGCATTCATTCAATGGGTGGTTTCATTAGTAGCTGAGAATCTTTACCCAGGTGTATTTTTAGCTGCATTGTTAGAAACAGTTTTTCCACCAATTCCAAGTGAGGCAATATTTCCTTTGGCAGGATATAGTATACTAAAAAATGGCATGAATGTATTTCATATTTTGGGAGCCGGGATAACAGGAGGATGTGGTGCAACAGTTGGTGCTTTTGTAATTTACATGATATCAAAAAAATTAGGGCGAACTGGATTGATAAAATATCTCAAATATGCAAGAATCAAAGAAAAAAGTTTAGAAAAAGCTGATCATTGGTTTGCAAAATATGGTGATAAATCGGTCATCATAGGGAGATTGATTCCGGGGATTCGTGAACTAGTATCGATTCCGGCTGGAATTTTTAATATGCATCCATTAAAATTCCTTATTTTCACCTTGATTGGGTCATGCATATGGAGTACTGTATTAACTGCAGTCGGGTATTATTTTGGAATGGCTACGTTTGATTTTTTCTAGTATATGACAATATAAAACCATGTGAATTAAATAAAATAACCAAAATTCTAAAAACATTATAGTTATGGAAAAATCCAAAAATCACACACGTCATTATTGGATTAGACATAAAGACGGGTATCTTTTTTGTGGAATTTGTAAAAAGAAACAAGATTCTACATCAAGAAAAATTTCAAAAAAATGATCTAGCAACTCAATTAAAGTTATAACGTCTATCTTATCATGACACTTCAATGCATGCAATAATTTTGGCTGGTGGACGAGGAAAACGTTTACGACCTATTACTGATTATGTTCCAAAACCCCTTGTGCCTCTAAATAACATCCCCATTATAGAATGGCAAATATCATACCTCAAAAAATTCGGGGTTAAGGAAATTACGATTTGTACAGGTTACAAGACAGAAATGATTCAAAATTTTCTTGCAGTAAAAAATAATTTAGGTGTAAAGATAAAATTTTCAGTAGAAAAGACCCCATTAGGTACAGGCGGGGCAATTAAACAAGCAGGATTATCAATAAAAGATAAATCATTTTTTGTTTTAAATGGTGATACAATCACAAATATTGATCTTGGAAAATTAGTAAAAAAACAAAATTTAATTGCATCAATTGAATTAAAAACAAAATTTGGAGTTGTGGAGATAGAAGGAGATAAAATAATGCAGTTCAAAGAAAAAAAGGAAATTCCAAATGTATGGATGAATGCAGGGGTATACCATTTACAAAAAGAAATACTACAAGATTTACCAAAAAAAGGAGATATAGAAAAAACAGTTTTTCCAGATTATGCAAAAAAAGGAAAACTATCTACCGTAAAATTCAAAAATGCAATGTGGCACTCTATTGATTCATTCAAAGATATTGAAGAATGTTCATTAGAACTAAACAAAATAATAAAATAATTAGTTTCTTTATGCCCCAGTTCTGTGAAGTGTTACCATCATGTATGCCATCTCACTTACAAATGACTCATCTGCATTTGCAGACGCAGCATATTTTGTGGCATCATCCCAAAATGTTCCTTCTGAACTAGGTTTTTCTTCGAAAATTTGCTCACTCAACGATTAGGATTAGAAATTAATTTCATAATAAACAACCTCAATCATAATTAACACAATGCTAAAAGAGTTAGACAAAACCCTGATCGTAAAACTTTAGGCTCATGAATATTGTGTTAACTGTTGTGCTTAAATCCAAATTATGCAATAATCATTGTAGATTATGTGCAATTGTCCGTTTTGCAGTGAGCTGGAAAACTCAAAAAGAGAGTTCCTAGAAGCATCTGAATACGAAGAGTGACCAAATTTTCTAAAAGATATCGGAAACACTAGAATATCCAATAGTCTGAATTAATTCATGCGTATAGCATATAGTTTAGGCTCTCTTCTTACTGTAAATCAAGTCTTAGAATGCTCAGAAATCCTATCTCATACTAATGTAGATACAATATGGATTCCAGAAACATGGGGGATGGAAAATTATTCCATGTTAGGTGCAGTATCACAAAAAGCACTGGAACCAAAAATAGGCTCATCAATAATTAATATTTTTTCTAGGAGCCCATCGTCTATTGCCATGGGTGCTGCAACTGTAGACATACTATCAAAAGGACGTTTGATTTTGGGTCTTGGAACAAGCAGCACATCAATTGTAGAAGATTTTCACGGATACAAATTTGAAAATCCTGTTTTAAGAATGAAAGAATATGTCGAAATTATAAGACTTGTTTTATCTGGAAAGCAAATTAATTATTCGGGAAAAATATTTAATTTGAAAAATTTTTCTTTGCTGATAACACCTCAGAGAAATAAAATTCCAATATACTTGGCAGCAGTTAATCAAAAAATGGTAGAGTTGACATGGGAGATTTCAGATGGGGTAATTTTTTATTTAAGACCATTAAATGAGATGAAAAAAACAATCCAAAAAATGCAATCAAAAAGAAAAATTGATGTAACATGTCAAATTATTACTTGTGTATCTCATGATGAGGAAATTGCAATAAATCGTGCTAAACAAACTCTAGCATTTTACATATCTGTTGGAAAAATTTATCGAGAATTTTTATCAAAAAATGGATTTGAGAGTGAAACAAAGAATGTATACGAGGAGTTTAAACAATCTGGATTTAAAACAAATCATGAGTTAATATCAGATAACATGCTAAAATCATTAACTATTGCAGGTACTCCTGATCAATGTCTCTCACAACTGCAAAAATTCAAAGATACTGGAATTGATTTACCAACAATACAATTCAATCCTGTTGGTGATGTGATTGATTCTTTTAAATTATTCACAACTACATTTTCAGAGGAAAAATAATGTCCAAAGTCGGAATTGTGTCATACGGATTAACAAAATTCTCAAAAGATGACTCGAAGATTGAATCAGTGCTTTTACAGTCTACAAAAAAACTATTTGATGCCAGCCCTAATTTGAGTAGAAATGACATTGATGCGGTTTTGGTTTCCACCAATAATAACTCAAAATATCTTTCTGCGGTTTTATCTGAAATGTCTGGAATTGAGCCTAAAATTGCTCATTCTGTAGAGAGTTTGTGTAATTCTGGAACAAATGCAATAGTATCTGCATATTCGTACATCTCGGCAGGATTGGCAGATGTGGTGTTAGTGTGCGGAGCTGAAAGATATGACAGCCCTGGACAAATTTTGGAATGGGATAATTCAAGAGGAGAATTCAAACATCCAATTTTTTGGGCAAGTATATTTACAAAAGCATACAAAAGAGAATTTTCTATTACGGATGACGATCTGGCAATTGTACCTGTCAAAAATCACAAACAGTCAAAGAATAACCCAAATGCACTTTCTGAAAAAACATACTCGTTAGATGAAGTAATAAATTCTAAAAAATTAACTGATGATCTTAGGTTACATGATTGCTCAAGACCCTGTACCGGAGGTGCATCAATTTTACTTGCATCAGAACATGCATGTAAAAAATACACCGATACTCCCATATGGATTTCAGGGATTGGACAAAAAACAACTTCAGCTGGATTTACAAAAAATATCACATTTAGTTCAATGGAATCATCAAGAATTGCTGCAACATCGGCATTTCAAATGTCAAAACGAAGTATAAGTGATGTAGATGTAGCAGAAGTTCACGATGCATTTTCCGTTTGTGAACCGATGGCTTTAGAATCACTAGGTTTTACAGATAAAGGAAAAGGAATGGATTTGATAAAGGAACTTCATACAACAGACAATTTTAAAATAAATCCACGAGGTGGCTTGATTGGAGCAGGGCATCCATTAGGTGCAACAGGGATAGCCCAAACAATTGAAATAACACAACAATTGCAATCATCTGCTGATAAAAGACAGGTAAGCAATGCAAAGATAGGTCTAATTCACAACATGTCTGCAGCGTCAACATCTTCGACTGTGTTGGTATTGGAAAGATGAATTTTGAGACAGAGTTAGAAAATGGACATTTTATAGTAGCAGAATGTAAGCATTGTCAGAAAATTGTATGGCCGCCGTCTGATTTTTGCAACAAGTGTTTTAGGAATGTTTCATGGCGAAAGGGATCTCATGAGGGTAAAATCATAGAATTTTCAAGGAAAAATGATTCTTATTTTTGTCTAATCGAAATAGAAAACAGTATCAGAATAATCGGAAAATTATCTAAAGGAATTCCTATTGAGGGTCAACAAGTCAAGATAGAAAAATGCGGAATTGAAAATAAGAATTATAATTTTGAAATTTCTTTAGTGTAATCAATTGAATTTTGTATAGATATACGGAGTGTCAGATATCTGATCAAAAGTCCAAATGGTAGGAAGTAAAGATGTTTTAATCACTTGCAAGCAGTGGCTGTCAATCAATGAACTCCATCCTCCCACCGATTGATTTCCAGAAAGTTGTCTTTTTGAGTGTGTTCCTGCAAAAACAATGCATGTATTTTTTTTAAGATTCGTATTTGATATTTTATCAATGATGTTTTTTGCCAATACATCGCCTCCCATCTGAGGCAATCCTCCGATAAAAAACACAGGAAATGACAAATTTAATGTAGAATAATCAAATTCGATTGCATCTGCACATATTGGATTGAAATTAATATTTGTCGTAGATACAATGTTATTTTGTAATTCCACCAACACATCATCGATTTCAATACTTGTTGATTGTAAATCTAAAATTTTTGAGCAGTATGCAATTCTACCATCCCCCGAACCGATATCAATTAGTTCTTTGTAATCGAGACTTTTTGCAATTGATGCCGCAATGTATGCTGAAATAACCCATGTTGGATAAAACGGCTGACAGCTAGAACCGTGTTTTATGCTATTAAGCCAATACTCGTTAATGTCTCCTTCATAAACTGTACATAAAGTACCTGCAATTTTTTTTTCATAAGAATTGTGATAGATTGGATTTTTTTTAATAAATTCGTGTAGTAATTTCAAATGTGATTCATTAATTGGAAAAAACTCTGAAGAACAACTAGGGATTATTTCTTGAATGTGAGCGTGGCCATCATATGTTTTTACAAATTCTTGTTTTAATGTGCCTAAATTTTCGGCAAGCCTATCCAACATACAAATAACTCGAAAATGGGATTCTTAAACTCATTGTGACTCATCTAAAAATAAATCACTATTGCTCAAAATATGTGATGTTTACTAATTTTCAAATAATTTATCTAGTCATCTTATAATATGCGTGAAAATAATTAACGGTATGTTCCTTAATCTTTACGGAGTAATTTTACAATCAACCCAAAAAATCGATACTCCGACATTGGCAGTAATAATTAGCTCAATTACTGCAACAATATTTGTAATTACACTGATTTTAACTTGGAGAAACCTTAGAGAAAACACTAAAGTGTCATATTCTCAATTATTAAGAGGATTTCACGAGGATCTCACAAACAGACTGGATAAAAATTCAATTCTAAAAACTACGGAAGACTGCCACAGGTATGCTAATGATTATCTAAATACGGTTGATGAGATTGCATTTTTAGCACTACAGAAAAAAATCCCTGTAGGAATTGCCCAATATCTTAATCGATTCTTTGCATATGGTTTGACAATAATTGATTGGTATGATCATATGATCGGTGAAGATTTCAAAAGAATTGCAAAAAATAACTGGCCAAATTATTTCACGTATTGCCAAAAACACAGCATAACCCCAAACCCTGACGATAAATTGCCAAAAATAATGTTAGATTATAATCAACTACGAGAAAAAGAATCAAAAGACAACTAGGAAAATTCTTAATTAAAGATTAAACAAATTCGGAATCTAAAAAAATCTTGTTTGAAAATATTCATCAAATGTTTCATTCTTCTTTAGCATACGAGTTCAATAATTTATTATGTAAATTAGTAGCATGGTACTTTGTAACGGTTATTCTGTAATTACCCACTTTACTATATCCAAGTCACATATGAAGAAATATGAGCAATAAATTGACCTCAATTTCCATAATCCGACAAAAACCAGTCAAAGACAATAAAAAAATTGCACGTACACGCAGACAGCGCGGGTACAATTGGGAAGATACTCTGGTAAAAAGATTCAATTCTGTAGACACTTGGAAAGCGTTCAGGCTAGGGTCCCCCAGCATAGCATTACCAGATGTTTTGGCAGTAAACACTCAATCTAGCATGATTTTTAGCATAGAGGCAAAATCTGGAACAAGCACATCACTTCCTGTACCTGCAGATCAGATCGAAAGATGTCAAAAATGGATTACAACGTTTGACATATACAAAGAAAGAAAAGTCATACTTGCATTCAAATTTCTTTCAAAAAAAAGGATCGGGCAAGGACTGTATGAAAATAGAGAATTGAGAGAGTTTTACAAGATTTGGGACGAGTCAAAAAAAATAACAGATTGTGTTTGTACATACGACGGGGAAATATTTGCAAAAATTGATGGTAAAAGAACAAATCTCCATCTTGAAGAACAAAAGATGCCATTTAAGAACAAACATAGAACTAGTGCCTAAATAATAGATTTAGTAACATAGCGTTTTTTAATGATTGATGCTAAATCATAGCATGACCGAGAACAGTGCTGAAAAATCAGAACATGATGAAAGTGAAATTCAATCAAAATCATTATTGGAGACTGTATCTGAAGCAAAGGGAACAAAATCACGGGTAAGTTTTGAAGAATTTACCGATGAAAGAACTTTGATCAGTTATGATGCATTTGGAAACAAACAGATGAAGATTAAAGTTTTGGAAGTATCTGATGAAAATCCTCCATCAAAGTGGAAATTTGGTGATCGAGTAAAAGTTAGTAAAATACTAGTCACAATAAAACACCTATCTTCTCAAGAAGTAGAAGAAGGGGAGTTTGACATTGAAGCAATAGAGCGGGAATTAGCTGAGAAAAGACACTATACTTCGACAAACAGATGGGTTCCAGCAAACGATATCAAAAACGGTTATGTTTTAGGTTCAAGACACACCACACTGATTAGCGATGCGGCCGCTTTGGACTATATTGTATTCTAGTTTGATTAGTTGACGCATCTAACATCAACATATTTCAACTAAAAACCTTTAAGGAACAGAAATTGAAATCTGAAATATGATTACTAAGATTATCGAGGTTAATGGAACAGAGTTTAGACTCACATTAACTGATCAAGTAGTAAATCATGTAAATAATCTCAAAAGCCTGTATAATGCAGCTTATGAAGATCCAGAGAGTTTTGAGGAAGTTAGCGCTGAAATTTCAAGTACAATAAACGATATTGCAACTGCTGTTGACCCTGAACCTTCAGATAGTGATCTTGATGGGTTAATTCAAGAGATCATAAAGGTGGTTGACAACAAAGCCGCAGAGATGGAAAAAGAGTTGGAAGGCAAACCAGACAAGCCCACAACAAAAAAACAAAAGTCAAAAAAATAAGGTCATTTGACCTGAAAATCAGAAAAATTTGCAGTATTAGTTATATTGTAAATATGTAACAGAAATGTATGGCAAACGGTTGTGAGTGTGGCATCTGTGATCACAGAACAGAAGAAGAATGTAGAAAAAAAGAATGCAAATGTTGCTTAAATTTCCATGAAAGATCAGGCCCCAAAAGAAAATAGCAATTAATTATTTTTAATTCAGCTTTTAACATGACAACTGCATTTTTTTGCAATATGGCGTGAGCATCCAATTAAGCGGTGATCCTTACACCCACATAAAATACATTTTTTATCTTTTTTCTCCATGTTTTTAGAGTTTATCAAGTATGTACTTTATATCATTCATTAATTTTTTATCAGATAGCGATTCCAAAATCTTCAGTCGTATGTTTTTTAATCGATTAGAATCATTAGCATATAATGGAGCCATCGTCTCTATCTCCTTTTCAAACGAATACATATCCAAATAATGCTCAAACTTGGATTTTAGTTCAGAAAAATCAGATAATGGATTATTATCATTATCAGTTTTTGTGATGAAGACTTGAAAGAATCCCTTTATCTTTGATATTTCTTTTTTAATAGTGTCAAGGTCACCAGGTTTGTCCTCAAGTTTTTCTAGTGTGTTATATGCAATTTGGACCTTTTCCAGTATTCCTTTCAAATAGTCATTATAAGTTACCATGATTAATTTTCGATTGGATTAATCTAATCTAAAAGTTTAGAATCTAACCGTGTTTTTAATAATTTTGCTGACGTTCATCATTTCTACAATCCTCACATGGACAATGCCAATGGCACTGAAGATTCTGGCGTTGTTTCAACTCCTTTTTCTTTCGTGTCATGATTTCAATCTAAAATCTACAAACTTAAGTTTGTTGGAGTTTAAAATCCATTTTATCATATACGATTTTTCCTAACAAAGAGAATACGTATTGTAAAATAGTATTTGTTCCGGATTTAGGTACAACCCATGTAATTACCTAAAAAATGTGATAAATTTACTCATGTTTGTCGTTTATGTGTCTGTAATTGTAATGGCATCTTTTATTGCAGAACCAGTCAAGACCTCCCAAGTATTGTACATTATCTGTCTTTCCGCAGTATTTGCACTTTATAGTGTGTTTCATATTCTTTTGATTCTTCATATTCTCTATTCTCCTATGTTGTTTTAGATATTTTAGACATTCTCGTTTATCTCTGTGCTTTGATCCTCTTCTTTGTTTTTGCCTAATAATAACAGGTAATTTTTGGTTTAGACTAGATCGTATCATATTGCCTAAAAATTCAGAAATTAAATTAATTCATATTATGAAATTTATTCTTAACTTTAAATTATCACTGATTCCGCTAACTGACAATGCAAGATGACGCATATCTCAAGTGTATTGACCCTCATTGTGGATTAGAATATCCTATAATGAGCACTAATGTAGAATGTGAAAAAGGTCACCTGTTAGATGTAAAATATAAAAATAAACCTTCAGATAAACTAAAAAAAACATTTTACCAAAGACGAGACTCTCAAGAAAATATATTTAATGAAAGCGGAGTTTGGCGATTTAGAGAACTACTTAATTTTTGCCAAATAGATACTGAAAATGTTGCAGAGTGTTCAAAGTATTTGGTTTCTCTAGATGGTTCAGAAGGAAGGCAGTCAAAACCTTATCAGATGTCAAAAGCAGCTGAATTCATAGGCATTTCAAATAACAAATTATGGTTGCAACCAGAAGGATACAACCCAAGCGGCTCATTCAAAGATAACGGGATGGCAACTGCAGTAACACATGCAAAAATGGTTGGAGCAAAAAAAATTGTTTGCGCATCAACTGGAAATACATCTGCATCTGCTGGCATGTTTGCTGCAAATGAAGGAATAAACTGTGATGTATACATTCCATCAGGTCAAATTGCTCCAGGTAAGCTAAGCCAAGCGTATCAATTTGGAGCTCAAATTATTCAAGTTGATGGAAATTTTGATGATGCATTAAAACAATCCCTTGATGATGCAAAAAATCATAATGGATACACGGTTAATTCGATAAATCCATTTAGAATAGAAGGACAAAAAACAATTCCGTTTAGAGCTTTAGAATATTTGAGATGGGAATCTCCTGATTGGATTGTATATCCTGGTGGTGCACTTGGAAATACGTCTAGTTGCGGAAAAGCATTGATGGAGTTATACGAATGGGGATGGATTAAAAAAATACCAAGAATTGCAGTAATTAATTCTGAAGGCGCAAGCACACTATCTGATTTGTATAATGGGGAATTTGAAGGCGAAGAACTACGCTGGAATAAAGGAAATACAAATACCGAATTAATATCAAGATACTATGATCATTTAGACAAAGAGGGAATTAGACCAAAAACAAAAGCTACTGCAATTCAGATTGGAAGACCTGCAAATATTCTAAAAGGATTACGTGCACTAGAATTTACAAACGGTGTTGTGACGACAGTGTCTGATTCTGAGATGTTAGATGGCATGGCAGTAGTTGGTTTGAATGGATTTGATTGTGAAATGGCCTCCGGAGCATCAGTTGTTGGAATTAAAAAATTAGTAAATGAAGAAATTATCAAAAAAGATGATGTTGTAGTAGGCATTCTTACAGGTAGACAAAAAGATGCGATGCTTCCAGTAGAGTATCACAATAATCCAAAAAATAAATTTGCAATTCCGCCTAAAAACTAGCCTCAATTAAACAATTTTTTATTATTTGTGCTGTTTAGATATTAATCCTTAAAAGAGGGGGTTACAAAATATTATCAACCAAGAGATGGTGCATAAAAAATAAAATGAAGAACAAATTTTGTTCTAACAAGATTTTACGAGGGATAACATGGTAGAACTTTGGCTTGAACTTACAGCGTTAGCTGCGCTAATAGGATTATCTGCATTTTTCAGTGGTTTGGAAGTTGCGTTGATAGGAACTAGAAAATCAACGGTTAACCAGCTTCTAAAACAAAAAGTAAAGGGAGCCAATGCACTTCACAAACTAAAATCTAATCCAGGATGGATGATGGCAAGTGTAAATCTTGGAAATAATATAGTAAATGTAGGATCTTCAGCATTTGCAACTAGTATTGCAATAAGAGTATTCGGGGATAATGGTCTAGCAATAGCTGTTGGAATTATGACCTTTCTTATTTTGATATTTGGCGAGATTACCCCAAAAACATATTGTAATGCAAATGCAACAAAAATAGCGATCAGGTTTGCACCTGTATTGTTGATTTTTAGCTATGCGTTTTGGCCAGTTGTTAAAATATTGGAAATAATTACAATATCCATAGTAAAATTAACTGGAAGTAGTCACCACAGTCCATTAATCACAGAAGAAGAAATTAGAGGCATAGTTGAACAAGGATTTGCAGATAAAGCATTAGAAAAAGATGAAAGTGATTTGGTTCACAGTGCATTAGATTTTCATGATACTGTAATTAGATCAGTGATGACCCCTCGAACAAAAATGTTCACACTTCCTGCAAAAATGCTGCTTGTTGATGCTCTTCCTTTAATTAATGAAAATCCACATTCAAGAATACCTATTTTTGGAGAATCTCAAGATGATATTGTTGGATTTGTACATGTTAGAGACATACTAACGCACATTGAAAAAGAAGAAAGAATGGTCACCCTTGACAAAGTTGCAAGAAAGCCGGTATTTGCTTCTCAAGAAAAAATGGTAAGTGCTTTACTAAAAGAAATGAAAGGTCGAAAAACACACATGGCAATTGTAATTGACGAACATGGAGGAGTAGAAGGACTGGTAACATTTGAAGATCTAATCGAAGAAATAGTAGGCGATATTGAAGATGAAACAGACAAAATACCTCCAAAAGAATTTGAATCAATTGACAAAGACACGATAATCACAAATGGAGATATTGAAATTTACAGACTAAATCAAATTTTCAAATCAGAATTACCTGAAGGAGATGATTATTCTACACTTAACGGGCTTTTACATGAAAGATTACAAGACATTCCTAGAGAAGGGGATAAACTTGAGTTAGACGATGTTAGAATAGTTGTTGAAAAAGTAATTAAAAACAAGCCTGTAAAAATCAGAATAGAAAGAATAAAGAAATAAAATTAATTTTTTCTTGCAAAATATGATTCTAGTTTTTGTTTTCTTTCTTTCATGTTAAATATTGATTCCGTATGAGAGAATGCATCTTTGTATGATTTTCCAAACAACATTGCCTGCATCAGCATATGGTTTTCAGGAATGACAATACCAGTTTGATCATCAGAATACATCATTTGGACAGTATCGTCAATTGACACTGTCATGTTTGCATGAATGTGAATCATGTTTGTGTCAGTGAAATTAAATCCCATGTTCTTAGCATAATCTCTAATGTCTTTTGTTCCCTTTGCTGTCCACAAAATAGCTACGCCGAATTCATTTGTAAAAATCTCATGAATTTCTGAAGGAGTTGGTGCTTTACCACTAAAACGAATATCCATGATATGAAGATGCATTTGTCTAGTTGGAACTTTAATTGCACGGACAAATAATGGTGCATCTTTTCCAAAATACATCTTTACATCATCACCATGATGTGGTTTTTCAGTCATTTCGATAGTATCAGTTACTTGTTTATCTGTTTGTTCAATGTCTGCCCATCTTCTAACTAACGTAACATCAAATCTAACTAGTCTGTTTGAAAACTTGATTCTTAACGGCTCTAAAATGCGTCCCATGCCAGTAACATTGCAGCTACCTTGCATGACATGCTTTTTTCCAATGGCCAAGTCATAATTTGCCCTTGAGTTAAACAACAAATCAGAAACTGCCTCATCACCCATAGTAGTCTCCCCTCCTTGGTAAATTACAGACAGATTTTTTGGGTCGTAGATGTTTTTCTTATTCTTGTATCCATGACCCCCGGGAGACGCATCTATTACTAGATCACAGTCATCAAGAGCAGACTCGATGGTTCCGGCAATTTTGAAATCTTTAAAATCATTTAATTTTCTTTCTGGTACATAGACATTTAATCCACGAGATATAGCTACGTTAACATCATCATCTGGGGAATACTTTCCCACGCCAATTACTGAGATTTCAGGATCATCTTTTAGAAATGATGTAATTCTGCTTCCAATAGAGCCATAACCATTAACAAAAATTTTCTTCATATTTTTTCTAAGAATGACCCATTTATTTAGATTCTAAAAGTTCTTGTTCCTGAAACTAATTTTATAATTATAATAAGAATTACAATATTTCAATCATTCCAAGAAACATCATAAGCTACAATCGATGTATGTTTAGACTTTGGTTTTTGGGCTATTCCCCATTCGTCAGGAGTATGTCCGGAATTAAGTTCAGATATTTCACCCCATTTGAATTTTGGAATTTTAGCTGTTTCCATGAAATATGAATATTAACAGTATATCTTAAGTAGTAGGATTACAATGCACTCAAATATCAAATACCGCATAATCAAGATTCAAAATAAATAATATTTTGACCACATTATTAGATTTGATCATATTATACATCATAAAATCACAAGAAAATTACTTTACTTTTAGAATTTGTTGCTCAATTAAGAACTTTAAAGCGTTTAATGCCTCTATTTCAGAAATTCTATTTTGTTCATACCATAAAAAAATATTTTGTATCCATTCTTGGTTTTTTGTCATATTGAAATTAGAATCTTTAAGAATATTTTTTTGTCGCAAATACAACGTCTCATCTATGATGCATATAGAATAATCATTACTTGTGATTCTAAACGCTTCTTTTCTAGCGTCTAGTCCGACACCTGTATACACATCAATATGTTTTCCAATTATTGCAGGGCCAACATCATTTGAACTAAATATAATTTCATTCCAAGGTGGAGGAGAATTAGGAATTGTGATTTTTGAATTCATTTTTATAATTTTAGGATCAACTGCTATAGTTCCAATAATCAACTCATTGTCATTTGCATCCAAAGGAACAGAATTTAGATAGTATTTTTGTTCATCCCAACCTAAAAAATCTCCAAAAGATGTTTTACCCCACCCTTGAATCTTTACTTCATTTAAAAAATCAATTGAAAATCCATACCATTCTCCATCAATGTTGACAGGAGCGACATTTGATGAATAATCAGATTCTAATGGAAGAAAATATCCTGTTACATACCAACCGTCAGTACAATTCTCCGTTTGAATTTGTAAAGATTCATCTTGTAATAAAGCATATTGTGAAAAAGATGCAGGTATAATTGAAATTATAATTAAAGCAGCCAATAATGATGTAAAAATAACTTGCATTAGATTGAATTTGGATAACTGACTTTATTATTAAAATTATTGAGACTGACATGAAAAATATCCAAGACTCATGCACGGTTGATATGGCGAGATTTTTTATTATTTGTAAAAATATTTTTTATTGCCAAAAAGCTTCTTAAATCTAGTTTAGATGTTAGGCTGCCATAGAATAAGAAATTAACTAAAAAAATAGACAGTTTAGAGAATAAACATGACAAGTTTACATTTAAGAGCAAAAATAGTCCAAACAAATTACAGATTTGGACAAAAATTACATTATTTCAAAACTTAGCTATGCCATTACAAATAACATAGGAGATTTTGGAAGAAACCAATATCTTCTAAAAAGAATTAAAGAACAGGAAATTCTTTTTGAATCAGATAAAAAATATTTGAAAAAAATTTTAGGACTAGACAATATTGAGATAAAAAAAGATAAACAAACAGATATGTCAAAAAAAGAATTATCCATATTCCTAAATCCAAATCTAATCAAATGCTCGCTATGCAATAGAGATATTCAATTAAATGAAAAATCTACAAGACAAGACAAAAACTGGTTTCACTTAGATTGTTTCAATACGCTCTCTAAAGGTAAAGAGGAAAAATCACGCATAAAAAATACATATGAGAATGCAGAGAACACATCTAATGTAACATCTAAGATAAAAAAAGATCCTGTACAAATTCTACTAACAGCTACAATCTTTATTTTCTTAATTGTGACAGTTTATTTTCTTCTAGGACCAATAAGTATGATTGCAATGGGATTGGGTGGATTCATTACAATGTATCATGTTCTTGGGGCAAGTAAAAAGTTATACTCTAAAAATATTTCAGGAACGCGTGCACCATCGATATTTTTAATATTTTTACTTGGTTCTCCGTTTATTATTGCAACGTTAATTGCTTATGAAGGATACACGTTACTAGAATCCCCCGTCAGAATCATCCTACTTTGGGCAATGACAATTTCATTTTGGTCAACAATGTTGTTTGTACCAATGGCAGTTTTAAGTAAGCATAGAGAAGATAGACAGGTAGACATAAAGGAATTTCCAACTATTTCCATAATAATTCCTGCGTACAATGAAGAAAAAGTGATTGCACACACAATAGAAGGACTGCTAGAAACAATCTATCCAAAAAAAGAAATCATATTTGTAGATGATGGAAGCAAAGACAAGACATTATCAATTGCGATGGAATACAAAGATAAAATTAAAGTATTACATAAAGAAAATGGCGGAAAGGCATCTGCGTTAAATTATGGTCTAGTGTATGCAACTGGAGAGATCATTGTAATAGTAGATGCAGATACAATTATTGGAAGGCATTCCTTAAAAGAAATTGTAAAAGGGTTTGAAATTAATGAACATGTTGCAGCTGTTGCAGGTAATATCAAAGTAAGAAATAGAGTTAACTGGATTACAAAATGTCAAGCATTAGAATACATCACAGGAATTCAAATAGTTCGACGAGCTTTTGATGTATTTGGATCAATTACTATTGTTCCAGGAGCGCTAGGTGCTTTTAAAAAATCATATATTACAGAAGCTGGAGTCTATGGCAAAGAAACAATTGTTGAAGACTTTGATCAGACAATTAAATTGCTAAAGGCTGGGTTGATTACTCAGGGAAGCTCAAAAGCTACTGCATATACAGAAGCACCAAACACACTACATGACTTTGTAGCTCAAAGAAAAAGATGGTATCGTGGAAACATTCAGGTATTAAAAAGACATTCAGATGCGTTGTTTAATCCACGATTTGGTTATCTGCAAAGATTGTCATTACCCTATCTGTTTTTGGGAATGGTAATTACTCCAATTATTGGATTTACAGCTACCGCAAATGCAATTTTGGGAATAATTTTGGGGGACGGATTGTATGTTTTACAGGTGTCTTTGATTTTTGTCGTAGTTCACTATATGATGTCTGCGTTAGCTATTAGGATAGATGGGGAAGATCCTAAATTGTTATGGCATGCAGGCTTTTTGGTTTTTGGATTTAAACAGATAATAGACTTTTTGCTGCTAAAAGCAATCCTAGAGCAACTAAGAAAGAAAAAAGCTACATGGACGAGTGCTAAAAGAATAGGTGTGTAAAAGATACAGCATATTTTGCAAACCAAAATGACAATGCAATACTATGAGTTATTGAAAATATATCTAATGCATGGTGAAATTAATTTACAACTATATTAATACAAAACATTAAACAAATAATCAGTATCCATGCAGATCAATATGAAAATTTTATTATCATTAACAATATTTTTGCTATCATTTTCAATATTTATTGGGCAATCATTTGCAGAAAGCACTGGAAATATTGATCTGTTATTAAAATACGATAATGGAAACAAGGCAAGCATCGAATCAACCTCATTAAAAATCTACAAAGATTTTGATAAAAATCCAATAACAGAAATCCAAGTACAAAGCAATCCAGTACAAATAACAAATCTGCCATTAAACCACAAATACAAAATTGAACTGTATTACAATGATCATTTTCAGAGTGTAGACTATTATGATCTAAAAAAGACAACTAACAATTTTGAGATGAATGTGAAATTACCCGGCGGAATAAAGCTGGGAGTTTTTTACCAAGATGGGCAGACGCCAATACCAAATGCCAGCATATTTTTTAAAACAATGAGTGGAAAAATAGTAGGATTTGATCAAACTGACTTTAATGGAGACACTGTACGCTTTTGGCTTCCACAAACCATCAATAATGATTATTACACTGTAGAAGTTGTAATAGATCCTCAATTAAAATACACATACACTCCATTACAAATACAGTCATCACTTTCCAAAGACATCAAAATAGTAACAAAATGGCCAAAGATAATCAATTCAGCAATAACAGTGGAAGTTTACAAAGATGAAAAGACAAAGGTATCCGAATCTGATGGGTCACTGACAATACAAGTAAACGATAAAAAGAAATCAAAGGTACTGGATTCTCCAGTATCATACAAAGGAGATGCCGTAATATCTAACATTCCTGTAGGGACATATGCATTTCATGTTGTTTCAAAAAACACCGGTGATGTCATAGCATCAAAAAAAGTAACCCTATCTGGAAGTCATGAACCAATAAAGATATTCACAAACGATCCGCAGCTGAATTTTGAAGGGTCGTATTGCAACTGTGTTGCATTTAGATTAGATGACGTACAAGATTATTTTTTGAGCAATTCCCAAATTCAAATGATGAAAGTGTTTGAAGAAGAAGAAGCAGGACTTACAGTGGGAGTAATTGGCGGAGTAACAGGCAATGATCCTAGAATAGTCAATGCAATCAAAGAACAATTGCAAACAAATCCACGATTTGAGATTGCAAATCACAGTTGGAATAATAGGGTATTGACTAGTTTATCTTCAGAGTCACAAGAAGAATTAATTAAAACCACAGACACAAAAATTCAAGAATTATTTCAAGTAAAACCACACACGTTTATTCCTCCAGAAAATATTTTTGAGGATGAGACAATATCGTATTTGAAAAAATACGATTATGATAATCTTAGTGCGTCAGTTCAAACAGATATTCCATCAAAATTTGTCAAATCTGATTTTTATCACTTTAACACAGCAGTGTCTACTGCAAAATTAGATCCAGTCACATCGTATTGGAATCACAATTCAAAGGAAAAAATATTAGAATCGATAGATGACAGCCTTTTCGATTATGGTTATGCTGTAGTAATGATGCATCCATACGAGTTTTCAAATTATGACAACGGAGCATACACAAATGAAGTAAATCAAACCAAATTTGAGGAATTAAAAGTAGTGATTTCAACACTAAAATCCAAAGGATATTCCTTGCTACCTGTAGGGAAAATAGATGAATATGCTTCGGTAATTTTTGAGAAGATTATAAAAAACCAGACAAATACAGATGAGAATGTAAATTGCAACTGTGTTGCATTTAAAATTGACAACGTACAAGATTTCTGGTTAAATGACGTACAAAATAATTTGATAAACACATTTTCAGAAAATAATGTTCCAGTAACAACAAGTATTATTGGTAAATTTTTTGGAAGTGATATTAAGACTGTTGATTTTTTAAAGCAACAAATTCAAGACAAGAAAATAGATGTAGCAGTTAGAGGTTGGGAGTTGGTAGATCATTCACTGTATGAAACAGAAGAGCAATCATCTAGCATTGAGCAAACAAACAACCAAATATCTAAAAAGTTAGGGATACAATCCGAAATATTTTCAGCACCATTTGGTAAATTCAACAATTACACAATAAGTGCATCAAAACAAAACAACATAGCATATGTTAGTACAATGATTACAACCGATACGCTAAATGTCAAGTCTTACCCACGTCATATTCCTGAGACGTCATACTTGCCAAATCTTTTAGATGATGATCCATTTCTTCAAGGTACAATTATTGAAAAAATGTTATTAAAAATAAAAGACCAGCAAAAAAAATACGGATATGCATTAATTAGTACGCAACCTTCTGACTTTGCAATACGTGATGGTGAGTTTAAAAATCAAATAAACGAAGACAAAATGAAACTACTAAAAGAACTAATCATCACTCTAAAGGAAAACAACATCAAAGTTGTATCATTAACAGACATCCCTCAAGAATCTTTATTTGAAAAATATCCAGCATGGATTAAACATGTTTACGTTTGGCATGAACAAGGAAAAATCACAGACATAGAATTAGAAAATGCAATAAACAATCTCACATCAAGAACAATAGTAGTTCCTCGATAGTTTAGGTATATGTAATAAACACTAATTTCAAATTACATGGAAGTTGTTTTATAAAACGGGCTATTTTTCCATCTACATTCATCTAGACTGAATTTATTTTGGCATTTTAAACAAACATAATCCGTTGATAGTTGTGGAAAGAAATTTGAGCAATCATTGCATATGTAATGATTTTTCATCACACGGTAATCTACACCTAATGCCTTGATTAATTTTTTACAGCTGGGACATAGATCGTTTACATAAGTATTGTCTTCTGAAATATTTCCACATTCGTAATGTTCGATGAGTTTGCCTGATCTAAATTTTGAACTCTTACAAGAAGGACAGTAGAAAATCTGAGTAATTGATGTAGAATCGCATTGATTACAAGCAATTTCTTTTTTGTCCGATAGACGGGTAATCTTTCCATTTTCTTCTAATTCTTTTAGATATGTGGAAATGTATTCATTTGAATCATTAAATAAATTTTGTAAGAAACTAAGACTAAAGTTAGAAGTTGATTGAAGTACCATGTCAACGCGATAACGAATCTTACTTTCAAGATCTTCAATTTGTTTTGACATCATATCGATTTGAGATGATTCTTTTTTGAAAAAATTATCTTCTTCTTCAATGGTTTCAAATGCAGATTTTATGTGTTCAAAACGAATTGGCTTTTGTAAATACTGATATGCACCTAATCGAATCAAGTCTTTAACACCTTCATCATCTTCCTCAGTAGCTGTTGCCAATAGAACTCGGATGTCTGGTTTTACTTCAAACATCTGAGTTAAAACAGAACGTGCATCAGTATCTGGAAGCATGTAATCAAGCAAAACAATTGGATCTTTCTTATTTGATATCAGATCTTTGAATGTCATGATGCCACTTGCACCATTTGAACAAATGTGAATTTGAGTATATCCTAATTTTTCAAGATAGTTTTTCAACAACATTCCTATTGCTGGACTATCTTCAATAATCAAAACATCGTTTTTAGAACTCATGAATTACCCTGATTAATCATTTGAATAATCATCTATGTTATTAATAATTCATTTAACATGTTGAAAAAATTGTTCAAAAGCATTCACCAAGATGCGGTTTTAAATCAAGGGTACAAAAGACTAAATGTCGTAAAAATTGATAATTTTTCATGATTCATATCCCATCTTTGGCAATAGGGGCTGGAATTGCGTCTGTTGCAATAATTGCAATGTTTTTAGCATTTAACTTATCAAATAATGAATCAGAGTTAGAAATTGCACCCACTCCTGTAATCGAAGAGTCAGGACCTGCACAGATTACAAGTGCAACATTTTTTGAGAACGGTTCACCAATTCTAGGCAATCCCAATGCCCCAGTAACATTGATAGAATTTGGCGATTATCAGTGTTTTTACTGCAATCAGTTTTTCCATAAGACAGAGCCCGAGCTATTCAAAAACTATGTCGAAACAGGAAAAGTCAAAGTAATCTTCAAAGATTATACAATAATTGGTCCAGATTCAGTCTCTGCAGCTCATGCAGCTCACTGCGCTGATGAACAAGAGATGTTTTGGGAATATCATGATACGTTATACAACAATTGGAAAGGAGAGAATAACGGATGGGCCTCATCTGAAAACCTGCTTGAGTTTGCAAGAGATGTCGGATTGGATATCGATATGTTCTCCAAATGCATGATAGAGTCAAAACACACCTCAGTAATAACAAATAGCAATCAGGACGCTAAAGACCTGGGATTAACTGGAACTCCTGCATTTTTTGTCATTGGACCAGATAACAAGGTGACAAAGATTGGCGGAGCTCAACCCTATGATGTTTTTGAGAGAATTTTCAATTCAGAGTTGGAAAAATAGAAAAATCATCGATCAATTTGTAAAAAGTATATAAAAATTTATAAAAATTCCCTAAGTAGTAAGATAGAATTAGCTCAATATCCTTATATGAGTACAGAAGGAGGCAAGCTACATGGCAGCTGGAATAGACGATATTGCAATTTACATACCACGGCTATACATAGATGCAGCAGATTTTGCAAAAGCCAGAGGTCTAGACCCTGAAAAACTCCAGAAAGGATTGGGGGTATCTCAAATGGCAATAGTGGATACAAACCAAGACCCAGCATGTCTTGCAGCAAATGCATGCTTACAAATTATGCAAAAAAACAAGCTTTCACCAGAAGATATTGGAAGACTGTATGTGTCCACGGAATCTTCGTTTGATGAATCAAAAGCAATGAACTCTTATGTCATTGGCATGCTAGAGCAGGTTTATGGTCAAGGGGCGTTTGAGCATTGTGGTGGAGTAGAAACAAAATTTGCTTGTGTAAGCGGGTCGTATGCACTTTATGATAATACAAATTGGATTAGAGCAGGAGAAGCAGAAGGAAAGCATGCACTAGTAGTTGTTTCAGACATTGCAAAATACGATATGGGTTCAAGTGGCGAAATGACACAAGGAGCTGGGGCAGTTGTGATGCTACTCAATGATGAACCACGATTATTATCATTTGATCCTAAAGTAACAGCTACATCAATTAAAGACGAATATGATTTTTACAGACCATTTGGAAAAGAGACACCAATCGTACACGGTCAATATTCCAATCTTCTATACATGATTCAGGTAAGAAAGGCACTTGAAACTTACAAGAAAAAAGCAATATCATCAGGGCTAATGAAGCTAGAACCAGGAGAGACAATTTTAGATCATATGGATTATCTTAACATGCACTTACCATACAGCAACATGGGCAAAAAAGCTCTTGCATATTTGGTAAGACATGAGTGGCGCCAACTTCCAAGATGGAAAAAAATAATTCAAGAGATAGGGATACAAGAGCCAATTCCAAAAGATCCGCGTGGAACAATTGAATCAGTATTAGGAGATGAAGAGTTCATGGCAAAAGATCACGAGTTTACAAAAGCATTTACAAAAACACGAGAGTTTCAAGAAATCTATGAAGCAAAATTGGCAAGCTCATTAGTGGCATCAAAGATGATTGGAAATCTCTATACTGCATCGTTATATTTGGGATTTAGAAGTTGTCTTGAATTTGAATATCAAAAGGGAATTGATTTGAATGGAAAACGTTTCGGGTTTGGGTCATATGGTAGTGGAAGTAGTGCCATGGTGTTTAGCGGTACAATTCAACCACAATACGAAGAAATTGTCAAAAACATGAACTTGGAAGCAGAGCTTGCACCAAGGCGAAGACTCACACTAGACGAGTATGAAACATTACATGAAAACAAGCTTTCCCCAGAAGAATCAATACTTCGTACAAAAAGAGAGTTCATCTTAGTAGATGTCAACACCACTACAGAATCAAGGGGTGAAAGACGATACATATTCAACGAATAAACAAATGTCCGAAGAGTCAAATCCAATCAAAGAGTATCTGTTTGAGTATTTAGAATCTAAAAAAATTCAAGAGGTAACATCACAATCAAAATTTCCAGAATTGATCAATGATGTTTTAGAAAATTGTTTTGACAAAGTAATTTTGATGGGAGAAAAAGAAGAGAGCATAGCAACATTTGCAACAGGATTACTGCATTATCTATTGACAAACGCATTGATTCCAAGTCAAAGAAAGATAAAACACAAAGGTGTCGAGATAGACATAGTAGTACCAAATTTAAAAACGCTAGAAAATGATCCAGATAAAGCTCTAATAATTCACATACCAAAAACCATGGATGTCAACGAAATTAAGCAAAAACTTGACAGTCTAAAAAAAATACAACCAAACAACAAAAATATTTGGTTGGTGCTTTCAAAGAAAATAGATTTTCAAAACAACACATACGTCATTGAAAAGAATAATCCATCATTTTTAAAAATAATTGTAGATATTGGACAGTTCATAAATGTTCAAGGGCAAAATAAATTCAAAATACTACGTATCTGAAATTTAATTCAGTAAAGATTTCATATCAATATTTTTTTTAAATATTCTATAAAGTGAATTATCACTCATATCATCAATGAATGGAACAGAGCCCAATACAGATACACGAGTTAAATTTTCCAAATCTCGTTTTAATTCCTTAACATGATATCCATCAACATCGAAATTGTTTATTATAATTCCCTTAATTGGAATTTTATATTTTTCACACATCTTACAGGTCATTATTGCGTGATTGATGGCACCTACTCTTGTTCTAGTGACAATAATTGTGGGTAATTTCATATCTTTTATCAAATTGCTGACAAAATAATTCTGAAGTATAGGAGTCATCACTCCACCCATCCCTTCAACAAGTAACATTGAATGAAGTTTTGATAATTTTTTAAATTGTTTTAAGATTAGTGGAATGTTTGGTTTGATTTTTAAATTTTTTAATGCTGTATAAGGTGATGCCATTATTGGAAAAAATTGTGGATTCAAAAGTAATTCAGGATCAGTTACTTGAGCTGCAGTAGCTAAAATTTCTATATCTTCAGATTTGAATCCCTTTCTTTGAGGAATCCCTGCTGCAAATGGCTTCATTACACCAACATCTATTCCCATCTTACGAAGTGTGACAACAAGACCTGCAGCAACATAAGTTTTGCCTACATCAGTATCAGTTCCTGTAATAAAAAGAGATTCTGGCAATAGTTTAGTCAATTATGAATAAACCATTAAATTTTTCTCTTCAAGCATGCTATGAATTTGATGTACAGAACGGTGTATGTCTTTTTCAAGTTTAGCACCAACACAGACTAATTTACCTGAAGCAAAAATCAGAATCACAGTTTTTGGATCAAGCATTCTATGAATCAATCCTGGAAATTGTTCTGGTTCATACATGCTTCTAGGTAATGTTCTTGCAGCTTGTTCTAGATTTACTCTTCCTCCAAGATTAATTGATGAAACAATATTTTGTATTGTAACTGTAGCATCGTTTTTAATTTTGATTTTACCCTTTCTCAATATTTCAACGACTTTGGACACAGCATCTTCGGCCAACTCTTGTGACTTTGCACCAGTACAGACCATTTTGCCAGAACTAAAAAGAAGTGTCGCTGTTTTTGGATTTTTGAGTCTAAAGACGGCGCCTGGAAATTGTTCTGGATGATATTCCACATCTGGAAATTTTTTTGTAATATCTACAAGGTCTAGTTTTTGATCAATTGTTGCAGAGGCTACGACATTAACTATTGCGATTAACGGTTTTGTTTCTGTCATATTCTACTCTATATCATAGATCAGTTTGGTCTAATCTTAAACCCTTGTATCTATTTCTTATTGTTACTTCAGTTACACTTGCAGCTTCGGCAATATCACGCTGAGTCATATTTTCACAGTTATTTACACATGACAAGTATAGTGCTGCAGCGGCAAGACCCATTGGATCTTTTCCTGCGGATTCCTCATGTTCTTGTGCTGTTTTTAGAACTTTGACAGCAAATCGTTTTGTCTTTTCTGAAATTCCAAGCTTACTTGCAATTCTTGCAACACATTGAATTGGGTCAACTACAGGCATCTTTAGATCTAATTCTCGATGTAATAATCGATAACATCTTGCAATATCTTTTTTCTTAATATTTCCCGCATCAGAAACATCTTTTAGAGTTCTAGGAGTTTCGGTATCTCTACATGCTGCATAAAGTGCAGAAGCAATCAGTGCTGAGATTGAACGTCCTCTCACCAATCCTTTCTCCAATGCTTTTCTGTAAATGTAAGCAGCTTTTTCAATTACAGCATCAGAAAGCGAGAGTTTGTCCTTTAATCTAGATAGTTCGCTTAATGCTTGTCTGAGATTTCTATCTGCTGATTCGTGGACTTTACTTCGACTATCCCATGTTCTTAATCGCTCAATTGTACTTTTCATTGATGATGTAAGTGGTTTTCCAGAAGAGTCTCTGTTTATTGGATTGATAATTGTTGCAAGTCCTCTATCATGAATGGTAAGAGATGTTGGTGCACCAGTTCTAGTCGGATCTGTTCCACCTTCTTTTGAAAAAGATCTCCATTCAGGACCAGAATCTGACAGTATTTCGGTAATTACATATCCACATTTTCCGCAAAATCTTTCTCCCGTTACATTGTCTGTCATCATTCCCTTTTTTCCGCAACGACCACAAGTGGTAGCAGTATTGATAATTTGTTGAACCAAAAATAAGACCAATATAGTTCAATTTTGTGACTATATGAACCGGCCTATTTCAGAATTTTTAATGAAAATAATCAATATTTAGCATAATTGAAGTTTTACTCATTTTGTTTAACCGTAAATTTTATCTGTCCTATCTCTACATCGTTGTATTTTGTAATTATGACATAGTCACCTTCAAGCCATTTTTTGTTCAAATTTGTAGGGATGAAGTAGTATCCTCTATCATTAGTAAGTACTCGTAGATCATCACTTGTTCCATCAGGACGAATTATTGTAATTGTGACTGAATTTGAACTGCCTTCTTGTATGTTTCCTGAAATTTCCACTTTCATGTCTTTTGTATTTTTAATGACATCTTGATTCTGTTCTATCATTACAGAACCTTTTGGAGTTACCGATGCGATTATTATTGGCGGTTTTGTTTCGTCATACTCTTTGATGGTATTTTGTTGTGAGTCTACCACTGTAATGCTTCCTGTAGCCCAAGGATGTAACGAACAGAAATATTTGTAGATGCCAGGTGTATTAAATGATTTTTGTTTTGTCTCTCCTGGCATCACATGAAGGTCAAACCTATTGTCCGGATTATTTGGCGTTCCACTTGTGATATCATGTATAAATGAATCAGGATTATGCCATGTGACAATTCCGTTTTTTAGAATGGTTACATTATTTGGAACAAAACAAGTATTGCTTGCTTTGCATATTGGAGATGAAGTATCATGAGTTATCTCTATTTTTGCTGTAAGAAGAGTTGTATTACTTATAGGAGGGGTCATGTTCTCTATTGCTTTTATAGAACCTATAAACAACGCATAAGCAGGATTTCTTCCCTCGTGCCATGTCTCTATTAGAATATCTGACAATCTAATCTCTTTTTGAAAAACTAGATCAAAGTTTACCCAATAACTGACATCTTCTAAAAAGTCATTTACTTTGACATCTTTGATAAAATTTTGAGGATCTTTAATCTGTATTGTCTTACCCTTGTCAAAAATTAATTCCACAGAATACGATTCGGATTTTTGTCCATTACCTACAATAAATAAAGACACATGTTCAATCTTAGTACTTGCATACTCATCATCTATTCTAACTTGAATCTGTGTGGGTTCATTTATTTTTGTAGAATATAATACTGCATCTGAACGTTTGGAAAATGGAATGTATCCGCCATATTTGTCATATCCGAAATACTCTCCATAGTTTTTTTGGTCTGTAAGATCACTGTTTATGCTATAAGGAAAAAAATATTCAAACCGTAATTGTTGATTACTATCATCTTGGATTATTTTAGAGTAAGAATTTTCGCTATTAGAAGAAGTTATGCTATAAAGCCCAATCCCAGAGATTTGTGGCGGACGTCTTTGTGTTTTTGTACCAGTAGATGTATCTTGTGGTATTTCAGATCCTTGATCTGGACCAGTTCTGAATGTTATAGTATTTGAAAATTCAACCCATGGCACGTTAGTAGATATGGTAGTTGTTTCGTCTTCTGGTAGGTCCGTACCTGTTGGCGCTCCATACCTACACTGTCCTTCTACAGTTGATCCTGCATTATCTGTATATCCTATCTCAACTACCAATCTATCTCCAGATACTGTTGTATATGATGCAGTAACTGTATCGCCATCAGCATATGCCGCATTTCTTAAAACGTTATTGTTTCTAAATTCACCTGTCGCTAGTCCATAATTATCTATTGTCAATAATGTTGCTCGGGTTGTAGTTCCATCCTGACTTACAATACGTACAGATAGTCCTGAACGAGTGTTATCTCCATTGTTAAATTCTCTGCATTGAAGTTGTGCTTTTAGAAAAGTATTACCGCTTGTGAATACCTGTCCCGCATTCATCGGTTCTGAAACATATTGTCTATCCAGTTGGGTCACTCCAGTAGCAGATGGTCCTATTCGTGTTCCAAGCACTAATGATTCACCGCTTACTCCTTTTGCAGATAATAATGCATAACGTCCTGCTTCTGCCGTATAACCCCAACTGTCAAAATTTGGATTTACGCTAGGTGTGGTAGATGCTGAAAAATATAACCTAGTTGTAGATGGAACCGTAATTGTAATCTGTCCTGTAGAATATGCGCTAACAGATGGATTAGTTCCATCATTAGTTATACCGTATACATAATAATTTCCCAAACTCATACCGGTAGTATCCCACGTACATGTAACATCACTGCCCTCTACTGCTGTAGCACATGTACCTGAAATCGCTGTTCCATCTAATCCGCTATTGTTTATATCATAATAAAATGAAGCTGTCACAACATCATCTGGATCAGATAATGTGTAAGTGATAGTGTAAGAATCTCCAACAGATATAGTATCTCCCACACCGTCAGGTTGAGAAACGGATAATGTTGGGGCAACAGAAATTTTAGGGCTCAATGCTAAACTTATCATGGCTTTTTCAGTGTTAACAGCAGTAGTAACTGAAGTTGGACCGTACGATCCTATTGTTGTTTTTATTCCCGTTGTTACAGAAATTCCACCACCGTTTCCAGAGTTTCTTGTAATGTCTTCAATTTCTGTAATATCACTTAGATCAGGATTTGATTGTCCTGAATACTGCGTTGAACCATTAGCATCAGGTAGAGCAGTTCCCATTATTGCCACCACTAGAGAATCAGCTTTGGTTGTAGTTGCACCTGGAATAGAAGCACTTGTATCGGCTGTAGATTCTATACTCCCAATATTTACTCCAATAGGATTATCTGGATCAACGTTGCGAAATGCAAAAACTTCAGCAATTTGATGATTGCCAGAATCAGAGAGTCTTGGTCCAGTAGTTCCAGAACCACCATAAGTTGCATACCACACAGTAATTCGAGTTGCATCAGCTTGTGCAGCAGTTCCAGTACCTTGAGGAGAACTTGTTAATTGAGTCCAAGGTCCAGCAGAGCCATCATTAGTAATGGTTATTGGTTGATTTGCTGTTTCAACAACAAGTATCAAAACATCCCCACTTTGTATTCCGGTTGGAAGTGATGGGGTAATAGCACCTCCAGAGTCAGATATGCCTCCTTTTCCTACAAATGTTGGCACAGCATAGGCCAATTGATCTGCAAATACTGTCAATAACGATACAAAAATTAATGCAATGTTCAACATTACAAATGTTTTATTCATTGTTTGGAGACCTCACAAATCTTCATGATTTATACTATTAAGTGCAAGTAGGTAAACTAAAAGTACATTGTTATTTTTTTGCAAGTTTAATCATTTCCTTTGCAATGAATCCTTCTTTCAAATTTATTTTATTATCAACACTGGACAGCTAGATTTCTGTGCAACACCATTTGCAACACTGCCAAGAATTAATTTATCCACTCCAGTTCTTCCATGAGAACTCATTACTATCAAATCTATTTTTCGAGATTTCGCATATGCAACAATATCTTTAACAACTGACATGGATTTTAAAATCTGAGATTTCATTGATATGTTTGCTTTTTTTGCTAGTGGTTCTACCTTGGCAATATGAGCAAGTATTGCCTTTTTCTGTTTTTTAATAATCTCATCATCTGCACTAGAATCATAAAACTTGTGATGCCATGCATCTCCCTCAAGACATGTCAGAAGAGTGATTCTGGAATTGTATTTCTTTGCAATGTCTAGTGCAGTTTTAAATGCATGAATGGATTGATTTGAGAGATCAAATGGAACAAGAATATTTGTGAACAATTTAAAAAATATTAGAATTTCATCCCTTTTAAACTACATAGACGATTTTCTAAAATGCTATTCTAAAATTAAGCCAATATTTTTTCAAATTGAATCATAACGTTATCAAAAATAAAATACTTAAAAATATAGAATTTATAAAAATCATTTCCTAGATTCATGCAATTCTAGATTTCATTATATGTATTCTAAAATCGGGTCATCTGGTATTAATTTGGTATTTTTCCATCAATACTTTTTTTATCTCGCTTTGATCAAATGGTTTGCAAATTATTGCTGTAACGTTAAGGTCTTCTAGTTTCTGATAAGTTTCATGTGATACATCAGCAGTTATTGCAACAATCTTAGCATCAGGATCAAATTTTTTAATTTTTTCAATGCCATAAAATCCGTCATATCCTGGCATCATTATGTCTGTAAAGACAAGATCAGGGCAATGCTTTTCATATAATTCAGCTGCCTCTTTGCCGTTATACCCACACGCTAAAATGTTCAACCCCATAATTTCTAAAACATCTGAAAATACCTTTGTGATGTTATAGTCATCATCAATTACAATGCAATTGATCATAAATGTAGCCATTTGTATTATTATATAAACAAGAGTTTGTCACCAGCAGGACAGGGTGGATTCATTTTTTATAAGCAAGACTTGCTGAAAACTGTATGAATTTCAGTTACAAGTCAAAACTTGTTGTAGGATTTTTCATTATTGTATCAGTTATTGGGATATACGAACTATCAGTATATGAAATAAAAAAACTTCCTTTAACCTATGAATTGATCTCCGAACATGAGGGAGAAGATCGTATACTTGAAAGCATTGGTGGAGAATTATCAGACACATTTTTGATCCGAGAAACTCTGCGACAGTATGTTGTAGATGTGAATAACGACATATTAGAAATCAAGGCTACCATTGTTGGAATAGACCCGACAACAAACAGTGTAGTTTTTAACAATGAGCAGACTTTTTTTGTTGACAGAAATACTCGAAAACACACGCAGTCAGACGAGTATTTTGCTTTTCCACCAAACGTACAAAAACAAAACTATGAATTCTTTCATCCAATGATCTTTACATCTGCAACATTTGTATTTGAAAAAACAAACAAGATAGATGATCTTGAGGTATATGATTTTTCATGCAAATACACTGGTACCGATGTGTCTTCTGCTTTTCCACAATTTCCATCAAAAAAGATACTCTCAGATGGAAAATGCATGGTGTCAGTCGAGCCGGTGACTGGCATAGTTGTAACTTTTTCTAAAGAGTGGGACGATTATTTTGTAGATGATGGGGTGAGAGGATCTCAGGTGGAACTGGGAGGTAAGCACACAACTGATTACTCGGAATCAATTCTGGTAAATGGCGCCAAATCTGCAAAATCACTTTATTATTTTTTTGACGTTGTACTTCCAATATTGATTACGGTAATTGGAATTATCGTATTGTTAGTAGCAATATTGTTTGAAAAGACAAAAAACCAAACAAGATTGATAATTCAGGCTCAAAATGACCTGATAAAAAAAGAAAAACTTTCCACCATTGGTGAGCTGACTTCAAGAATATCTCATGACTTGAGAAATCCGCTTGGTCTGATCAAGCTCACAGTTGACTCCATTGAGTCAAGAATTAACAAAAAGCTGGATCCAAAATTAGATGAATACATTCCAATTCTTAATGATGCAATATATAGAATCAATCATCAAATAAATCAGGTTCTAGGTTTTGTTAAGACTATCCCTCTTGATCTAAAACTAGTTTCACTGTTACAAATATTACATGAATCAATCACAAATGCAAATGTTCCAAAAAACATCAAAGTCACATTACCAAAACATGATTTTTCGTTGATGGCAAGTAAAATCCAGTTAGAAGCTGCATTTGGAAATCTACTATCAAATTCAGTCGATGCAATCGGTAAAAATGGCGGAAGCATAGTCATACGGGCAAAAAGTGAAAAAAACAATCTGATCATAGAATTTGAAGATTCTGGAGAAGGCATACCAAAAGAGAACATGGAAAAAATATTTGAGCCATTATTTACTACAAAACAACAAGGAACGGGACTTGGATTGGCAAGTGTAAAGTCGATCATAGAGGCACATGGTGGGATGATAACTGTGACATCACCTCCAACAATTTTTACAATAACGCTTCCAGAAAATCCAAAATATAACATTTCTCAAAAGGACTTGTAGTAACATCGGATTTTTGACTTAGAAAGAAGCGATACAAGGAATGAAGATGGCAATAATCATCAAGATTATTTGTTAAAAGATCAAAATACGTGTCATCTATCTATTTTCCACACTAGTTTAACAGATCTTGTTCATAGAGAATGCACTCTGGCACTGTAAGGTACAAAAACAACCTAGGAATAAATTTTAAAAACATAAACATGACACATCAAAAAATAGGCATGAATGGGTTCTAAATATTTATGACAAAACTTTAAGTTTAGACATGCGATAAAAAAATCATGGGATTACTAAATAGTCTGAGCAAGTATTGCATTATGAAAAAAGTCCGAGATAAAGCAAACAATGCAGAACAAAATGAAAATAATGAAGAATCTAAATAGCAATAATTAGTAAAAAACATCAAAAATCAGAATTACCAAAATCTCATTAAAAATATTATTCATAGTTTTCTGTATTTAAGAAACATAATTCATGGCATCATAGTTTAATTATTAAGTTCAAATTAACTATAGAAATCGTTTGAAAAAGAAAAGCTTTGTTTGGCATCCTAACACTCAGATGAAAGAATGGGATTCATTTAACGAAATCGTAAAATCCAAAGGGATGTATCTAATTGATTCTGATGGAAATAATTATTTTGATGCGGTTGGATCAATGTGGTGTAATGTCTGGGGTCACTCAAAACCAGAATTAACTAATGCAATATCTAGACAATGTAAAAAACTTCAACACTCTTCGATGTTTAACCTAACAAATGAACCTGCAGAGAGACTAGCAAAGAGTTTGATAAAAATATCTCCAGGGATGCACAAGGTGTTTTATTCCGACAACGGATCTTCGGCAATGGAGATTGCAATAAAGATGGCATTACAATATTGGAATAACATAGGAGAAACAAAAAAGACAAAAATTGCAACGTTAGAAAACGGCTATCATGGGGACACGTTTGGAGCAATGGCTGTGGGTTATGTGCCAGAATTTTTTGGTAAATTTAAAAAACAATTATTTCCAACAATACAAATTCCAGTACCAAACAAATACAGAATTCCTAAAGGATATGACTATTTAGATTATCAAAATTATTGTCTAGATAAAGTTGAAAAGAAATTTTCCAATGATGACAAAATTGCTTCATTTGTTATGGAAAGCGGAGCACAGGTAGCAGGTGGAGTTATTATATTTCCAAAAGGATTTCAGACGAAGATAAGCAAGTTATGTAAAAAATACAACATATTGTTAGTATTAGATGAGATAGCAACCGGTTTTGGACGATTAGGGTCTATGGTTCAATATACGGAACAAAAAAGTATTCCAGACATAGTATCTTTTGGAAAAATGTTAACAGGAGGCTATCTAACAATGGCTGCAACTTTAGCAAATAAAAAAATCTATGATTCGTTTCTAGGCCAATTCAATGATTGGAAGCATCTGTTTCATGGACATACATACACAGGTAATCCAATATCTGCAGCTGTTGCAAATGAAAATCTGAAATTATATAAAAAAAATAATTTAATTAAAAAAATTCAAAAAACATCAAAAATTTTTGAAGAGTACTATGACAAAATATTAGAAATAAAGACAGTTGGGGATATCAGACATAAAGGAATGCTCATGGGAATAGAATTAGTCAAGGATAAAAAAAATAAAACTCCGATTAACCCAAAAAAATCAATAAACAAAATATTTTTTGAGGAAGGCAGAAAACATGGAATTTATCTTCGTACGCTTGGAAACATAATCATGCTTGTACCACCACTAGCAATATCTGAAGAAGAGTTAGATTTCTTGCTAAACAGAACCATGGACACAATAAAATCAGCAGAAAATAAAACGACATAGTAAACACAACAACATCAAGAAAATTTAATTTCAATTTTCAATGATACAAGAAAAAATATACAAATGACCACATAATCACGCATGAAAAGTCAATTTTTAACTCACTAATCTTTTTTAATAGAATTCATAGTGAAATATCATGAATAATGTCTTGGAATTTATCAGAGAATGTCAAGAAAACGTATTTTCAGGCATTGGAATAACAAGTCAAGATGCTGAAAAACTATTCAACATACCAGATGAAAATGTTCCAGATCTAGCTAAAGCTGCAAATCAGATAACTAGAGATTTTAATGGAAAGAAAGTAGATGTCGAACAATTAAACAATATTAAAAAAAATGCTTGTAGTGAGGATTGTTCCTTTTGTGGACAGTCTGCATTTTTTGATACGGGAATTGAAACCTATCAACTACCATCAGCAGAAGAAGTGGTAATCAAAGCAAAAAAAGCAAAAGACGAAGGGGCAGAATCATACTGCCTTGTAGCTGCATGGAGAGAACCATCCACACGAGATTTTGACAAAGTTTGCAACATCATAAAAGAGATCAATGACAAGGTAGGCATTAATGTAGAATGCAGCCTAGGTTTTCTTACACCAGAGCAAGCAAAAAAACTCAAAGAACTTAACGTGAAAAGATATAATCATAATTTAGAAACATCAAAATCAAAATTTTCAGAGATATGCACTACCCACACATATGACGACAGACTAAAAACATTGCAAATCGTTCGCAACGCAGGATTAGAATTATGTACAGGTGGAATAATCGGTTTAGGGGAGACAAGAAAACAAAGAATAGAATTAGCCAATGAATTAGCTGCGCTTTATCCTGAAGAAGTTACAATAAATATACTAGTACCTGTGCCTGGAACACCATTAGAGCTACAAGTAAAATTAGAAAATTCTGAAATTGTAAGAATGTTTTCTGTAATACGATTTCTATTACCAGAATCGGTGATAAAAATTTCTGGAGGAAGAGAAACGAATCTTACTGATTCAGGAGAGCAACTATTGCAAAGCGGTGCAAACGGAATAATCACATCAGGATATCTTACAATGGGTGGAAACGAATCTGAAAAAGATTTCAACATGATAAAAAAAATCGGATTAGAGGCTTGACAAATTTTTTACAGATGATTTTGTAACTGCATAATCATTGATTCCCATATCTGGGAAATTTTTATGATGATTGCAGATAATGTTCAAACAAAAATTAATTTTAACGCAAAAAATTACACATACAAGTTTTAAAAAAATTAATTACGAGTTAAATTGGCACCGCAGATCGGCTAATTAGTTCCAAAATAGAACACGTAGATTGAAGAAATATCCACTGTGCCTATTAAGAAAAACATTATTGAGTAAATGAAGACATGAGCACAACACATGAGATAACACTTTTTGACAATGACTCAGAAACCGAACTGTATAAACATAAAATTACGCTTGAAAGAATCAAAAATGAACTGATCAGTTTTGGGTTAACTGCAAACCAAAGCAAAGTCTTCATCTATCTTGGAAAGTATGGTTCAAAATCTGCTTCAGAGATTGCAAAAGCATTGCAGATGCCAAGAACAGAAACATACCATCTTGTGAATTCTCTACAAAATATGGGGTTGGTAACAGCTGAGCTTGTCCACCCTACAAAATATTCTGCAATGGAGATGAAACAGGCAATTGAAACGTTAGTAAAACAAGAACAACAGAGAATCAACACACTTGCTGGAAAAGAAGAATCGCTTTCAAAGCTCTGGAAAGAGGTTCCATTTTTTGTAGTTGAAACTGACGAATCAAAATCAGAAAAAATGCAGTTGCTACATGGCATGGGACCAATAATTAATAAAATAAAAGAAATGACCGAGACTAGCACCGATTCGATTAAAATTTACGGCAGCATACCGGATGTTTTAAGATTATATCATTCAGATGTATTTGATTGGATAGACGAATCATCATCTGAACTACAAATGGTAATCTCTCCTTTAAGTAAGACTCCAGAGTTTATTTCCGAGATAGATTCAAAGAAAATACGAGCCATCACATCAGATTCAGATAAAAAATGTTTTATCATTAATGACGCAAAAGAAATTTTAATTTTTATGAGAAACGCTAATCATGCAACACGACAAACATTTGCATGGTGGTCTGACTCTGAAACTCTTGTAGACATGATGAGTTCGCTATTTGATTTATCATGGGAAAAGGGGGATTCACTATATTGAGCAATACGATATACGATCAATTCCAAGATACTAATCACATAGCAATTACAAATTATGAAATAAAACACCTAATAGAATTAACAAGTGAATTTATCGTGAAAATAAAAAATCAGACATACAAAAACAATATTGAATCAGAAATGAATGATTTATTGCATTCAACAGACAAATTTCTTTACAGAATAAAATTAATGCAGGGGGCTAAAGAATGAATATTTGTGATGAAAAGCATTTGCCAGAATACAAAATAGTTTACAAAGGAGCAAAAAAAAGTAATTACACTCCTATTTGGTTTGTATGTTCAAACTGTTTAGAAACTAAACGTTATTTTTACGATGAAAATGAAATTATAAAAATAACACAGATTGAATTATCATAAACAAACTTGAACTGATGGTTTTTTTATTCTTTGAAATTTTAATTTTTTAATAGATAATTGCAATTCAACTATATTCCTTTGATCCTCCATGATTTGTTCAATAGGTGTAATCAAGCCAATAGTATTACAAAAATTCATTCTTTGAAATTTTAATTTTTTAATAGATAATTGCAATTCAACTATATTCCTTTGATCCTCCATGATTTGTTCAATAGGTGTAATCAAGCCAATAGTATTACAAAAATTTATGATATAAAAGACAGTGTGTTATAATTAAACAACACTAAAAATTCAAAACCAATAACATGCGTAACATCACAAAAATTAATAAAATAACAACAATGAGAAAAGAATTTACGCATGACTGATTTCAATTTGAAAGTGAGCAATAAATTAAATTTTGTAGATGTGGAATTAGAGCAAATTAAAGAAAATAACCTGTACAGGAAATTAAGAGACGTTAAAGTGAATAATGCATACATAACAATAAAAAATAAAAGACTGCTGAATCTTTGCTCAAATGATTATTTAGGCATACCAATTACAAAAATAAAAATAAATCAGATGCAATCAAGTTCAAGATTAGTTTCAGGAAACGATGAGATATATAAAAAATTAGAAGATAAACTTTCAAAACATAAATCAAAACAAGCAAGTTTAGTTTATCCAACAGGATACATGGCAAATTTAGGGGTAATTACAACAATTGCAAAAAAAGGAGATTTGATTTTAAGTGATGAATTAAATCATGCAAGCATAATAGAATCATGTAGGCTTTCAGGTGCAAAAATTTTAGTTTACAAACATAACGATATTGAAGACTTGACAAAAAAACTCAATCAACACGGCAAAAATAAATTAATCATCACAGAGGGGATTTTCAGCATGGATGGAGACTTTTCAAAGTTAAAGGAAATTACGGATGTGTCAGAAAGATCAAATGCAATCACAGTGTTAGATGATGCACATGGAGATTTTACAGTTGGAACAGATGGGAGGGGGACTCCAAATCATTTTAATGTTACAAAAAAAATCGACATATATATCAGCAGCCTTAGTAAAGGGCTAGGATCTTTTGGAGGATATGTTTCATCACAAAACAATGTAATAGATTTGTGCATAAATAAATCAAAATCATTCATATACACATCTGCACTTCCATCGTTTTTAATTCAGTATTCATTAAACAGAATGCAAATCAACAGAGAGAAACAAAGAAAGAAGCTAGCAAGAAACACTAGCATCTTGACAAACGGGTTGAAGCAATTAGGATATCAAATTAATTCAAAGACACACATAATTCCCATAGTTATTGGCAATGAAAAAATAGCCATGGATTTTGGAAAATTCCTTCTTAAAAAGGGAGTGTTTGCGCAGCCAATTAGATATCCAACAGTGCCAAAAAACAAAGCTAGGTTAAGAATCTCAGTCACAGCATGGCTATCTAAAAAGAATATTGACGATGCATTGAATATTTTTGAACAGGCTCAAAAAAAATTCAAAATATGAATAACGTCGGCACACATCCAAAATATTATATCATAACATTGGACAAATTCAAAATGAGGCCATACTTCTAAATTTGGAAAGAAACGAAAAAAAAATACGCATTAATAACAAAATTATATTTGGTTGCATAATTTTTGCACTAGTTTCATTATACGGCGTCAATGATGTAGTAAGCATCGAATATTTTTCAAAGTATATCTCATTACCAATCTACACTATAATTACAGGAGTTCTGATAATTATGGCCACATGGGCATTATCAAGTGCTGACAGAATAAGTGAAATTAGTAAAAAATCACTTGTTTTTCTAGTTTTATCATTTTGTTCATGGTTTGCAGCAGAACAGATGTGGAATTTGTATGAGCATGTTTTATTTGTTGATCCTTATCCATCTATTGCAGACCTTTTCTATATTATAGCACCAATTTTCATGTTTATCTCATTAGTAATTTTCTTAAAACCATTACGTGATCACATAAAGAAAAAACACATCGCATTTGCCATCATAGTATCAACATCAATTTTAATTCCTATTTTAGCAATTACTTTTCAAGCTAATATAGAAACTGAATTTTTTGAAATTGCAGTTGCGCTAATTTACCCCATTGTTGATGCAATTTTATTAATTCCTGCAATAATCTCAATAATTTTGTCATTCAAAATTAATAAGAATTCTTTTTGGACATTAATTTTAATCGGTATTGTAAGTTTCATTATAGCTGATAATCTATACTTGATTTTAGTTATTGATGATGCATATTTTGATGGACATCCGATAGATATTTTGTGGTTGATTAGTTACGTAGCATGGAGTTTTGCAATGTATAAATTAATTCAAAATTCTAAAAGAAATAAACCCGAAAAATATCAAAACAACGATGAACCAGTCACAGCAAAAAATATCGCAACATATGGAATTAATCTAGTACTTGTTTTGATAATTGTTACAACAATTGCAGTTCTGTTTGCGTTAAACTATTTTTGGAGCATTGAACAAAGTGGAAATTTCATGATGTTCTTTTCGCTAGTCCTAATAACATTACTAGTCGTATTTTCAAGCATAATTGTAATCTTAAATTCAAAACTAACCAATGCACTTGATACAAAAAATGTAAAGATAGACAATCTAACAAACGAATTGATTAAATCAGAAAGATTATCCGCAATAGGAGAACTTGCAGCTAGACTGTCTCATGATTTACGAAACCCATTAAGCGTAATTAAATCATCAGTAGAAATATCATTAATACGAAATAAAGAGTCACTATCTCCAAAAGATCATGAAAGCATACAACGAATTAATAATGCAATACAACGAATGACCAATCAAATTGAAGATGTTTTGGATTATGTAAAAACAACAGAACTTCAAAAGAAACGAATGTCAATAAAATCTTGTCTTACAAACATTGTTAATGAACTGCAATCAAATAAAATAAACATCAAGATGCCAGACAATGACCTAACAGTTTTAGCAGATGAAGGGAAATTAGAAATTGTTTTTTCAAATCTAATAAAAAATGCAATGGATGCAATTGGAGATAATCCAGGAACTATAGAAATCAAATCCCATGATGAAGAAAAGGATATAGTTATAGACGTAATCGATTCAGGTTCAGGAATCAGTGAATATGATATGAATAAAATTTTTGAGCCACTTTACACCACTAAGCAAACTGGTACTGGTCTAGGATTGGTAAGTTGTAAAAATATCATAGAACAGCATGGTGGAAAAATATCAGTAAAAAATAACCCAACTACATTTACAATAACATTACCAAAATGATTTTTCCATAATCAGTTTAACTAGTTGATCAATATCAATGGGTTTAGCAATAATTTTGGTATTGGGATATCTGTAAATTTTATCACGTGTTGTTTGTGATTGATCTGCAGTTATCATTATCACTTTGGCACTTGAATCAATATTTTTAATATGTTCCAAACCATACATCCCATCAAAATTAGGCATCATCATATCCATCAATATTAGATCAGGTTTATGCTGAGAAAATTTTTGTACAGCGTCATGCCCGTTAACTCCCTTTGCTAGAACTTCAACCCCCTTTAATTCAAGCAGATCAGATAAAGCATCACGACTATCAGGATCATCATCAACAACAAGAACGCTAGGCAATGAAATCAATAATTTGATTGCACAATAATAATATTAGTTAAAAAAAAAATTTAATGTTTATTTGAAATATAGATAATCGCATTAACGAAGCGAATCAAATCCACCGATTGCAGGAGAGCCAATTAGTACGGCAAGAATAACAATAATTCCCAAGGCAACACCCACAAGAATGAATCGCTTATTCATAATAAAACAAATTTTATCTTAGATAAAAATGAAATGGACTTGCAGATTTGGAACAATCCTTTAAAAGAAAAATTACCAAATTAATTCATGGTAGAAGTTACACTTGCGGTGGCAGCATTAGCAGGGTTAGCTTCATTTGTTGCTCCATGCATACTACCTATGATTCCAGCATTTCTAGCATACATTTCAGGAACTACACTAAGCGATCTTAATCAAAATAAAGGAAGCAAAACAGTTACAATTAACAGAACAAACATCATATTGAATTCAGTATTTTTTGTTCTTGGATTTTCAGTTGTATTTTCTACATTAGGGGTAGTAATTAACAGCATATTAGCAAGTACGGTTGGTGAAGTAATTGAAGTATTAAATCAGATAGGTGGAATTATCATTGTAAGTTTTGGAATTTTTCTGATATTATCTACAAAAATCAGTAAGCTAAATGTTGAAAAAAAAATCTTACCTAAACGAACTAAAGCAAGCTTTCCACTGTCTTTTGTGTTTGGATTAGCATTTGCTGTAGGTTGGACTCCATGTGTAGGGCCTATTTTGGGAACTATCCTAACTCTTGCAGCAACAACACCATCTGTTGCTTTCAATTTACTGCTAGTATACTCTCTAGGTCTAGGCATACCATTCATCCTAATGGGCGTATTTTATTCAAGAGCAAGTAAAATAATAAAAATTATGAGCAGACACTTAAAATTCTACAACATAATTTTAGGTTCATTCATCATACTTTTGGGAGTTTTAGTATTTACAAATCAATTGGCATACATTGCTAATTTTCCATTACTCAATGAGTTATTACTTTGGAGTTGACTAGATGAAATCAGAAATTAAAACTGCAATTATTTTTGGAATGATCATAATAGGTATTGTAGGAACAATCAGCGTACTATTATCTTCAATAAATTCAGATATACAAACATCCGATAGTTCGCTTGAAACAAACGCTGTAAATAGCATAGATAAATCAAAGTTTAAAAAAGCGCCACAAATTGTAGGAATTGCAAATTATTTTAACACAACGCCAGAAGAGTTGGCAAAAGAAATGAAAGGGAAGGTTGTGCTGTATGACATATGGACGTATAGTTGCATTAACTGTGTAAGAACCCTCCCATACATTGTTGCATGGAATGAAAAATATTCAGATGAAGGATTGCTAATAATAGGAATTCATTCTCCTGAATTTGAATTTGAAAAAATTCCTGAAAATGTGGAATCTGCAATCATCAAACATGGAATAAAGTATCCCGTTGTAATGGATAACGACATGGCAACATGGAAAGCGTTTGAAAATCGATATTGGCCTAGAAAATACATTGCAGACGATGAAGGATACATAAGATATGATCATATTGGAGAGGGAGATTACAAGGAGACAGAAAAAGTAATTCAATCATTACTAAAAGAAAGGGCAATGAATTTAGGATTACAAATTAACTCTACTGAAAGACTGGTCGACATTAAAGAGTTTGAGCATTCAAATTTTAGAACACCAGAGTTGTATTTTGGGTATGATTTTGCTCAAGGCAGAAATCAGCTGGGAAGTAACGAAGGATTCAATCCAGAAAAGACAGTAACATACTCTGAACCAAATAATATCGAATTACATAAATTTTATCCAGTAGGAGAATGGAAAAACCTAGAAGACAGCATGGAGCTAGTTTCAAACAACGGTTCAATCAAACTGCATTATAATGCAAAAGAAGTAAATATCGTTACAGCTAATATGGCAAAATTAGAGATACTCCTTGACGGGTTGCCTATCTCAAAAGATTATGCAGGTACGGATGTAAACGAAGATGGTAAAATTACAGTTTCAGGAGCAGGACTGTACAACATTGTAAACAGTAATGAGCCTTCATCGCACATATTGGAAATCAGGATAAGCGAACCTGGATTTCAGATGTACACATTTACGTTTGGATAGAGTGTAACTCAAGTCCCATGTTACCATGGATACACATAGAAGAGTGACAAATTCATTTAAAACAAAAAACTACACCCATAATGGGGAAATGAAGATTTGATAAGTAACTCATGGAATAAAACCGAAGGGGAAAGCATTTCTCAACGAGTAATGGGAAAAGTAAGACCGGATATTCCATTAAAATCCAGAATTGAAGAAGCGCAAAGAAAATTACAATTTCAAATAAGCAAATTAGAAGGGATTAATGAAAAACTACAAAAAAAACATGACGGAATTTTTGAGAAAGTAGTCAATGCCCAAAAAACACACAACAATGCATATGCACAAGCATATGCAAACGAGCTTGTCCAAGTTAGAAAAATGAAAAACATGGTAAGCGGGGCAAAATTATCAATGGAGCAAATTCAGTTAAGACTCAATACAGTGTCTGAACTTGGAGATGTAGTAGTTACACTTAGTCCATGTATGTCAATAATCAAAGGATTGAGTCCTTCACTAAGCGGCATCATGCCAGAAGCAACATCATCTATGCAAGACTTGTCACAAATATTGGGAGATGTAATGAGTGGATCATCGATGGAAGGAAATGATTTGATGAGTCTTGGAAATACAAATAACAATGCAGACACATTGGCAATTCTTGAAGAGGCACATTCTATAATTGCAGGACAAACCAAATCATCAATACCAGATATTCCAGACACACTAAAACAAGGCACACCCCAAAGAAGAACATCAGATGTTTTAATCTAAAAGTTTGGCATTATTTTATTTTCTTTTTACTTTTTTGAATTAAAATTTTTTTGATTCTAGATATGGTCGGATAACTGTAACCTCTCCGACGATAATTTGCAATCATCATCTTCCAATTTTTTAATCTCCATTGGGCCTGTTCAGAAGTAACAGAATGTACCTCTTTTTGGATAATGCTTTTTCTGCCAACTTTTAATGTCCCAGAGTCTTTAGCAGACCATCTGTTTTTAGCGAATTTTAGACCAGATAAAATATCATTAATGGGCATTTCTTTGAAATATTCTCGTATTTTTTTTAGCTCAATTTCAGTTGGTTCCTCAGAGGTTTGCAATTCAATCACAGGTTTTTGCATGAAGTCTGTAAGAGCAGGTAGTTTATGAAATCCATGCTAAATCAGAATTAACCAAAGTAGAAAATAATTGAAAAATAATACCGCAAATTAGCAGTCAATCACTGCCAAGCTAGAGTTTTTACAAATTTCCATATATAACGCGGTTCCAAAAATTATCACACCAAATATTATCAGAGGAATTAGAATGAAAATTTTTGTTTTTAGACCCATGTATTACGTTAAACTAATTGATATAAAATTGTCACATGTTTAGTCGATCATTATTGTAAATGTGCCCCTAGTGTCAGGGTTTTGCAATAAAGAGATCATCTCTCTGGGCATAAGATCCGATGCCTTATCACACTTTACAGCCAATGTTCTTGGACAGACAAAATTACTTTTTCGTATCACAATATCTTCATGATGAGTAAGAATTAGATCCTCGTGACCTCTTCCTTTGACAATAAATTCATGTGAGCCTACTTTAATTGAAAAGTTAACTTTTGAATTTGGGTTTTGTAATTTTTTTTTAATTGAATCAGGTAAATCAGCACAGCTAGCAGAAGCATTGACACCAATGATACAATCGCCACTTGGAGTGAGATGGGATTCTTTTGTAATTTCAATTGTTTTCTGATGATTTGATCGTATATTTTCATGACCAGAAAATTGAATCTCAAATCGCATGGGAAGGGAGGGCACCAAAGCTTAAATTAAACTTTCAAAGCATTGAAATCAAATGCTTCCTGCACAACAAGGCTACGATAGAGCCATTACAGTATTTTCACCAGACGGCAGGCTATACCAAGTAGAATACGCTATTGAGACTGTACGTAGAGGAACTATCGCAGTTGGAATAAAATCTAAAGAAGGAATCGTAATTGCAGTAGAAGAAAAACCAAGAAAATTACAGATTACAGATGTTGCACAAAAAATATTTCAAATTGATGATCATATAGGAGTAGCAGCAGCAGGATACATTCCAGATGCTAGAAGTCAGGTAGATAATGCCAGATTCTTTTCTCAAAGTAACAAGATGATTTATGATGAAGCTGTTGAAGTTGAAACAATTGCAAAACATTTAGCTGATCAATCTCAACAATATACACAGTATGCAGGTGTAAGACCATATGGTGTTGCATTAATTTTGGGAGGGGTGGTAAATAACAACACACAGCTTTACCTCACAGATCCAAGTGGGACATACATTTCATACGACGCAATTGCAATTGGATCTGGTTCTGATCAAGTAACAGACTTTTTAGAAAAAACATACAATCATGAATTGTCAATAGAAGATGCATCAGTGTTAGCATCTGCAGCAATTTATCTATCTAGTGAAGATAGAGAAGGAACAAGCCATATCAGAATGGCACAGATTAAAACTAAAACAGAGACATTTGAATTAGTCTCAGATGAGCAGATTGCAAAATATGCAAAAACTGCTAAAGAGAAATATCCTCACGAAAAGAAATAACCATAGTCACATGTGAGATTTAATTACGTTGAAAATTTCTGTTGCAATCCCTGAATCAGCATTATCTGATGAATCCTTAAAGCTAGATAAGACACGGAAGATATCGGTACTTGCAAGAGCTTGTGCAATTTTTAAAATAGATACAATTTATGTTTACCAAGAAGGAAATTATAGAGAAGACGGTAATTTACTTGTAACAATTTTAAGATATCTTGAGACTCCTCAATTTTTACGAAGACGATTATTCCCAAAGATGAATGAACTGAAGTTTGCAGGTGTGTTGTATCCGTTAAAAATTCCTAGTCACTCAACACCAGCAAATTCCAAAAAAATTAACGTTGGAGATGTAAGAGAAGGAGTAATAGTAAGTCTAAAGGGTAAAAAATTCATTGATGTTGGAATTAATGAATTAATACCATTTTTTGGAAAAGAAAATGTCGGTAAAAGAGCAACCGTCCAATTCAAGACAGGATATCCAGATTTTTCAGTTAAAGAAATTCAAAGAAATGAAACCTCGTTATACTGGGGTTATGCAGTTAAAGAGAGAGCAAGCTTATTTTCATTGTTAACTGAATGGCAAGGAAACATCATAATTACTTCAAGAAAGGGGAGAACAGCAACAAAAGAACAATTAACAAAATATCTAAGCTCAGATCTTCCTATTTTAGTGGTATTTGGCTCACCTGAAAAAGGAGTTCATGAAATATTGGGAGGTAAAATGAAGAACGTTCAGAATGCAAAAACATTGAATTTCTTTCCAAACCAAGCAACAGAAACTGTACGTCTAGATGAAGCACTTTTAGGAACATTATCAATAATTAATGCATACAAAATAGGGTGATACAAAATGGCAGAAAAAAGAAATTTCTTAATTTTAGCAATGGGGTTGGGAGCAGTAGGAGTAATCATCGGAGCAGTAACAATTTGGAATTATGCAAATAATTTGATATCGCCATGATCATATTAGAAATAGTTCGTTAACCACTTAATTTTTACAAGTTAACGATATCTCACATGGTTTATTAGACGGTTGAAGACGACTTCGATTTAACATGGGTCATCGAAAATACGCGCAACCACGTAGAGGTAGTGCAGCATACTATCCAAGAGGACGTGCCAAAAGTATGGAAGCACGTATCAGAACATGGCCAAAAAACAATTCTGATGAACCAAAAATTTTAGCACATTGCGGTTTCAAAGCAGGCTGTGTTCAACTAGTCACCATTGATGATCGTGAAAAGACTCCAAATGCAGGAAAGCAACTTGTAAGTCTTGGAACAGTGTTAGTAACTCCACCAGTTTCAATATTAGGAGTTAGAGGGTATTCAAAAGATCATTACGGATTACATGCAGAATTTGACGTATATGCAAAAGAATTTCCAAAAAACATATCTAAAGAAATTAATTTTAAAAATAAAGAAGGCGCAATGGAAAATGCAGAAAAAATACTCGGCAGAGTCAAAGAAATTTTTGCAATAGTTGCTGTATCTCCACGTGATGCCGGATTAGAACAAAAAAAGCCGTACATCTTTGAAGCTTTAGTTAGTGGCGGTGACATCAAAAAACAATTTGCACATGTAAAAGAACTATTAGGAAAAGAAATTAAAATTGATCAAATTTTTGAAACAGGAGCAACAATTGATGTTGCAGCAATTACAAAAGGCAAAGGATGGCAAGGAGTCATACAAAGATTTGGGGTAAAGAAAAAACAACACAAGTCAAGAAAGACAGTTAGAGAAGTTGCATCACTAGGTCCAATTTCACCAGCTAGTGTCATGTATTCAGTCCCAAGAGCAGGTCAAATGGGATTTCATCAAAGAACAGAATATGACAAAAGAATAATGGTAATTGGCAATACAGAAAACAATCAAATAAAAATAAATCCAGATGGCGGGTACAAACACTTTGGTTTAGTAAAAGGAGATTTTATTATTCTAAAAGGCTCAGTTCCAGGAACATATAGAAGATTAATCAAGCTAAGAAGTCAGATTAGAAACGCACCAGTGAAAATCACCAAGCCAAATATTTTGGAGGTAGTAATCTAATGAAAACATCATTATTAACAATAAAGGGAACCAAGGATAGCGAAGTTGAATTACCATTAATCTTTTCAACTCCATTTAGGGCTGAACTTATTCACAAGGCATTTACAAATTTGACATCACATAAATTCCAACCACAGGGAAGACATCCAACTGCAGGTATGGATGTAGTGGCAAGATCAAACGATCCACCAACAGGACAACATCAAGCACGTATTGCAAAGATGAAAGGTGGTGGTGGTGGAAGACAAGGTCAAGCAGGTGGTGTTGCTTCAGTAAGAGGTGGCAGACAAGCTCATCCTCCAATAGTTGAAAGAGTAATTTTTAAGAAATTAAACAAGAAAGAAAACAAGCTAGCTTTTTGTTCTGCAATAGCTGCAACTGCTTCAAAAGACTTGATTAAATCAAGGGGCCACAAAATAGAAGGCATTGAATCATTCCCAATTGTTGTAACAAATGACATTGAATCAATTTCAAAAGCAAGCGATATTTTCAAAGTGTTAGAAGATCTAAAATTGATGAAAGACGTAGAAAGACTTCAAGCAAGAAAACCACGTACTGGAAAATCATCACTTAGAGGCAGAAGCAAAAAAGTAGGAAAGAGCGTATTGTTTGTCACAAAAGATGCATCAAAAATTAGCAAAGCATGTGGCGCATTACCAGGAGTTGAGGTAAGATCTGTAAAAGAATTGAGTGTATTAGATTTGGCACCAGGTTCTGATCCAATTAGATTAACAGTGTATTCAAAAGCAGCAATAGAAGAGATTGCAAAGATAAAATCAACACATCTAGAATTAATGGTGAAAGTAAGATGAACGTAGATCAAGCAAGCAAAATTATTTTGAAACCATACATTACTGAAAAAACATTTGCGATGGTAGAAAATGAAAGCAAAATTTGCTTTATTGTAGAGAGATCAGCAAGCAAACCACAGATAATTGAAGCTGTAAATGCATTATACAATCAAAAAGCTACTCAAGTAAACACAGCAAGAACAATTTACGGTAAAAAGGCATTTGTTCAATTTGAAAGTACAGAAAAAGCCAGAGACTTGGCCACAAAGATAGGAATGCTATAATATGGACAATAAGGCTTCACCAATACAAAGAGAGGATAAGTAAGATGGTCAAAGAATTTCTATATCGAGGATTACCAAAAGAGGATCTAGACAACATGTCACTAGAGAAATTATTTTTAATATTTAATTCCAGACAAAGACGTTCACTTACACGTGGAATTACAGATGACAAGAGAAAACTGATTGAAGAAATAAAATCCGCAAAAGCTGGAAAAACAAAAAATCCAATCAAAACTCATTCTAGAGATTTAATTATTCTACCATATATGGTAGGTGTTACAGTAAATATTTTTTCAGGAAAGGAATTCACTCCAGTTTTAATTAAAACTGAAATGATAGGACATTATCTTGGAGAATATGTCATAACAAACAAAAGAGTTCAACATGGTGCACCGGGTGTCGGCGCATCAAGATCCAGTCTCTACGTACCATTAAAGTGATTATCATGGGCAGATTCAAATACGCATTCCAAAATTTTGACGCAACTAAACATGTTCGTTCTTCACTAAGAGAAAAAGACATCTCACATAAACATGCACGTGAAGTAGCAGTTGCAATTAAAGGACTGTCAATTGAAAGAGCCAGAGACTATCTTCAAGCAGTAGTCAATAAAGAAAGAGCAATTGCATTTAGAAGATTCAACAATCAAGTTGGTCATAGATCAGATCCTGGAATGATGTCTGGTCGTTATCCACAAAAAACAGTAAAAGAATTCATCAAGGTATTAGATAATTTAGAATCAAATGCAGAATACAAGGGAATGGATTTAGATAGATTAAAAATTGTAAACGCAACAGTTCACAAAGGCGTGATTGTAAAACGATTTATTCCAAGAGCAATGGGAAGGGCCACTCCAAAAAATAACGTGTTAACACATGTAGAATTGGTGGCACAGGAGATATAACATGTCAGCCGTAAAAAATGTAATTAAAGACAACTACAACATGATGCTTCTCAAAGATTACTTGAGAGTAGCAATTAAAGATGCAGGATTTTCACATGCAGAAATTTCAAAAACACCGATGGGAACAAGAGTAGCCTTACATGTAACACGACCTGGAATAGTTATCGGAAGAAAAGGTTCTGGAATTAGAGAATTAACAGATAAACTTGCAACTGATTTTAAATTAAAAAATCCACAGATATCAGTAGTTGAAATAGCAAAACCAGAGCTATCACCAAGTGTAATGTGCAACAGAATGGCATCACACTTGGAGCGAGGTACAGCATTTAGAAGAGCTACAATGTGGACATTAAAACAAATTATGGATAATGGAGCTATGGGAGTTCAAATTACAATCTCAGGAAAATTACGAGGAGATCGTTCAGCATTTGAAAAACACAGTGCAGGAATTTTACCAAGAGCAGGACACCATGCAGAGGTAATTGTTGATGAGGATATTGCACACGTTAAAACTGCAATGGGATTAATCGGAATTAGAATAAGAATTGCAATTAATGAAAAATTCGTTCCAGAATTCGAATTAAAAACACAAAAACCAAAGAAAGCAAAACAAATCAAAGACAAAGACACTGGAAAGATGAGAGACGAAACAGAGGTAGAACGCAAAGCAAGAACAGAATCTGAACAAATTGCAATTGAAGAAGAAAAGATGAAGGAGCTTGAAACACTAGAGGAAGAGGAGGCAAAACTACTATGACCAGACTATCGATGAAAACAATCAGAGAATTAAATGAAAAAGATCTTAAAAGTAAAATTCAAGAAACAAGAAGCGAACTTGCAAAACTAAGAGTAGATGGTTCTAAAGGAACATTAAGAAAAGAAAGTGGAAAATTAAAACCATTAAGACACGACATTGCAAGAATGATGACTAGAGTAAATGAGTTGAAAAAGAAATGATCACAGAGCAAAACATAACATCACATGAATTAATTGGATTACACACAGAGATCACTGAATCATCTAATTCACAAATTATAGGATTAAATGGAACAATTACAGATGAAACAAAATCAATGATAATAATGGACACCAAAAATGGAACTAAAATGATTGCAAAATCTAACAATAGTTGGAAATTTACCTTAGACGGTAAAGATATTATTGTAAACGGTATGCAAATTGCAAAAAGATCATTTGACAGAATAGGAGGAAGGGCTTGACATTAAACATTGGATTAAAAGTAAAGGCACCAAGCAGAGAATGCACAGACGCACATTGTCCATTTCATGGAAAGCTATCAGTTAGAGGAAAATTATTTGATGGTAAAGTTACAAGCAACAAAGCAAAACAGACAATCACATTACAAAAAGAATCACCAATTTACTATCTAAAATTCAAAAGATATGCAAGAAGTAAAAACACAATCCATGCACATGTACCAGAATGCATCGATGTTCAAACCGGTGATCATGTATTGACTGCAGAATGTAGACCAATATCAAAATCAGTATCATATGTAGTAGTAGAGGTTAAAGCATAATGGCAAAACAAGCAGGTAAAGGAGTATCAGAATTTCGTCCTCGAGTAACAAAAGCAATTCCAATAGGAGCACAAATAGTATGTGCGGACAATACAGGTGCAAAAATTTTAGAGATTGTTATGGTACAAAGACATCATACAAGACATGCACAATTAGCAGCTGCATCAGTTGGAGACTTTTGCAATGTTGTTGTAAAAAAAGGTCCTGCAGAATTAAGAAAGCAGGTGTATGGTGCAGTTATAATTAGACAGAAATATGCAGTTCGCAGATTAAATGGCGTAAGAGTGTGCTTTGAAGACAATGCAGCAGTGTTGATTACTCCAGAAGGAGAAGTCAAAGGAACTGACATCAAAGGACCGGTTGCAGCAGAAGCTTCAGAAAAATGGCCAAGAGTAGCTAATTTGGCATCAATGGTGGTATAAAATGAAACCAACAAAAATGCGTAACAGTTTGATCTACAAGGCAACATTTCATACTAGAAGCAAACAGCTTGGAAGTCAATTATCAGATGATCTTCGTAAAAAATATGGTAAAAAAAGCGTCAGAGTAATCGAAGGAGATAGCATAAAAATTGTAAGAGGAGAGTTCAAAGGAGTAGATGGAAAAGTATCCAAAGTTTCCACTAAGAAAAGCAGTGTAGCTATAGAAGGAGTTAAAAAAGAAAAGACAAAAGGAGACAAATTTGACGTCTACATACACACATCAAACCTTGTAGTTACAGGATTAAACACAGACGATAAATGGAGAATTTCAAAATTAGAAGGCAAAAAACCAACTGAAAAACCAAAAGCAGTGGAAAAAACAAAGAAAGAAGAGGCAACTAAAGAAACATTAGTACCTAAAAAAGGAAAAAAGGAAGTTGAAAAATAATGGTCAGCATATCTGGAAGTAAAAAACTCAAAAGACAAATGGCCCCTCAATTCTGGGGAATTAAGAGAAAAGACAAACGATTTGTAATTACAGTCAGACCAGGACCACATAAAAAAGAATATTCAGTACCAACTGCAGTATTTCTAAGAGACGTATTAAAAATTGTAACAACATTAAGAGAGGCAAAGGCAGCAATCTATTCTGGCAAAGTGAAAATCGACGGAGTTGTTAGAAAATCACTTCATCATGCAATTGGATTGATGGATGTTGTAGAATTAGAAAATGTTCCAGAAGTTTATCGTCTAGTTCCAATGGAAGGAAAATTACTAAAACCATTACAGATTAAAGAGTCAGAAAAAACAAAAAAACTAGTCAGAGTTACAAGTAAAACAACAATTAGCAAAGGCAGAATGCAAATAGGATTTCATGACGGCCGTTCGACAATTTCAGATATCAAGGTAAATGTCGGAGACACGTGTTTAATTCAAATTCCAGATCAAAAAATTCTTGAAGTTATAAAATTGGAAAAAGGTGCACATGTTTTGGTTACTCGCGGTATTAACGCAGGACAGATGGGAACAATCGAAACCATTGAAGAAGGAACTTACATTTTACCTAAACGTGTAGTGCTAGTTTTAGGCGATAGAAAGATCGAAATTCCAACAGATATCATACTAGTAGTAGGAAAACAGGAGCCTCTAATTCAAATAAAGTGATCATATGTCCCAAGTAACAGAATCCCCAATGAAGAAAATAACTTTAGAAAAAGTTGTCCTAAACATGGGTTTAGGAAAATCGGGCGATATTATTGTAGTAGCAAAAAAAGCACTGGATCATATCTCAGGTAAAAAATCATCTGCACGTGAGGCAAAAGAAACACAAAGAGAATGGGGAGTTAGACAAGGAGAACCAATAGGAGTTGCAGTTACAGTAAGAGGACAAGATGCACGTGATTTGTTAAAACGATTACTTGATGCAAAAGCTAATCAGATAAACGGTAAATCATTTGATAATTTTGGAAACTTTTCATTTGGAATTAAAGAACACATCGATATACCAGGAGTAAAATATGATCCACAAGTTGGAATTTTAGGTCTAGGAATTTCAGTGACTTTAACAAGACCAGGATATGGAATTAGAAAAAGAAGCAAACACAAAGCAAGTGTTGGAAAATCACACACGATTAAAAGTCAGGAAGCAAAGGATTATCTAGTAAAGGAGTTTGGAGTCACGATAGTATAATGGCAAAAGATAGATCATACGAAGCAACTGGAAGAAAGAAACACGATTTTGGAAGAGGTTCCAAATGGTGTAAACGATGTGGAGATTATACAGCTGTAATTCAAAAATATGAGTTAATGTTATGCAGACGATGCTTTAGAGAAGTAGCAACATCTTTAGGTTTTAGGAAAAATATGTGATATAAATGCCAGCACAGAACATCTTAGCAAATCTATTTGTAACTTTATACAATAATGAAGCAAGAAGAAAAAGCGATTGCATAATTCTTCCAACTTCAAAGTTAGGAATTGAAGTACTCAAAACACTTCAGAAAGATGGATACATTGGAGAGTTTGAACATATTGACGATAAAAGAGGCGGAAAATTCAAAATCGAATTATTAGCAAAAATTACAAAATGTGGTGCAATTTCACCAAGATTCAAAGTAAAAAATACAGAGTATAATGATTGGGAACAACAATACTTGCCAGCTTACAACAGAGGAATGCTACTAGTAACAACAAATCAAGGAGTCATGTCACATCATGATGCCGTAAACAAAGGATTGGGAGGATTTTTGATAGGATATGTCTACTGAGCAAATTGAAAAATTCCAAGAAGTGGTAGATATACCAGCAGGGGTTAAAGTAACATTAAAGAAAAACATGATGCATTTTGAAGGCCCACTAGGTAAAACTCACAAAAACTTTAGAAACATTCCAGTAAACATTGAAATCAAAGAAGGCAAAGTCATACTAAAATCACAAGGATATAGAAAAAGAGACTATTCCATACTCCATACTGCAAGATCAGTCATCAGAAATCTTTGCGAAGGTTTGGTAGTTGGATATACAATTAAAATGAAAATAGCATTTGCACACTTTCCAATTACAGTAAAGGTACAAGACAGAACTGTTTTAATTGAAAACTTCCAAGGGGAGAGATCATCTAGAATTACAAAAATCATAGGAAACACAAAAGTAGTTCCAAAAGGCGAAGATGTAATTTTAACAGGAGAGGTATGGAATCACATTACTCAAACAGCTGCAAACATCGAGCTTCGCAGTAAAGTAAAAGACAAAGATCACAGAGTCTTCTTAGATGGCGTTTACGTATATGAGAAGAAAAAAGGAATAGAAAAGTAAGATTTCCAAATATCAATTATACCTCATGACCCTTGATCCTGAATTTTCAAAACAGACTTCATCATTAATTGAACAAACTTTAGAGTTATACAAAACAGCTGGTGCATCACCAAGAGTAGGAGAACTTTGGAATTGTCAAAATGTAGGAGATTTTCTTTGTGGGTTTTTTGTTGGAGAGATGGTAGGTTCTGCATTAAGTGCATTTCAGATTGTACACAAACGTGAACCGACAGCAGATGAACATATGGAGATAATTGAACTTGTTGAAAATCATTCCAAAGAGATTAAAGAATTCTTTGCAAAATTCAACTAAAGACATTCGAGTTTAAGATAAAGTCGATGGGCGCAAGGATTAAATCGCTTTTACTAAGGTACAAACTTGTGCCTCCCTAGCTCAGCGTGGTAGAGCATCCGACTGTTAATCGGATGGTCATCAGTTCAAGTCTGATGGGAGGCGCTTCTTATCTCTAGTCTCAAATTTTGAATCATCATTCAGCAAATTATGTTAAAATTATACATATCATTTACAAATGTTTCTAAATTCGAATTTAGAAATATTGATCGATTGACACTATTTGGTTTACTCTATTAGACAGGTTAGATCTAATAGATGATCGCATATCTAGTATAATGCAGGAGGATTACATTGGTCAGAACTAGAAGGGCCAACAGATATTGTGTTGACTGTGGGGCCAGACTGGTGTATTATCCAAGATTATCCAACCCAAAAGCACCAAACGAACACAGAGTACTAGTATATGCATGTCCTGATTGTACCGAGGATTTTGAAAAACCAAAAATGTTCTCAATTAGACGAAACCAGGTAGATGATCCTCTTGAGACAGTTGAGATAGAGATAACTCAAATCCAGAAAAAAACTGGTTAAAAGTGAAGGAATTTTATTAGCAGATTTACAAGTTTGAAAACAAAATGGAAAATATAAAATCAAGAAGCAATGGGTGGTATGTTTTACCGATATTTCTAGGATGGATTGGAGGATTAATTGCATACTTTATCTTGCGACGTGATGATCCTAGAAAAGCAAAAAATTGCTTGTATCTGGGGATAATTTTAGGAATAGTTGGATTAATTCTCAACATCATAATCATTGCACAGATGCCAGAGTTTACGCCAACTTTTAATGCCAATATCTAAAAAACATGCATGGAATATCCATTGCAAACAGGCGTAGATTTTGATTATTTCTAAATTCGAATTTAGAAATATTATAAATTCAGACAGGCAGATACTTGAATTTAGAATCATATAGAACTAGTCTGAGATATGAAATGATGGGCACCTCAAGAATGCGAGATAATGTGGAAAGATGGTTAATTCATGAAGGTCTCTCATTTGAGGATATGAAAAATACCGAAAATACATTTCAAATCCTAGTAAAGCATGCAGGAAAATACGGAATTCCTGCGGAGATTTTTGAGCCAAAATCTCAACCAGGAGTAATTGTCATAGGAGCAAAAGTGATAATGAAAGATAACCAAATTTCAAGATACTTGGGATTTACAGAAGATGAAAAAGAAAAATTTGAGAGAAGAATTGCAGAATATTGCAATTCAATACAGGCAATTAATAGAATTGTTACCGAAGATGGTAAGCAAAAGGTAGGGGTATTTGTCGTATTGGATGACAAAGACAACATAAACCAGCAAACTGTTCTAGATGCGCTAAACAGAGTATCGGAATTGCATGAAAAAACATCTAGGTTTTTGATGAAAACTTTCTAGTCTGATCAACTTTCAGGATATGAAATCGACGATTTTTAGACAAATAATTTCATTTAGACTACAAAATTAAAAAAAATTACGCAAATTCTTGAATTTATCAAAATTACGCCTATGCGTTAAACCCCCCTTGAAAAATACTATGTTTAGTCATAACGTGATTTTATCAAAAATGGTCGTTTTGACGGGGGGGTTAACACTTGTGCCTAGCAGAGAAAAGCAACCACAAAACCACCCAGATGTCCCAGCTAAACATGTGTCATCTTTTATTGTCATGCGTAAAAGCTAAACCCCTCAAAATTCATGCTAAAAACAGAAAAAAATGGTTGAAAAAAGGACCAATTCCTCAGAACTGAGAACAAAAAAATCCAAGGTCTTGATCATTATACCTATCATAAAATGACAAATAATCATGTGTATGTAATCGATAAAAACACTCAATCATCGAATGGATACAGCAAAAATTAACGGGACTGTAATTATTCCAAAAATTACTGCAATTTTCACGTAGTCCTTCTTTTCAAGGGGTTTGAATCTTCCCATAATATCCACTTTCTATTTTGGCATATTTTTAATTCATGTGGTAAATTCCAGAGAATATGCCAATCCAGATCTAATTAGGGTGGATATTTTCGGCATTTTACGCTGCAACTATATACTAAATTTTTGTAGTTTACATAATGGCACGAATTGGCATCATCATCGTGATTCTGGGAATTATAATTTCGATTGGAGCTGCCATGTACATGTATACTCAATATCAAACCAATTTCATTATTGGAAAATCAGGTGAAGCAGTGACAGTAGGACCTGTAGAATATATTGTAACTTTTGATGGAACACATGAAGGAAACAAGGAAAGAATACCTGAAAATACATTTGTGAAGATCAAAATTATTGCAAAAAACATTAGCAATGAAGACACAAGAATTTCAGGAGGTCAATTTTACATTGTTGATGAAAAACAACAAAAACACCGAGCAGTGTATGGTAAGTTTTCTGCAGATGATCTGCTAGATCACATATTAGAGCCAAACAAACCGGTAATGTTCACTACACAATTTGACATTCCATATGATGAGCAAAATCAATACAGTGTAACAATTCGTCCAACAAAAATACAATCAACAACAGATACAGCTGTGATTTGCATCACTAATTGTTGATCGCAAAAAAAAATATTGTCAAATTTTACTAGCGTTGAGGTAATAATGTGTGACTTTAACCATATAACATCTACGAAAAACGAATCTAGGCATGGCCACATCCAAAGCCAAAAGAGCAGAAGCAGCTAAAAAAGCAGCACGTACAAGAAAAAGAAATGCCGCTAAAAAAGCAGCTGAAGCACTAAAAATGGCAGCAAGAAGAAAACGAAGTCGGGCAGCTAAAAGAGCAGCAGCAACTCGCAAGAGAGCATCTCCAAGACGAACTGCAGCTAGAAAAGTTGTTAGAAGAAAAGCAGCTAAAAGAGCAGTTGTTAGAAAAGCTGTTAGAAGAAAAGCAGCTAAAAGAGCAGTTGTTAGAAAAGATGTTAGAAGAAAAGCAGCTAAAAGAGCAGTTGTTAGAAAAGCTGTAAAACGCGCTCTCGTAAGAAGAGCTCTTGTTAGAAGAGCACTTGTAAGAAAAGCAGCAAGACGACGATAAACTGCTTTCATACCTTTTTTCCATTTTATTTTAATGTTAAAACAAAATATTTCTAAATTCGAATTTAGAAATATATAATTTTTTTACTCGTCATTCATTTTTAATTCAGGCAAGACAAAAACACGTTCTGGTTTTATTTTAAGAATAATTCTTTTTTCATCTTCTCTTTTGAATGGGTAATGATTTCTCCCCATGTATTGCTGAGTTAATTTGTCTGCATGTGCATAATCATAATCAGGAATTATTTTCTCAACTTTTCCTCGAATGGTTGTCATGTCAAGAGGATTGTTACTTCCTACAACAGATACTGCAACTCGAGGATCACGCAAAATATTTTTGTGTTTAATTCTTCCCTCGGCAGTATTTACATAAACATAATCTGAATCGCAGTTAGCCCATACAGGGGAGAGTTGAGGGGAACCATCTTTCATCAAAGTTGCAATAAACACGATATTTCTTTGCTGAAATAATTTTACGACTTTTTCTTCCAATTTCATCTCAATTTCACTGATCTATGTTGATCCTTATCATAGTTTTTTGATCGACTCTTCAAATTATCGAGAATAATTGGAAAGTCATTGTATTATTCATGATCCTTGCTAGAATTTTCCATAATGTTGGTCATGGCACGATTCATGATTTCCATTACTAGGTACTGTGAATAGTCTGCAGAGTTTCCACCTTTGGCTTTTTTTGTTTTTGCAGTCTTTGGAGTAATGGATCTGAGAATTTTTTCAATCTTCACAGATGTGTTGTCAATAACCTTGGAGTATTTGGAATCAAAATCATCAGGTGCAGCATATCCCAATAATTTTGTAGAAGTGCTGTAAAATTTTGTGATGGCACCGCGTGATTCCTCAATCTTGGCAATTTCAATTAATCCGGCTTCTTTTAAAATATCAAGATGATGACGAACAGTGGTCAGGGCTTTTTTGTATCCTGTCTTTTTTAGCTCACTTGAAATCTGATCTGCAGATAATGCACGATGGTATAGAATTTCAATGATTTTCGAGCGTGCAGGGTCTTCAATTGCACGTGCGTGTTGGACGCTTGTTGTAAGAATTCGATTTACTTTGATTTCCTTCTCTAGTAGTGTAGACATGCTGTTTACTCCTAATAGTTTGATCTAAAAGATCCACGTATCATATTTTTTTGTCTAATCGCATCAATTTTTTTTTGTTATCACAATAGTGATACTCCTATCATAAGACAATGACCGCTATCAGATTTACTGTAGCATATACAAAAATATTGTTAGCACTACAACATTTATCACTACCACTACTATCTAGATGATATTGGTATCATAATTATAACACCACTACAAATATTTTAAAAAAATAGCAAAAATAAAAAATTTGAAAAAGATATGTCAGAAACATGTAGGGATATGACAAAAATGAATATCTGTAAAATCAATCCAGTATAGAATTCGAGTTGGTGGTTAGGACATAATCAACATCTAGTCATAATAAAAAAATTATTTGTGTTATAGAGAATGGCCAGTTAATTTTTCATATGCAATGACGTATCTGTTTGTCATCTTTTGAATTATCTCAGGTGGTATTGCAGGGGGTATTGGTTCTTTTCCTGCATCACGTGAATCATCAAATTGCTTTTGGTATCCATTCTCAGTTAGCCAGTCTCGCAATATCTGTTTATCAAAAGATTCTTGGGTTTTACCAACCTGGTATGTCTCCTTTGGCCATAAACGATACTCATCAGGACCGATGGAATCGCCCAAGGTTATTTTCCCATCTAAAATTCCAAACTCTAGTTTTAGATCAGCTAAAATAAATCCAGACTTGTCTGCCACCTCAGACATTTTTTTGTAAATCTCAATTGATGTTTTTTCAAGCCATGAATACTGTTCTTCATTTACCAGATTCATTTGCAATGCTTTTTGTTTATCAATTGGAATATCATGTTCTGATTTTGTGGTCGGATCAAAAATTGGCTCCAAGAGTTTTGCAGCAAGTGTAGTGTCAGTGCCTTGGGGTAGTTTCACCTCGCCTTTTTTCCATCTATTTATCAGACTACCATAAAAATAGCCTCGAACCACACACTCTATTGGAAGCATCTTCATCTTTTTTACAAGAATCTCAGTGTCTGATTGTTTTTTTACAAAATGATTAGAAACCTGAAGTGTATCAAACCAAAATTCTGCAAATTTGCACAAAACCTCACCCTTTTTAGGAATATTTTCTTTGAATTTTACGTCATATGCTGAAACCCTGTCTGAGAACTTGAAGAGAAGGGTATTTTCATCTACATCATACAGATCCTTTACCTTTCCAGACGTTAGAAATTTCACAGCCAGACTGTATAATGATTGGATTTAACTGCTCTGAATTACGAGCCCATCATACCTACCATCTTTGGCAGTTCTCGGTATGCCTTGCTTACAAAAATGTCATTATCTGCGTTTATCATTACAAACTGCATCGAATTATCAGATGGTGGAGACAAGATGATCTTTTCACCAGGTTTGAGAGATTTGATATCAAGTGTGTCACCATCTCCAAAATTCACATGAAGATTAGTTAGCAGTTTAGAGCCGGTGTTTTGTATGGTTATCCTGCCAGTTACAAAAAGACTTTGTTTGTCAATAATTGGATCCACATAAAGACTGTATTCTTGAGTGGATATCGACATCTTTCCAATATCCAGTCCAAAGATTATTGCCATGATTCCAATCGAACCGCCAATTATGGCAATTAGAATAGTGTATGATTTCACTGAAGATAGATGAGTTTTCTAATAATTAAGATTATTTTACATCAACACCGTTCCAAAACGCTACCATTCCTTTGATCTTTTTGGCAGCATCGTTTGGTTCGGCATAGTACCATGCACAGTCTTTGTTGGTTTTTCCGTTAATTGTCACAGAATAATAATTTGCCATTCCCTTCCATCCGCAAAAAGTAGTCAAATCGGTTTTTTTAAAATATTCAGATTTTATCGAATCAATTGGAAAATAATGATTTCCTTCAACTACTACAGTGTCATCACTTTCGGCAATTACAACATTATTCCAAATTGCTTTCATGTTAAAATTTTGAAAAAAACAATATTTAAAGATCCTAGTTTTTGTCTTGTTCTGGGATTACCGACAGGGTGGTAGTAGAAATTACATGTTTTACTTTTCTAATATTTTTTGTAATTGTGTCTTCAAGTTCTTTTGATGTCTTTGCCTCTACTTTGACAAAAATATCATAAACGCCAAATGTTCCTCTTGCCTCTTTTACGTTATCAATTTTTAGCAATTCACCCATCACATCCATTTCATGTGCCACTTGGCTTTTTACCAGAACATATGCAGTTTCCATCTTATTCTCCTTTCATCTCAAGACGTGTTTTAAACTCTGGGGTAATTCCTAGGGAATCATAGTTTCCAGACGAACATGTAAAACACATTGAATCCTTTGGAATTCCAACGGCTGCTGCCAAATTTTCTGCATCATTATACCCCAAAAAGTCAGCACCAATACTCTTTCTTACCATTTCAGTTAATTCAGCTTCGTTCATCACCTTACCATCAGAAAATGTGGCCAACTCATCTTGAGAAGGAAAGTCAATTCCAGCATAACACGGGAATTTGATAGGAGGATATGTGATCACCATGCTGATTTTTTTTGCACCTGCTCGTCTTAATGCTTGGATAATCGCCTTTGAGCTAGTTCCCCTAACTAGGCTGTCATCAATTACAACGACGTGTTTTCCTGCAATGATTTCTTTGATTGGAATAATCCATCGATTGATTTCAATTCTGTCGCTTTGGTGTGGCTCAATAAAACTACGCAATGGTCCTTTCTTGCTGTATCTGTCTTTGAGTAACCCTTCATCAAAAGTAATTCCCAACTCTTGTGCATATCCCAAGGCTGCAGGTCTTGCAGAATCTGGAACCGGAATTACAAGGTCTGCATCTCTTATTGGGAATTTTTTTGCCAAAAATCGTCCAATGTTTTTTCTTGAGATGTAGATGTTTGCGCCCTCCATGTTACTTGATGGATGTGCAAAATATGTAAATTCAAAAGAGCAGTGAGCCCTTGATGTGTCTTCTGAGAATCTTTCAGTCTCCAATCCATTTTTGCTGAGTTTGATAAGCTCGCCGGGTTTTACATCGCGTTGCAGTTTTGCGCCAACTGCAGAAACTGCAGATGATTCAGATGCCACAATGTATGTGTCATCTGATTCCTTGTAACCCAAGACCATCGGTCTGAATCCTTTTGGGTCTCTTGCGGCAAATACGGAATTATCATCAGAGATAAATGTAAAACAATAAGAGCCAACCATCTCATTTTTTAAAATAGATAATGCTTTTCCCATCTGGCCATTCTCAGAAATTAGTGACACCAACCTTTGTGCTGCAACCAAAGTGTCACTTGCATTTTGCGGAGTAAAAGAACAACCACCTACCAGATTTGATAGTTCCTGCACATTTGCAATCGTTCCATTATGAGCAATGCACAGGTCCTTTACTTTGAGGGGTTGTGCATTTTCCAAAGTACTTCGTCCCATTGTAGAATAACGAACATGTCCAATTACTGCAGGTGATGCATATTCCTCACATATTTTCTTAAACTCTGATGATGCCCCTGAAACGAGTCCCAATCTTTTTAGCGGTTCTTTGTTTGGGATTGCAACACCCCAAGCTTCTTGTCCTCTATGCTGTAAAGCCCTTAGTGCATCAATTGCCATTGGAACGACATTAGTTCCACTAAGACTAAAAATTCCAACTACGCCACAATTCTCCTTAACCATGAACTACCAACTCCCTTAACGAATTAAACCAAGTTTTTTGAGCCTTATCAACTCTTAGATCTATGATCGATTTGTTTGCTTTGTTTAGTTTGATGTTTTCACCACCAAACGTTCCAATCATTTTGTAAGATATTTTGCTCTTTTTGAGAAGTTCATCTAATTTTGGGAGGTTTTTCTTGTCTACAACTAGTAGATATCTTGAATGAGTTTCAGAAAACAATGTTCGGTCAACTTCAAGTTTTGGACCTGGGATTTTTTCAAGTGATATGTTGCATCCAATTTGATATGTCATGCAAAGCTCTGAAACGGCAACTGCCAGACCTCCTTTGGAGCAATCATGTGCTGCCTTTACCAATCCTTTACCAATCACATCCAATACTGTATTCATGTGTGATTTTGATTCTGCAAAATTTACAACAGGACATTTCCCACCAACAAACTTGTGGATGTATTCAAAATATTCAGAGCCTCCCATCTCATCTTTTGTATCGCCAATTATCACAAGTGTATCGCTGGCATCTATTTTGTGAGAGAACAGGGGTGCCTTGTCAATCAATCCAAGGATTCCAATTATAGGAGTTGGTTTTATCGGGCCGGTTGGAGTCTCATTATACAAACTGACCTTTCCGCCAACACATGGAATTTCAAAATATTTTGCAAAATCAGTAATTCCTTTTAGCGACTCTAAAAACGTCCAAAAGATTTCTGGGTTTTCAGGATTTCCAAACTGCAGATGATCAAGCATTCCAATTGGTTTTGCGCCAGTGCAGACAACATTTCTGCATGCTTCCTCAAAGCAGCCAATTGCTCCCTCTCTTGGATTGATGTAACAGTGTTTTGGATTGCCATCGATTTTTGCTGATAAAAATTTGCCATTATCCAATCGAAGTACAGATGCATCTTTGCCAGGTTTTACTACTGTTCTAATTCCTACCTCATGATCATATTGGCCATACACCCAAATTTTGCTTGCAATGTTTGGCGCTGCAAGAAACTTCATCATCATTTTTGAATAATCAGAAATTGGTTTGAGTTTCTTTTCTTGTTCTATATTTTCTAGATATTCAGGTTTTTTTGATGGTCTGTCCAAAAGTTTGGCGTTTGCAACAACGTCGGTTGGAAGATTTGCACATGTCTTGCTTCCCTGCTTTACATGCATCATGTTATCAAAAGTAACATGACCGATAACAGAACAAGATATGCGGAACTTTTTGCAGATTTCTTGGAGTTTTTTTAGTTTCTCATTATTTGTGACAATTAGCATTCTCTCCTGAGATTCAGATACCATTATTTCATCGGGGTTCATGTCAGATTCTCTAGTGTGAACCTTGTTTACATCCATCTCAATTCCAATAGAAAGAGCATCAGCAGTTTCAGAAACAGCACAGGACAGTCCACCGCCGCCAAGGTCCTTCATTGCATGAATTAGTTTCTGATTTCTTGCCTCAAGAATTGCCTCGATGATTAATTTTTCAATGAATGGATCTGGGATTTGGACTGCTGATCTGTTTTCAGACTCTAATGAATCAGATGCAAACTGAGAACCACCAATGCCGTCCCTTCCAGTAGAACCGCCAAGTAATACGACAATGTCTCCTTTTTTTGCATGATTTTTTATCAGATTTGATTTCTTGCCAAATCCAATTGCTGCGACATCAACTAGAGCGTAATTTGTATAGCATTCATCAAATTCAACCTCACCGCCGATTGTTGGGATTCCCAAACAGTTCCCATAGTCTGCAATTCCGGTAACTGCATTTTTAAAAAGCCATCTTGCTTGCAAGTCTTTTTCAATGTTTCCAAATCTCAGACCATCAAAAATTGCAATTGGTCTGGTTCCTGCAGACAGGATATCTCGGATAACACCGCCAACACCAGTTGCAGCACCGCCATATGGCTCAACTGCAGACGGATGGTTGTGACTTTCAATATGAGCTGTAATTACATAACCATCCCCAACATCCAACACACCGGAATCGTATCCTTTTTCAGAAATTACCAAAGGCCCTTTCATTGGCAACATTTTGAGATGTTTCTTTGATGACTTGTACGAGCAATGCTCTGACCATTCAGCAGCTACAATTTGTAATTCAGTCGATGTTGGTTTTCGTCCAATCTTTGATGTAAGGTCATCTAGTTCTTGGGGCTCTAGACTCAATTTTTAACACCAATTGTTTTAATCAGTGATTCAAAAATTAGAGAAGACGGTTTATTGTCAATTGGGTTAATTGCAGACTCGGCTGCTCTTTCTGGATGAGGCATCATTCCAACAACATTTCCATCTTCGTTGCAAACGCCAGCTATTCTATCAATTGAGCCGTTTATCACTTGCTCGTATCTAAAAACAATTTGATTATTTTTCTTTAATTTTTTTAGCGTGTCATTATCGACATAATATCTGCCCTCACCATTTGCAATTGGAATTGGAATCTTTTGATTTAGTTTCAATTTGTTTGTAAATGGAGTCTTGTTGTTTTCAACTATCAAATTAGTCCAGCCACACATAAAATTCAGCGATGTATTTTTGAGCAATGCACCTGGAAGGAGACCGGCCTCAACTAGAATTTGGAATCCGTTGCATACGCCCAAAATAGGGATTCCTTTGTCTGCCATCTTTCTCACGTCGTTAATTATAGGACTATGAGCTGCAATTGCCCCAGACCTTAATCTATCACCATAAGAAAATCCACCTGGAAGAATCACAGCATCGATATTTTTTGGCAGTCCTTTCTCATGCCAAAAATACTGGGCATCCAGATTAAAAACATCAGTTAGCACATGATACATGTCACGATCGCAGTTACTTCCTGGAAAAACTATTACCCCTACCTTCACACTTTGATTTATCAACAGAGATATTTAATTTGAGTCTAGTCAAAAAACTCAAAAATCAATAATTAGTTGATCGCTGTTTGCAACTAGAACAATTTAGGATGCATCAAAGACATCAATTGTGACTTTGCTTACCATCGGATTGTAGATTCTTAGTTCGTCACATATTTTCTGCACCTTTGCTTGTGCAGATTTTTTGTCTTTTTCTTTGATTGTAAATTTTAGCATCTTGGCAGTCTTTATTTTAGATATTGAAGAGTCTCCGCCTTTTAGTACCAAGTCATTTAGAATTGTCTCACCCTCAGGATCGCTAATGCCTGGTTTGTTTTCAATTGTTACATGAACATTAAAGACAGCCAACAAGTTGGAAAATCAAAAAGAGGTTAATCTATCTTCCTACAAGATTTCAAGAAGGAATCATTTTTCCGTTTCAGCAGCTGTCTTGTTTTCTATTACTGGTTTTGGGGTTGGCTGTTCTTTGATATCAGATAATTTTTGTTTTGACTCAAAATCCTCAAATGCAATTTCAGCTTGATATATCACAATTTGATGCAGTCCTGCCAATACTCCCAAAATAGCAACTGCCCCAAGAACATACACAATAACTGTGGCTGATTTCAATGGTTTTTTACAAAAGTGTATGAACTTAAGGGTTTATGAATAATGATCGCATGTAAAAATTCCCAATTACGGGAATTTTCAAAATCGTATGTGACTAAACAAAATGACATCTAGTTAAATGCCGATACGTGCTATACTAAATAATGAAGTATTCGTTTGAAAACGATTCATTAAGAAACAAGGAACTATCAAGATCACTTGATTCCATTGTAAAGTGCTACCAATGTTTATCAAATGAGAATCTTTGTTGGTTTCATTCAGAATCTGTAAAGACAGTTCTGATTGGAGAAACTAAATCAACAATACTCAAATTAAAAAATAACAGATAGGTTATATCATTAAGACAACAATACCATAGTATTGCAAACTTACATACTTGCAACCCAGGACATGAAAAGGAGGTAATCACTCACCTGAGAAGCATAAAGGGAGTAATGGAAGAAAACGGCATTTGGGGAAAATACGATGTTTTTCTCAAAATAGAACATGATGCAGAATTGGGACTAGATAGATTTGTAGAGATTTTAAGAAGATGGAAAACATCACAAGCACATACACCATGCCAGTCTTGTTTGGACAGGGTGGAAGTATAGACGATTAAAAAAGAAAAAAAGTTAGTTGCTTCCAATTAGGAAGACAACATTTACACTTGTATTGACATCTTGGTCAGATGAAAATATCGGTGTAGGGGCTGAGGATTTTGCAATTCCCTCACTGTATGCCATGTCGTACATTGGCATTGGGTATGGCATTGAAAATTCAGAAAGAGAGACTGCCTTTACTCCAATTATCTTGTAATTGAGTGGGGCTAGTGCCATTTCAGCTTTTGACTTTGCATTGAGAACTGCTTCTTCTAAAAGTTCGTCTTTGAGTTTTGATGCAAGTTCTGGAGATAGTGAAAAGTATACGCTATCTACTCTGTTTACACCTGCCTCAACTGCGCTGTCAATGATAGCAGCTAAACTGTTAAGATTCTCAGTTTCAACATGGATAATGTTGCTTACTCTATATCCAATTAGTTCTTGGGTATATCTTCCAGTCTCCTTGTCCTGATAACTATCGTATACAGGATAGATGTTAAACTGGGATGTACTGATCTCCGAATCAGTGATTCCTACTTGTTTTATTGCGGCAATCACTTTGTTCATCAATTCAGAATTTGAAGCCAGTGCATCTTTGGCAGTTTTTTCTTGAATTTCAACACCAAAACTAATGTTTGCAAGGTTTGGCTTTACACTTGAGATTGCATTACCGGTAACTGAGATCACTTTTTCCCTTGATGGAAAAGGAGTGACTTCTTCTTGAGCTACTGCATTTGGGGTCAGTGAAATTGCACCCACAGTTACAGAGACTACCAGTACAGCAATCATGGCTGTAAAGATTTGTTTTGAATGTTTCATGATTATACAATGAATAATTTTGTAGATAAGGTTTGATTAAATTTCAATTTAACGACAAGCGTTATTAAGAGATTCAAAATTTTATTGGTTCAATGAAAGACGAGATTGGAGATGCTCTAAAAGATACTGAGGGAGATACAATAGGCATTGCAGACAGAGTCGAAATTTTATCTACTGAGGATTCAAAGCTAAAGTCAGTTGGGGAGATACTTAGTTCAGATTCAAGCAGAGCAATTTTAAAAATTCTATTTAATGATTCTCTAACTGCAAATCAAATATCACAAAAGACCGAAATCTCATTGCCACTTGTAATTTATCATTTAAAAAAGATGCAAGATGCAGGAGTAGTAAAAATTACCAACATTGGAAAAAATACAAAGTCTCATGACATGAAGTTTTACACTGTAGACAAGCTTGCAATAGTCATCTTGCCTGCAATGATGTCAGAGCCTGCAAAAAAGAGTAAATCGCTGTTTAATTCGTTTACCAGAATTCACAGACTAGCAACACTTGGTGGCGCATCAATTGCTGCATGGTTTTCATCTCAACTAATTCAAAAAGGAAATGTGATGCAAGATGGAGACATGTCGGCAAATACCCAAATGCCGCCAGATGTTCCAGAGATGGCATTCAAGTCAATTCCAGAAGAGTCTGCAGATGTAGCAATGGAATCAGTGCCAATAGACGAGATGGCAAGAATGTCAGAATCTGCAGATACAATGATGAAATCTTCACCAATTATGGATACTGCACCAATGACACAAGCATTTGATCCAATAGTCCAGATACTTTGGTCTGTAGTTACAGTTCTGATTGTAGTGGTTGCAGGACTAGTCATAGAAGTTGTAATTACTAAACGACGCAAAAACATCGCCAAACATTGAAATTTATATCAGATTAGAAAAGAATACCACAGATTGTCAAGATCAAGATATTGGAAGATTACTCCAGACGAAATGGAGAAATTTGTATACAATGAAGAGAAACTGCTAAACTGGGAGATAAAGTGTGTAAGAGAACCAGAGGTACAAGCAATCTTCATCGGCCTTTTCATGTATAGAAACGGTACACCATACGATTATGAATCAGTCAAGGGAATCACCTACTATCACAACAATATTCCAAGAAAAGAATTACCATCAATTACCAGTTTTCTGCAAGAAAAGTTTGGAGGAAAAGAGATGGAAAAAGGTGAGAGAATATTTCTTAAAGATTCAAAAGAAATCTATTCCAGCAAAGACATTGCAATATTAGCAAAAAGCATGGAGCAGAAATTCAAGACAAAAGCAATCATATCTTTAGAGTTCCAAGACCTGAGTCTGGAGGAGCTCAAAAACGCAGGATTGCCTGAAGCAAAATTACTTCCAATTCCAGGCAAATAGATAAAGCGATGAGATAGACTGATTTCAGATGTCATCTATTGAAGATATCAATAAACATCTAGAAGAGTTAAGAAAACGCTTTGTAAGAATCATCATTGTTTTAGGAATTATTTTTGCATTTGTAATTTCATGTCACTTGTATCCTATCGAGATATTGGGAGTTCAATTGTATTATCCTGAAATTGATCCTGTGAACAATATTGCAGCACAGATTACAACACACATGAAAAACAACCTAGTTCCACAAGGAGTACAGTTAATTCAAACAGAACCAGGACAAGCATTTTTTGCTCAAATCTATGTTGCAGCACTTGTAGCAATAGTGGTTGGAATGCCAATGATAATCAAAGAGGCAGTGGGATTTATCAAACCGGCATTAAAAGAACAGGAAATCAAAATAACACGAAGCATCGCACTACCCGCTTTAGGATTATTCGTTACCGGGTGTATCTTTTCATATTTCCTAGTAATTCCATTCATGCTGGAATTTCTCTACAAATACGGAGATGCGTCAGGATTGATCACGTTTCTTAACATCATGGACTTTATTGCTTTTGTTTTACAATACTTACTTGCATTTGGCATATCATTTCAGATCCCATTGATAATGTATGCATTAACAATGGCCGAAATTGTGGATTCAAAGTTTTGGAGAAAAAATGCCAGATATGCAATACTAGCAATTGTAGTTTTTGGGGCAATAGTTACTCCAGATGGAAGCGGTGTAACCATGTGGTTTATTGCAGTACCTATGATGGCATTGTATTTTGGAGGAATGGTAATAATTGAGCGCAAAAAAAGTAAAAAAGATTTAAATCTCAAAACATAGCTTAAAGCTCAGATGGCACCACCAATGGGATATGAGATAATTATCATAGTAATATTAGGAGTAGTCTTAATTTTCGGTGCAAAAAAGATTCCCGAATTGGCAAAAACTTTTGGTAAAGCAAAAGGCGAATTTGAGAAAGGAAAACTAGAAGGCGAAAAAGAGCTCAACGATTATAAAAATAAAGAAAAAATAGACTAGTTTTCTGCAATAATAGCAAACTCATCAATCATTTTAGAATATTCCTTTGGAATCTTGTCTTTGCCAAAACCCAGTTTCTTTAGTCCTTTAAACTTCCAATCAATCTCCAAAATTAGTTTTGTTTCGTTTGGAAGCTGCTCGTATCTTGTTGTGATGTGAGTGCCCTTTGCATCCCCGCCAACAATGAATAGTTCGTGCAGGATTGGTTCGTCAGTTACATGCTTTGCCATGATTACAAATTCCTGTCCTCCAAGCATCAAGTGCTCCTCTACAAGTGAGTTATTTCCCCTAACTGAAATGGTTCTAGTTGAGGGATAGTATTGTGGAAGAATTTTTTGGAAATTTTCATAGTTTGTAGTAATTTCAAAAACTTTTTTTCTGTCAGCCTTTATGATCTTTTCAAAAACAACTCTAGCCAATTATAATTTGAAAGTACCCCAACGAGGGTATAAACCGTGCTCCAGATTAAACTGGTCCAGACACTTTCCAACTCCGTGATTTACAATATCATCGATTGTTTTTGGTTTTGTATAAAATTCTGTAACTGGCGGCAGTATTACAATTCCAAGTCTTGATAATTTTAACATGTTTTCAAGATGGATTGCAGAAAGCGGAGTTTCTCGAACCATCAAAATTAATTTTCTAGATTCCTTAATTGTCACACCTGCTGCCCTTGCAACCAATGTGTCATCATACCCATTTGCAATTGCAGACAATGTTTTCATGCTGCATGGCGCGACAATCATTCCATCAACCTTATGAGTTCCACTTGAAACGCTTGCTGCCATGTTTGATTCATCAGAAGTTGTAGTTGCAAGTGACTTTACATAGCCTATTTGAAATTCTGTCTCCATTGCAAGACACTTGATTGCCCACTCTGACATTATCAGATGAGTCTCAACTCCCAGTTTCTTTAAGACCTCTAACAAGCGAACGCCATAGATTACACCAGTACTGCCAGTAATGCCAACTATCAGCTTCATTGTAAACTATCTAATCATTCATGGTATTTTATCTATTAGATGGTACGATGATTTTAGCACTAGCTAGTTTGTGCCTCATCTGCAGCATCCAGTTTTTTCTGTTCTTGTCTTCGCTTAATCCACAAAGAGATTCCACCTACTGCCATGGCAGTAAGCAAGATAACTCCGGCCATCTGTAATTCAACGGAATAAAACATATCAGTATTGTAATGTGTATTAAGAAAAATCTTGTGATTGGTTAATTTAACATCTCAAATGTCAGTCAACATGCCAATCTTTTTTAGATATTCTGAACTAAAGCGGGTTTTAAGATAATCAATCATATCATCATAACCGTTTTGTATGAGGCGTTTTATTGTGTTTGAAGTAAAATCAAAAACCTTGTTTGAAACCGCATAGTCATCATGTTCTCTTTCAATTCTTATGATTTCACCTATGTTTAGTTCACCTTCTACAAAATCACGATATTTTGTTGCCATTGCACCAACAAAGCGGTGTTGCATAGGTAGTGGTTCATCGAGCATTTTATCAATTACTTCTTGTTTTATTCCACGTTCAATTGACATATTGATTAATTTTTTTGTCATCTCCTGAAATGATTGAAGAAACAACAATATCGTTTCGTCGTTCTTTGTTCTATCTGCAAAAACAATATCTGAAACCCTATTTTTTACACCATCATAATCGAAAGGAACTGTGTTAACTCGTGCAGGGTTCAAATTTATTTGAACTACATCAAGTTTTGGCAGGATGCCCTTTACTCCCTTACCATAATACCAATATTGTCTTTGAGCTATAATCACCTGCATTAATGGTGTATTGATTAGAATCCCACCATCCCAGAAAAAACGTTCTTCTTTTTCATATCTCTTTGTATTTGAGTCATAACGTTCTGCATCCATCTTGACATAATCATAGTTAACTGGTACTGATGCACTTGCAATGACCTGATCTGCAGTTATTCCATCATCATATCTTATGACATGTTCAAATCCTATTATTGAATTCTTTTTGTTATTTTCATCTACAATTAATTTTCCATAACCACTATGTCTTCCACCATCCTCTTTTTCATAGCTATCAAACACAACAGGCATGCCTTCTCCTACGTCAGTAGCGACAAGCAATAGTCTTGGTTGATCATATTCACGACTAGTGGCAATAGGAAATTTGGCAAATTTTTCTAGGCTTTCTTTTAGTGGTTTGGAATCATATCTGTACCACACGTTAAACATATCAAAGAATCTATTGTCAGCAACCATCTGAGGGTGTGAGAATACTTTGGAGACTCCAGTAGCAGTAAATTCTTTTGAAGAATAATATCTCCTAGTAGTTTCGGCATCTGCAAGATTTGTGAAAAACTTTCTATAATTATCCCACCATTGTGTCATATAATTTGGAATTTTATCTAAAAATGATTCTGTTGAAATATAATTCCAAAAATCAATTAACCGTTCTGCAGAACCTTCCCACGTCTTGTTTTCTACCACATAACTTGTAATTATTGCAGAATTGATTGCACCAATAGATGTGCCTGCAATTATATCAAACATCGGTCTCTTTTGATCTTCTAGTGTGTTTCTGTGTTTTAGGAACTTGTAACCTGCGTCATAACACCCTGCTTCATATGCTCCGAGGGAACCACCTCCCTGAAGAATTAGTGCCCTTTCATTTTGCGGTATTTTTTCCATTCTATCTTACTCTTGTAAAGTTGAGGAGAACATAATTTGTTTTTTGATCAAAGTTTAACCTGTTGATTCTTTTTTTGACATCAAATGTTGTGGTTTTTTTCAAATCTTTTGTCATGAGTTTTAACTACATCTCATTCTAATAAATACAATTTCGATTTTCAATAATGGATTAATATGAGTGAAATAAATTCAACTGCCTGCACATGATTAATCCAACCAAGATCATATTATTGGTTTTAGGAATAATTCTAGGAATATTACTGGCGTTTGGGGCAAGTAATTTTGAAATAATATTCAAGAACAAGACAGATGAACTAAAAGACTTTTTAAATCTGGTAGCAAAAAGTACGTCTATTGTTTCTGTGAGTATTTTCGTTCTGACCGTACTTAAAAAAATACGCATCAGACCAACATGGTCTTATTTTGTAATGGGTGTGGCTGCAACCTATTCTATAATGACTATTGTAATTTTACCACTACTTTCATAATTTGATTTTTCAAACTTATCATTAATTAAAATTCTAAATGTAAAAATTCGATGCTATTTTTTGAGGCTGATTTTTGAAAATTAGCTATATTAGTTCCTGTATTCTAGTTATCTTATGATTAGTTCTTCTGAGATTAAAAAAATTGTAAATGGATATTCTGATGTAAAGATTGGTGTGATGGGAAGTCACTCTGCACTTGAGGTAATGGATGGGGCAAAAGATGAAAACTTTCAGACGCTAGTGTATTGCCAAAAAGGAAGGGAAGGACCATACCAGAGATTTGGAAGAATAGCAGACGAGATTGTTGTGTTAAATAAATTCAAGGATATGGCATCTACTAAAAATCAAAAAGCCATGCGAGACTCTAATGTCATAATAGTTCCTCATAGATCACTGACTGTATATCTTGGATACAAAACCTTGGAAAATTCATTTAAGGTTCCAATATTTGGAAACAGAAAACTATTCCAAGCAGAAGAGAGAACAGCAAAAAGAAACCAGTACTTTTTACTAGAGAAGGCAAGAATAAAATTTCCAAAGTTATTCAAAGACCCAAAAAACATCAACAAGCCATGTATCGTAAAGGTACAAGAATTAAAGAGACCATTAGAGCGGGCATTTTTCACAGTATCATCTTACAAAGACTATAAAGAAAAATCAGAAGCAAAAATAAAACAAGGATTAATTTCAAGAAAGGGCCTAGAACAAGCAAGCATCGAGGAACTTGCAATTGGCACATACATGAATTTTAATTTCTTTCACACTCCAATATCAAAGCAGGTTGATTTTATTGGAATTGAACGAAGACTGCAGACAAACGTCCATGACTTTAACGCGCTTCCAGCAAAACAGCAGCTAGATATCAACATTGACTTGCAAAACATCGAGGTAGGTCACACACCAGCTAGCATCAGAGAGTCGTTGCTTGAAAAAGTAATCAAGATGGGCGACAAGTTTGTAGCTGCAGTCAAAAAGGAATACGCCCCAGGAATCATTGGGCCATTTTCTTTGCAGAGTGTAATTACAAAGGATTTGGAGCTTGTAGTGTATGATGTGTCATTGCGAGTCCCTGGAAATCCGATTGTTGCAACTACTAGCCCGTACACAAAATATCAGTACGGCAAAACATTTGGAATTGGCAAAAGAATCGCCATGGAAATAAGACAGGCCCAAGAAGAAGGGCGTCTTGATGAGATAGTTACCTAAGCAATTACAGTAATTTCTGGAATTGATGAACCGCCATAACCTGGATCAATTCTCTGTTTTGGATTCAACGAAGTATCATGATGACATGCCTTGTTACAAACCGGGCAAAACTTTCTGTCAAGTACTATACATTGGCAAATGTGATTTTTGACATATGCTTGTGCTGCCTGGTTCCATTCCCCAGTGCCATTGCAATAAACGCAATCATGGGAAGATATTGAGCCTAGTCCTTTGCAAAAATCACAAATGTCTTCAGTCATATCTATATCTAATAGATAAACTAATTTTTAAATCAATATAATTGAAATGCCCAAAGACATATTTCAACGAGGATACAAAAATTATTGTTGATTGGCTAGATTGAGAAATATATCGAATACTCAACGGTTTTGGTTCAAATAATTTTAGAACGGTTTTATTTGGACCAGAATTGCTGGATGCCAATTGACATATCCAAACTCTTTTCTGTCAGGGGATAACAAAATGACTTGTGCCAAGAACCATCTACATAAAAGAGATAATCACGATTCTAAAAGAGCCAAAGATCTGTCCAAGGTGCCAAAAAGACGACAAACTGGAAAAAAATATTGTCTTTGAACGAAGATCAGACGGCCAGACAATACTTTGTTCAAGATGTGAAGCATTGACTGTAATTACAAACCACAATCTCAAGGAAGTTGAACTGTCAGCTGCCAAAGACTATCAAGTGATGCTAAAAGAGCCGCACCTGATTCGCAAAGTAACATACTAGGTTATTTTAGTAATTGTTGAATTACATAGGTTCTGACATGTGCAAACTCCCATTCTTTGAGATCTGCGTTTTTGCATTCCTCTTTGATAATTAGTCCTGCCAGTCCCTTGCTCCAGATGTGTCTGTTTACATCATAGACTTCGATTATTTTTCCGTGCTTTGTAATTTTGATGCTGCCATGGCATCTTTGGATAATTTTTGCAGCAATGCTTCTGTACAGTTTATCCATGTTAGCCATAAAGTGAGAATGGTTTTTGGGATATCAAAAAGTTATGCTTTGCAGCAAAAATACCAATATATCATAGAATGAAAATTATCAATTGCTGATGATTAAGAAAGCTATGTCTGATTGCTGATGAGTTTGCCGAATTATGAAGCATTTAGGATTATAGAGAAGATAGACAATTAGGGATGAAAAGAGTTTAGAACCTGATTTCAATTAGACTATTCTCTAATTATATCCATTCTTCTTCAGGATTTTCTAATTGATTCCATTTACTTTGAATTATTTTGATGATGTTTTTTTTACTTTTTAATCTAAGCATACCCCCATTATGTAAATTTTGTATTTAACAAGGACGTAGGAATTATCCATAAAAAGGGGTTTAGAATCCAATAATTTCTTCATAGTTTAAAATATTCTAAAATTTAAATGATAATATACAAGTTTGATTTTTTTGTAAAAATCATATAAAAATAAAACTCGATATTTTTTACAATTTACGCACTACCAACACAGGATTTTTGAGCACGATCAATGATAATTTTTTAAAAATACCATTTATTACCATTTAATTGAGTCTGAAAAATACGATATAAAAGGATTAAATTTAAAAAATAAAGTCTCGCTGAAATATCTCTATTTCAACTAGACAGTACGAATTAGGACAATTTACTTACGTAAACTTGAAACTTAAGAACAGTGGAACTTTTTGAGAAATGTCACATCCATTTTGGAAAAATTAGCATAGTCTGTCTAGTTTTTTATCCAATAATTCGACTTGTCTTTTCATATCATCAACTAGCGAATAAAGAGCGTTAGTAGAATTATCAACGGATTTTTTTCCGCCATTTGACCAGTCAATCATTGCCTCAAGCATACTTATTACCTGTAATGAGTAATCGGTAAGATCCTTTATGCTAAAATGTTTTTTTAAGTTCTCGTCATTTGGGAAAATTACAAGATCATCATTTTGATAGATTCGATATTGCTGAGTAGTTATTGCATTTCTAAAGCCAAGCAGAAACATTCCACGTATCGAATTTTTTAGCTTTTCAGAATACTGCATCTTGTTGCAAATTTTAGTAACCATCTGATAAAGCGAAGTGTTCTCATCAAAGCCGCCCTTTAGTTTAGCAGGATTTACAATAATTTTGAGAAACTTGTTTATCACATCAAGATGCGACATAATAAAGGACATCTCTGAATAAATTGCAAAGACCATTGTCTCTTGATTTTGAGAACCAAGGCTGCGTGCAACATCATGAAACGAATTTGAAAAGTCTTTTTCAAACTCTAAAAAATTTTTAAAAAATTCCTCGTCACAGTATTGCTCATTAAACTGGACCAGTCCGTGTGACTCGATATCATTTAGAATTACCAAAGTGGCTCGATAGTTTGCGTCACTCACAGACAATAGGCACAAATATCAAACTTAAGTATATCTTCACGGAATAAACCTCTACATACCGGGGATAAAACCAAAACCGCATGGAAGACAGTGCAGACATTGTACTAAAGGCAAAAAAACTTGCACATGAGAAACACAAAAATCAAAAACGAAAAGACGGGGTTACTCCATACTCTGATCACTTGGAAGGAGTTGTAAACAGACTCAAAAATTTAGGAGTCACTGACAAAAACGTCCTTGCAGCGGCTTGGATGCACGACATCATAGAAGATACTGATGTGACATTTGATCAGATAAATGAAAAATTTGGACGGGAAATTGCAGTCATTATTCTATCTTTGACAAAAGACAAGAGCGTTGCAAAAAAAGACATCGAGCAGCAGTATGTCACGCAATTAAAAAATGCATCAATTGATGCAAAATTAATCAAGTTGTGCGACATCTCTGCAAACCTAAAGGATTTATCAACTGCAGCAATATCAAAGAATCAGAAAAACAAGCAAGTAAAAAAAATTATCCATTACATGAGAATTATAAAAAATGACATTTCAGAAAAACAATCAGAGTATTCAAAGATTGCAGAAATAATAAATGGCATCAACACCATCTGCATTAAATTTCATCAAAAGCCATTTACAGTTTGATCATGTCTTTGGATCAATGACATTTACTTTCATAAACAATGGAGCTGACAACGCTTCAGGATTATCGATGCTCTTCCAAACAAATACCTCAATTGCATACATGCCTATTTCAGTTGATGTCCAAGATTGTGCAGGTGAAAATGACTGGTGAGGAGAAAGCGAACCAGTAAGCCAAGACAAAGACACTACAATATTATCTGAATTTTTTACCTGAGTGATATATACAAATGGCTGTTGTGTGTTGAGGCTGTTTGTAACGTCGGCAGTAATCATAATTTGGTTTCCAACTATCAAAGTGCGGACGTCACTTTCTGCAAAGGCAAGCCCGGTAAATGAAAATATGAACAAAAACAGTATCAAAAATTTCATAAATATTACCGACATTCATCATTATTTAATCCATTTAAAATGACAGAACTTCCAAAAAAATTTCCAGAATACCTAATCATGTATAAAACGCTCACAAAGAAGATTGAGGAGCTAGACTCAGAAACAGGCAAGGACAAAATAAAAAGATATGAAGACGAGAGGACAAAGATAAGAAACATGTTTCCAGAGAATTTTTTTGATAATTCAGAGGAATCATTATAATAAGTGAGAAATTTCAGTTACTCTTGACTGGAGAGTGTTCGAAAGAACAGCTACTTTTTAGTCCAAGCAGTGATTATTTAGTAGAGGATCACTCCAGTCATTTTAAAAAATAAGAATTAGAGATTTACAATTATTCGTGTTGATGACCACAACCACATTCGTGATCATCGCCTTTTAATGACATTAATTTTTCAACCATATCATCACGGAGTTTTAGCAAATCACCGACTTGTTGTTTCAGACTACCTGAATCCCAGTTAGCTTCTTGAAGTGCCCTAACGCAATCAATTATCTCAAGATCTACGTTTAGTAGATTATCCATAATTTTTTCTTGTTCACTCATGTATAAGATACGAAAAGATGCTGTTTAATACTTTGTCAGCAGTTGCAACTTGGTTTTTTCTTTGTATGAGCCTTTATCATGTGGCGCAGCATTCTCTCAGTTTCAGAGAACTCCATGCCACATTCTCTGCACTTGGTGTCAAGTATGACTTTTTCTTTTCTGAAAAATCCCACGTTGTGCAATTTTTAATTTGACATTAAATATGTTTAGCAAAAATAAATCAGACCAAATGATTCCATTCTACTAAATCCTTAAGTTTTTAGAAAATCAAGAAAGATATTGAAAATCATAATCATGCTGTTTGCAATAGGCTTTCTTTTGAGCATAAATCTTGTACATGATTCGTTTGGATACAATATCGAATACAAAATATTTGGCAGGCAATTCTTTGACACACCGCTTGTCTGCACATATCAACCAACACTGGAACAGGATCCATATCTAAAACAGTGGGGAGTTGACAGACTAGAAGAGTCTGCAAGGCTTGCAGTCCAGGATTGGCAATCTGCATTACAAGTACAAGAGGGAAAAAACACAAAGGACAACTGGAAGATAAACTACAAACTATTAACAGAAAAAGATGTGCAAAACAATCTGCAAAAAGATTGTAACGTCATAATTGAATTTTACCCAATACCAACAGAGAAAAACGAGATGTATCGAGTGCTAGGAGTAACATATTCAGATGATTCTGGTTTTAAATTAATTAAAATCTATTACAGAGACATACAGATCTGCAAAACAAGTGACGAGAAATACATCTACTATAACGTATGTTATGGAGAAGGCATACTAATGTCAGAAAAACTTCGAACTACAATAACTCATGAGATTGGACATGCATTGGGATTGGGTCACTATCAAGCAGATGATCCAAAAGTAAATTCAGTTTGGGCAAAAGGATTGGTTGATGCAGAGTCAATCATGGCAGTGTTTTCACATGAGAACTCAAAGCTAATGAAGATAAAACCAATCGACGTACAAAAGATAAAATCAATTTACACGCCAAACGGATTCAAACCAATCAACACTACTCCAGTTTTAGAGACACCTCAACCAATCTTTGAACCAATATCAGAAAAACCAGCAGAGCAAGATATACCTGAATGGATAAAACAAAATGCAAAGTGGTGGTCAAGTGGAACAATTACTGACAGAGATTTTGTAATTGGAATACAGTATTTGGTGCAAAAAGACATCATCAAGGTGAGTGAAGTCAGAGAATCGACTGGAATTTTTACTCAAGAGATACCATTGTGGGTAAGAAACAATGCAAAGTGGTGGTCAGAAGACAAGATTACAGAGACGGACTTTATCAGTGGAATAGAACATCTAGTCAAAATTGGAATCATCAAGATAAACTAGTTATTCATCAGACTCTAGTTTGCGAATTATCTCCTCAATTACATAGATTCTGCTTATCTCCATGTCCATAAACACTTCAAAAGTTCTTTTAATCTCGCCGTCTTCTTTATTTGCTATTTGCTTTTCAAGCTCAGAAACAGTAGAACGAATAGTATCTGCAAAAATGTTTAACATGTCTAATGCATCATTTACTCTAGTCTCAGTCACTTGGTTTGGATAGTTTGCACTGGTAGATTAATTTTATTTTAGATCAAATGTCACTTATGCTTCCATGTGTTCTTTTAGCAGATTTTTACGTACTAGAATTGGAATGTTATACAAAGCCCCTAATGCCATGGCATCAGATGCTCGATAATTTCGCAATACAAGATCCTTTTTTCCAGTAAAGTACAGATTTGCGCGCAACACTTCGCCACTTTCATAAATCTTGACCTTGACTAGTATCAACTCGTTTTCTTCACAAATCTCTTCTATCATTTTGTAAATGGACGGAACTGATTCAGCCGAGCTGTCAACAAAACTGGATATGTGTCTTGCAACCTCGCCAGAAAATGCTCTCATGTGAAACTCTTTGTCATCATCGCCTTTGAGGACAAGCATTCCTTCAACTGCATAAGGATCTACAAATCCAACATAGTCGATTTTTACTGATTCATAATCTGGTTCTTGTGCTTGATCAATTTCCATTGTTATGCAATTTACATTTCGGTTCACTGCTTATAAAGATACTAAGGATAATCATTTTAACTTGTGAGAATTTTTCATGACTTTATAAAAAATATTTAAAAATAATTTTTCTCAGATCCAGATCATAAACAATCAAAACAAAGATACAAAATCAACAAATAACAATTAAAATTCCAACTACGGCAGATTCATGCGTAAATTACAGCCAAGATCAATGCAAGCAAGAGAATAGAATTAATTCATAAACAAATTACAAAAAAATATTGGAAGAGAAATATCCCAGCAGTGGAAAAAAACTAATTGTTTTAGGATTTGCAGTAATGGCGTTCATATTTGTAATTTATTCAAGATACCAAAATCCAGAAGTATTCACACCAGATGCGATGGATACAATTCAAAGAATAGCATATGGGTTTTACATCATACTGCTTGCAGCGTTTGGAGCAATAGCATACGGGTTGTACATGTATCATAAAGAAAAAGTGCGAAAAAATGGAACTGATATTTTGTCAATAATTGCAATTACCACATGGAATTCCAAATCAAGAAAAATTTTTCTAGTCACATTTATCACATATGGAATTTTCTTTTCTTTGATATCAGGAACACTTGTGTATCAGCCAGAAGTAAATTTCATCACACATTATGGTGCAACCATACCTTCAGGGTTTGTTGCTCCTTGCTGTGATCAATTTGGATACATGCCCAAAGTCATAATATATCTAACAGAGCATGTAGGATTGCAAATTTTACCAATCAACTTGGTGCTTCAACTAGTAGTATCATACTTGGTCGGATTGAACATGTCAATTGCAGTTAGCGCATATACAATATCAAAAAAAGGAAGAGGTGCAAGCACAATAGGTGCAGCTGCAGGATTGTTCATTGCATGCCCAACATGTGCAGGTACGTTTCTATCAGTATTTGTCGGAACTGCTAGTGGCATTGCACTATCCATTGCATTGTCACAGCTGCAAACATTTTTCATTGCAATATCCATCCCAGTGTTATTTGTAACGCCAATAATAATGGCAAGAAAACTCAGAAACCCAGATGGCAGCTGTAAAATAGATTCTACGAAATAAATTTTTTTACTTCAGGAATTTTATGATTTCCAATGTCGTATCCATCTCGTCTGAGATACTTTAATGTCAGTTTGTAAATTAGTTCGTCATGATCAACTTTTTCCAAAATTTCAGTCCACATAACTTTACCATTTTTTTCAATATGTTCTTTAAATGACGGATTCATAGACTCTGCAATTTCTCTGCACTCTGCAAAAGTTTTTCCATTTTTGTATGCACGAGTCCTAATATCACATGTGTCCATAATACATTACAGGTGAAATTGTAAATAAACCTGTCATATTGTCGCAATATTCAGATGCATGAAAAATAAATTAAAAAGAAGACTAGTCAGCAATTTTTTCGTTTAGATAATTTAGTCGCTCATTAAGATTACCTATGTACAGGTGCAAATCTTCTATTCTCTTTTCTAGTCGTTCAATTTTTCTGTCAGTTGATTCCCTTAGGGAATTTAAAACATCATATTCCAATTCTGGCATAACAGTAAGAAATATTTCATAAAGATAAGATTCTGTATGTTTTTCATAGTACACATAGACGCACCATTAACCTCAGGATTTAGAACAACAAATCAAATAGTAGAAAAAATCATCAAAAACATGGGCATAAAGACCACAAATGACTATGTGAAATTTTACATTAACTTGAATATACAGGGCAGGGTTAGCCTTTTGAGTTTTATACACAATGAAAAGATGGTGCTAAAGCAAAAGCTAGAAAACAAAAAACTAGACAAGGAACCAATCATAAACGGGATTAAAATTTTAGAAGATCTGATTGAAGAGCTAAAAAAAGACGGCGAGTCCAAGGTTTTAGAAAAGTACAACAGATGATCCTAGATAGCCACAAGAGACACTTGTACGTTTAAGTGAATGAGTTTAATCCAAGAAAAATATGGACTCAGATATTATTAGAACTGAAATTTTACGTGTGTTAAACGAGAGTGGAAAGATTCGTGGAACCGAGCTTACAAGCAGAGTGATAAAAAGAGTTGGAAATGAAAAGATGGTTCATCGTGAAATCAGTTTGCTTGTAGAATCAGGGGAGGTGGAAAAAAAGATGTACAGCAAGTCCCATATCGAATATCAAATAATCAACATATCAGAGACTGTAAACAATCAGCTCAAAGGCGTGCATAAAGAGATCGAGATAATTTTTGAGGACATAAAAGAGTTCAAACAAATAATTGAGCAAAACAAATTAGAGTTTCAAGAAAGACTGCGAACAATAATTCATCTTATCCACATTGTACAATCAATTGATGGAGTAATGAAACTATTGTCACACTATCCCACATTTAAAAAAGATAGAATGTTCTCGCAAATTACAAGAAAGATCAGTGATTGCTGGGAGGGAATGATGGAGATAATTGTACATCAGCCAGAAGAAGAGTTTCTAAATGAGGTAATAGGAAATCTAAGGATATCTCAGATAGGAACAGAGAGCGTAAACTGATCAAATATTTTTTAATTTGTCAACTACTATCTTGAAAATCTCTTCATTGTCAAGTAGTATGAATGGTAAATCATTTTCTTCACATGCCTGACCGCTTTCAGTATCACGTGTAATTAGGATCATGTCGTTTTCCTTTGCATAATTAATCACAGAATAATCGGTACGCAGTTTTAGGCCGTCACTGCGAAGCTTCTTTACGCTGTATGCATCGTATCCCAACTTGCGTAACTTGTCATCCCATCCATCATCCATCTCGTCAATTAAAATTTTGATTGGTTTTGACATGAATTGCTCTTATCAAATTTCAATATTAGTGTAAATAATCTATCCGCGATAATTCTGAGATATGTCGTATAGTTTTTCACAAAATAAAATCAACCGGTCAGGCAGGACGCCATCAAACCAGGACAGTTCTTTATTGATGCTGCTGCCACTAAACGAATTTTTCGGATATGATTTTAGAAACAAAACCTCGTCATCAAATAATTTCTTGAGCTGTTTTTCCCCGTCAACTGTAAACTCGTAATCGCATGGCATCATGTCAATTTGGACATGATAATTCCCATTTATCGGATTTATTTTGGCTTTGATAAACGGCTGATTGCTCTGCTGACACTCCCGGTAATGGCGATCATACTCAAACATCTTTGAATCTATGATGTATTTTTTGAGAGTCATTTAGCAAAATGTGAACGTATTGAAATTAAAGATGAGCTGTGATTTTTTTAATTTTTGTGATGATTCGGATTTTAGTGTTAGTTGGCATTTCAGGCTCCATTGTAAAATATACGATATTTCTTCTAGTATAGGTTACCATCTGTGTTACTTTTTCTCTTTCAACGTGAACATATCGAACCTTTCCCAAAGTTCGATTAAACTCCTGTCTCATCTTTCTTCTTTGAGCAACCTGCTTGCAAAAATGCTCCTCTTCTTTTTGGGTTTTTAGTGAGGTCTTTCCGCTCTTCATAATTGCTTCCCTGATGTTTCCCTTTTGATCAATGATTGCAGCAAATCTCATTTTTGGATCCAAGTTAATCATGGATTCAACGATTTTTAGCAGATTTGGTTTTTTAGCAACCATTACGATGCCAAGTTAGTTTGGCAAATATAAGCTATTGAAGTGTTTTAGATTTTGATAATACCTGAGGTTACTAGAAATGCGATGCTCTTTGCAAACTCTTGATCTGTGATTTCACCATTTACCCAGAATTTTGCATTGTTTTTGATCCATCCTGGAATTTCAGTCACAGGAGAATCAGAGCTAGGCAAAACAGGAATTACAATAATATTTTCTCTTATCATGTATTGTAAGGCATTTTTAAAATCATAATCTGTGATTTGGTTTTTAGACCACCAATCAGCATTGTTTCTGACCCATTGTGGAATTGCAACTGTGTCTTCAATGTTTTCAGATTTGTACATTGGTTTTTCAAGTGTCTCTGCAAGTACGTCAAAAGTTTTTGTTACAATGTTTGGGCCATATACAAATTTGGCAGTAAAAGTTCCAATCTCAGATGTCGTAACATCGTCAAATGTTATTCGGTTCAATGGAGTAACTGGGGAGATAGTTGTGGTGTTTGTCTTTCCAGACGGATATGTTATTGTCAAAACTCCAGAATTTAGTGAAATCTCAGGCACAACTATGTTGATTTCAACTGGGTCTCCAGGATCATAGAGGTTTTTGTCACTGCCCATGAAGATGTTGGTCTCTGCGTTTACACTTGAAGCAGTAAATGGAACATCGACTTCTACTGAATAATATTTTGCAACTATGTGATAAGTTCCAGAAGGATTGTGTTTTAGCAAGTTATCCATTGAAAAGACTTCTACGATACTTGCTTGCGATACTTTGGTTTTATATTCCTCAACTAGTTTTGCAGGAGAGCCGTTATCATCTAGAATTTTTACATGCAAAGTTTCAGCTTTTGATGCACTTGGCTCGTAATAGTTTGTAGAAAATTTCATAATTGCTTTATCAAATTTGCCATAGGTATCTTTGTCAGTAGTGATTTTTACATCCAATGGTTCAACAAAAACGCCAAGTGTTTTTTGAGTGTCTTTGTAATTGTACTGAATTGTCCAATTACCGAACTGATTATCAAATGCCGTTCGAATAATGTTGTGTGTTGCCTTTGATGCTTGTAAGCTTGGAAGAGAGCCAGTAATTACTTTGCCATCAGGTTGAGTTGCAGTCCATTCAACAGAACCGCCAGCATATCCGTCAACATCTACAAAAACAGTAATCCAGTCATTAGGACCAAACACTTCCATCTTAGGAGTGCCAGTAATTTCAGAACCGTATGCAACAGGAATTATACTAAACGACAAGAATACCAATGCGACAAGCAACTTCATTTTACAAAGACAATTCAAAATTAGTTTAATTCAAAGAAGTGATTAACATTGGGCGACATGATTGTGAATCTTGATTAGATACAAACAGTCTAGGTTGAATCTGTGTTTTCAGTAGATTTTGCTATTTTAGGCTCAGAATTGGCAGGTTTTGCCTTTGCTTTCTTACTGGATGCTCTTGTTTTCTTTGCTGGCTTTAATTTTTTGATCTTTTCTTCAACTTTTTTTCGTTCCAGTTTTATTTTTTCTAGATTCTTTTTTTCAGACGCTAGCTGTTTTGCAAGGATGCTTTGCTGCTTTAGTTTTGCCTGTTCCTCTTTTGTCTTTTTGGCAATGTTTTCTTTCTCTTTTGATATTATCTGGTTTATCTTTAGTCGTTCTTTTTGTGCTTTTACCAGATCTTTTTCCTGAGAGGCAATTAGTTTTTTTAGTTTTTCACATTCAACTAGTTTACTTTTTTCAATGTTTACCTGAGATACGATGTCTTCGTATTCTTTTTTGGTCTTTTCCAGATATCCTTGCTTTTCATTTATTTCATGTGCTAGTTTGGATTGTTTGAGCAGATTTGATTTTTGCTCTTCGGCCATTTTAGCAAGCTGAATCTGTTCGTTTTTTATCTGCTTGTCAATCTCTTCTTGCTCTAGTTTTGTCTGGAGAAGTTGTTTCTTTTGAAACTCCAAGTCTTTTGCTATCTTTTCTTTATCAACTGAAATTTTCTTCATCAGTTCATTTCTTTCAGACTTTACTTGTTCTAGTTCGGCTTTCTGTGAAATAATTTGCTCAGATAGCTTTGTCTGATTTTGAATGCTGAGATGTTCTTCTTTTATTTGAGATTCAAGCAGAGTTTTTTCAAGTAAGACTTGTTTTTCATAGTCCTTTCTGTTTAAGATAAGCTGAGATAGTTTTGAGCGTTGCAGTTGGAGTTGGTCGTGTTCTTTTTTCTTTTCTGCAAGCAGTTCTTCTTCGGTTTTTATTTTTTCATATATTCCAGTAAGCTCGTTTGAATTGCTTTCTGGAGGAGACCAGTCCTTTGGCATTGAGCCTCGTAATTTTTGAATTTGAGGCTTTGCAGGAGGTTTTGCCTCAAAGACTGTCTCTTTTGGAGCAGAGTAACGGTTTTTAGAATATTCTAATTTTGTAACTATATTTTCGGGAGGATCCTGTTCATTGAGTTTGCTTTCAAGGTATACTTGATCAGAATGATAAAGTGGTTTGTTTTGATATATCATGTCATAGATGTGCTGCAATCTTCCAGGGTCGCCGGTTTCAGCGCTTATCAGCAATTGAATCTTTGAGAGGACGGGATTGTCGTTTGGTTTTTTCTCATCAATTATTTCAAAGGATACGCTGAGCTTGCTTTCTAAATAATTTTTGTCAGATTGATAAAGTGGTTTGTTTTGTTTGAAATGTTCTAAAATGTGATAAAGCCTCCCAACATCACCTTTATTGGTGTCTATGAAATATTGAATTTTTTCAATGATTTGTGGATTTGTGAATTGTTGGATATTACCAGTGCTTTCCAATCACTTTTGAGATAGTTTGCTAAAGTATAAAAAAACAGGTAAACAAATTTCACATGTTCATAAATTTAAAATGATTTCGATCAGAGTTTTATTTTAAATCCAGATTTTTGGCTTGCAAGCATGATAACTGTGGTAGCAACTGCAAGTATCACAATTGACATGACTCCAAATTCAGGTACAACAGACGTTCCTATTATTGTGAGCAGTTTTGCATCGTTTGGCAGCAAAACGGTTACTGTGGAGATGTCGCTTTCATCTGTATCTTCAAAGTTAGTGATCTTTTTTCCGTCAATAAAAATCACAAACGGACCATCAATTAGATCAGAAGGCAATTTAATTTTCAGTGTTTCATCGTCGGATTTAGCGTTTCCAACTATCTCAAACGTGATTGATTTTTGGCCCTCATCAATTGCACTCACAGCAAGAAGTCTGTCAGAAAAATACTCTACGTTAAATGTCGTAGAACCATCGCCTACTGTCTTTCCAACTTGATTAATGATTTTGGCCCCATCTGTGACAAATACTGTTCCAGTCATCCAAGGATGAATCAGACAATAGTACGGGAATTGACCAGTTTGTGTAAAAGTAAATTTGTATGATTGCCCAGGTGAGATAAAATTTGAACCGCCAAAGATGCCATCAGGTCCACCCTCGACAGTTCCAGATGTTATAGTATGTTTTGCAGTATCTGCGTTTTGCCATACAACAGTATCTCCAACAAAGATATCAATGTCGCCAGTAGCTAATCCAGATTTTTCATTTTGCCAAAAAAATGGGGCATCAGGACTTGCAGAGCCAGTCGGCATGTTGATGTCATAACTTGCCGCAAAAGCTGCGCTGCTAAATGATACAGAAGATATTATCATAACAAAGATCAAAAGCATGATATTCATACTAGACAAAAGTTGTTTTTAGTTAAAGGGATTACGGTGTATAAAATCAATCACATTTTTTCAAAAATTTAAAATAAAATGTCGATATTTATTAGATGGAATAAGGTTTAGAATTTAATGAAAAGTGGGACTGCAATCATTGTCGCAGGCGGAATTATGATTTTGTTTGGTTTGATATTGTTTTATGGAATGCAAGGCATATCATCTACAGATCCTGATGAGAAAAAATTCTTTTCTGCAATAAAACATACAGGGACATTTACCGGATTGCTTGGGATAGGCGTATCCATAGCAGGATTCTTACTATATCTTATGAATAGAAAGCCAGCCCCAATCATTGAAGACTATGACGAACCTCCCAACTTACAAGATTAGAATTACTTCCAACTAGAGTTGTTTTAACAGCTAGCCAATATATTTTTGAATTCCTCTACGGGAACAACAAACTTGCACTGTTTGCAAAATAATACTTCTTTGTTTGCCATTTCTTTTATTGCAGTTGGTATTTTTCCACAGTAAAGAGCAGAGCCATTACAATTAGGACAGCATGCAAGTAATTGGGTCATACCAAATTCATTTTTGATATTCATAAATCATTTACGTGATTCTGATATATTAATAGAAAGAAGAAATCGTACTAGTGCCAATCATCCAAAAATAATCAATTCAAAAATTATAATAGGACTGCGATTTAACTTTAAAAATTGTCAGACAAGATTTGGCTTGGTGCAATTTATCTCAAAGATGAGGGAGGATACGAAATTATTCTAAGATCATTGAATCATTATAAAAAAAGACTGAAAACTCTTGGAAGCAGTCCGGAGCTAAAGGACTCATCAGCAATGTTTGGCTCACTGCTTCAGCAAGAGGCCATGAAGACAATTCCAAAGATAGATGGGATGACAAAAAAAATTAAAGATGCACTATCAGACGATATCACTCTAAACTCGCTAAGTGAGGACAGATCATTTCTGGTAAAGGCGCTCTCATGTTATGAATCAGATATCAACAAGGCGCAAAATACAGGACATGAGTATTTTTTAAAACTGGTCGGAGATTTGCCGTTTGTAAAAAAAGACCTAGACCTAGTAAAAAACGCACTAGATAAAATCAATCAATTTTCAGACTAGGCATTTCCCTGGACATACCAATCAAGATATGGCCTTAGAGTCTTGCAGAATTTTTTCTTTTCAGCCTCATCAGTCATGCCTAAAACACCATCAATCTTCCCTTTTAGGTAATCTTGGGTAATTTCGCTTTTAAGGTATGGTTGAATTTGGTTTAGAATTTCTATGATTTTATCAGATGCAACATTATCAAAATCATTTAGAATTTCTTTAGCTTGATCTTGCAGCGACATTATTCAAACTAGAACAAATCCCATTATTACTTTATTGTTTGTTTTCCAAAATGAGATCGTTGTCATCCCAAGTTAGACGGAATTTTCCAACAACTCGAAATATCTGTATTTTTCCGCCTTTTCTGAATTTTAGTTTGTATGAATTCTGAGACGTGTCATAAATCTCCAGAGAAACGCCGTTTGCAATGGTTTCAAAAATTACAGGGTTGCTTGATAGTTCTTTCCACTCTGTTGGTTCAAAATCAATATAGAATTTAGTGTAAAGAAGTCCCATTTTCACAGAGGGTTAAACACTCCAGAATAAAAACGAGTCTCAAGTTATTCTACTTCCTGATATCTTTTAGGCATACTTGAATAAAGATAGCTCATTACTGTAGGAAAAATTGTATCGTGATCTTTATCATTTTGAATTATGTCAAAAACATGATAGATTAATTGTTGGATTTCCAGATGCTCATCACGGTATAAAGTTTTTTTTGGATTTTTGTTTGAATCCAAAAGTGTGAATCCGTTGTCAGTTTGTAGCAGGTTTTTCAGTACAGAATTTGTGATTTTGATCTTTTCGTTTACGTCTTTGTGGCGGTAGTCTTCGTCTAGCTTTTTTATGTAGTTTTTAAGATTGTGAAATGCCGTGTTTGTAATTCTTTCAACATGCTGCTGAAATTTTGTAGAATAGTTTGATGTCGGAACATAAAATTTCATGTTTGCCTTTTTTTCTACAAAGATAATCTCTTTGTCAAGTAGCGAATCCCTGGTCTTCTCAAAGGTTGTTTTTGCCATATACTCTGGCACAATCTTCTTTAGCAGAGCATTATGGTGCATCTCAGGGTTGTTTTTTATGCATGCAAAAATTATTCTTTCACGCTCGTATAATTCCGAGGTAGGCTCAATATGGGTTATCATCACTAGGTCGACCTAGTATATACAGGTCATATATTTATCATTATCTACGAATCAATTATTCATCACAGAGATTGCTTTGCCAATAATCAAACAAGAGAATCGTGAATCTTCTTTGTGTCAGTGAATTGTCTGAATTGCATGATTTTGTTGTCTTTTATTTGGTAAACGTGTGAAAAGGGAATATCAAACTTGTTGCCTTTTTTTGAGATACCTTGGTATCTTCCAATGACTATAACGTTATCAGCTGCATCCAAAAACTGTTCAGTAACTGCATGAAATTCTGAAAAATTTTTCAGCATGCCAGGAAAATAATCTCCAAAAATTGCTTCTAGTCCGACATACCTTCCACCGTTTGGCATTCCATCCATTGTTATCCACTCTATTTTTTCATCGCAAAATAGAGGATATTTTTCAGTGTCTTTATTTTTAAAAGCGTCATAGAATTTTTTTATCAGATCAATGTTTGACATGTTGTTTTAGGTTTTCATATTTTCATAAACGTTACGAAAATACAAACTAAATCATGTCTTTGTTTTTAGAGTCTCTTTCTGAAATTAAAAATGCCAGTTTTTTATGCAGATCATCCAAGTTACGTTCTAGTCTTCTTAGAGTTTCAGCCAAGGCATCAGAGTTAGACTCTTCAAGTTCTTTGGTTACAGATTCCTTATGTTTCTCAAGATTTTTGATTCTTTGCTCTGTCTCAGAAATAGCAGTCTGCAATGCCTCTAAATCATTTTCAAAATCCAATTTACTAATTTTTGGAAAATTCTGGACTTAAAGATTTTGCAATTGTTAAAAATTACATTAAATGAACAGATTCAGAAAACATCATCATGATAATTCCAATAGTGACATCGATGATAAAATGAATAACGCCAACAATGAGACAGTTTTTTCCTAATTTTGGATCTTCTTTCTTTACAATAAAGTATGAAACTAGACCTCCAATAATTCCAAAAATAATTGGCAAGACATACCATACCTTTGATCTTCGTTGTGGTTCACTCAATAGGACATGGAATAATGGAACAAACTTAAGGGTTTGGCTAGTCAGACTGAATTAATTGGATAAGACGCTCGATGTTTTTGATGTCGTTTAATTCATTATTTAGTAGCGATTCGTATCGTCGCATCTCAACAAGTGATGTGATATTTCTTAGTGCTTCTTGAAGCTCGGCAATTTTTGTCCTTGTGACGTCAGCCCAAGTTGCAAGCATCTCCAGTGCTTCCTTTACATCTGCCTCTTTCATACCTAGTATTATATGGGATTCTTTTAGATAAATTTTCTTAGCATTTAGAATTTTAATTCTTCAGAAACGCACTCCATTGTTCCCATGATTATCAAGATTTTCTAAAAATGTATAGAGTTTATAAAAAATAAAAAAAGCATAATAAAAATAATTCAAGGCAAATGGAACCAATTAGAGAATCCTGAACAAGAATGGGTACAATTAGAGAACAGGGATTGAAATCAGATTCTAAACTCTTTTCGTGACTAAAATCATTTTATCCTTAAGTATGTATGCTAGGTAAACTAACAACAATCATGCAAGAAAAAACGCTGGCATTATTGAAACAGGATATTCTTACGTATTGGGTAGATTTGGAAAAGGGAGATTTTGAAGATAAGGATTTCTTAAAAGAGCTTAATGCGTGTATTGGGTATTACAACGAGTATAAACGTGGACAGATAATGAAAGCAACAGAAAAATGAAGACAGAAAATGATAAAGAGAAAAAAGATTAGATTCTAAACTCTTTTCGTTCGTAAATTAGCATTATCATTCAATAACCTATTATTCTATTTTATTCACGTTAAAGTTTATTTTTTTATTTTATGCCTAAATATCTATATATTTTTAATTTTTCTATAAATTTTATAACTGAATATATATTAGGTGTGATATCTATATAGACATGGAAAATCAAGAAAAAATCAAGACCGATACATCTGCCACAATAACTGTAGGCAATGATCCAAAAAAAGAAGTTAAAAAAGAAGAACCGGTTAAAACAGAAAAATAATCTTTCCCTTTTTGGGTAAATTATAATCTCAACTAAAATTCAATTAGAATCAAATAATGTTATAATTATTTTTAGAATGATAAAAACTAGATTAATTCAGATTGCATGATTCACAGAACAACAATGAAGAATTCATGAAAAAAGTTCATCTTTCTATTCTGACATTTCTTGAATTTCCGAATGTCTTAGATTAATTAACTAGTAAACAACTAGTATTGTATGGAATCTGATCTTTCCTTAACTAAAATTTTAGATAAAATTAAGAATGAACTGACTAGTAAAATTTCTTTAGCAAAAAACACAGACAAGATAGATATCACCATATTATCTCAACAGTCTAAAACTCTAAATGAAGTTATTTTGACATCTAAAATCTCTAAAGAAAATAAATCAATGTTGCAGAAATTCTCACTGACTCTACAAGAAGGCACAACTGCAAAGAGTCTGAGATATGAAAAACAAGATCTTGAAAGAGTCATCTCCAATTTGAATGATTAATTTTTGAATCTTTAACAGAAATGGAGTGACCGTAACCTTTTAGGAATTTTATGTTGTAGTGGTTTTTTTGACCTTTGAGAGTCATGAAAAATCAAATGTCAAGACTCGCATCCAATCCCATCATTATCAACATCAAATCGATGTGGATCTGGAGGCAAAACAGTAAATCTTTTTTGTGGAATGTCTTTACAATCCAAGTCTGGCGGACTGTAAGGGATACAAAAATCAGGATATGAAGGGTCACAATCATTTTTCAGTGAGGGTGATGGTGTCACTGGTGTTTCTGGAATTGCTTTAGGAATTTGTGTAGATTTTGGTAATTGCTTACACCCATAATTCTGAGCCCAATATTCCCCACTAAATTCACTGGTATCGCAGTATTGAGTCAAGATATTGGCATAACCATTAGATAACAGCATTTCATTTATCACTCCATCTTCACAGTACACCTTGCCAAGTATTCTACCATAGATGTCCACTGGTTGCAAGTCATCTTGGTCAACTAGAATGGTACTTCCCACAGGACAATGCATTGCAGTAAATAATGTCGCCTCTTGGAATCCCAGTTCTCCTTTCTCAGGAGTGTTAGTTAGTGATAATCTGATTTTGTGATGATCAGCATAGATTGTATCTCCATCAATAATTTCAGAGACGGTCAATACCATACAGGGCAAAGTTCCAGCACAAGTTCCAAATACTGTTTTTTGGGGTTTTGGAGTTATTTTCTCAATACTGCAACTTCCATCCCATTCTCCACCTCTTGACATGCAATCAATTCTTTCTTTATTCTCATCTGGTTTTGTGTCTCCTTGAAATGTAGTTCGATTGTCTTGCCAAGTATTAGGTGGAATTGATGCAAAAACAGCTACTGCGCCAATTATTCCGACAATTAAAATTCCAATAACGATTATAGGTTTCACAATATTTTTGTAACATAATTTTCGTTATAACAATTCTCCGACAAAACATAATTCATCATAACGATAGTTAGTATCACAAAATTGTGCGTACGGAGGGGGGATTCCCTTTTTATTCTCTATCGATGTATTCTTCGATTCCAGGAGGATTTGGTGCCAATCCTTTTCTCTTTCTGATTTCTGCAATTGCAGTTGCAGCAATAGATTTTGGCAATTCAGTCCATGCCTTAAAGGATGTATTCCATGTTGCACGTCCTGCTGTTTGTCCTCTCATTGCCTCAGAAAGTGTAAATGTTTCAGATGCTGGGATTTCGCCAACGATAATACTTGCAGCACCTTTTTGTTGCATGTCAAGTACCTTGCCACGTTTACCAGAAAGAACTGTAGCTACGTTTCCTACCAAGTCAGTTGGAACCCTTACCTCAATTGCAAGCATTGGTTCTAGGATTGTAGTTCCTGCAGTTAGTAAAGCACCCATACATGCACGTCTAGATGCCGGTCCAAGTTGTGAAAGACCACGGTGTGCTGTATCCTCGTGAGGTACAAAGTGAGTAAAGATGAACTTGCAGTCCCTCATCTGCTCTTTGCAGAGTGGACCTTCTTTCATTACTTCCTCAAATCCAGAGTTAATAGAGTCAGTTGACTCTTGAATAAACTGGACACCTTTTGTTCCGTTGATCATTACATTTCCACGTGGGTCTAGTTTCATAATTCTCTTAATTGTATCAGTATCCCATCCTGCGCCCTTTAGAAGGTCAGCGACTACTTTCTTGTCTTTCATGTCGCTGATTTCACCAGTTCTAAGCATGTGTGCAATTGCTGGCTCCAATGGTTCTACTTTCATGAAAATCTTGTTGTGTCTGTTTGGAGATTTTGACATGATAGGTTCACATGTTCCTTTGACGGTTTCTCTGTAATTGATAAGTGGCTCTGATGTTATGATTTCTACTTTGGCGTCTTGAATTCTATGTGTTGCAACATCAAGGTGTAACACACCCATTCCAGCTACTAGTGTTTCGCCAGATTCTTCATCGATTTTTACTACAAGGTTAGGATCTTCAATTGTTAGTTGTTTGAGAACCTCGACAAGTTTTGGCAAGTCCTTTGGATGTTTTGGTTCTATTGCAACTTGCACAACAGGTTCTGACACATACTTGACTCCTTCAAACATTGGAATTCCTTTGATAGATGAGATTGTATTTCCTGCTCTAGCTTCAGTTAATCCTAATAATGCCGGAATGTTTCCTGCACCAAGCTCACCAACTTGTTCTCTTTGGTTTCCCATGAAAAAGTTTACAGATTGAACTCTGCCTTCTCTTTTTGCATCAATGATGTTTACTGTTTGTCCGTCCTTTATTGTTCCAGAAAACAATCTACCAATTGCAACAGGACCTGCTGCAGGATCCAAAACCATGTTGACGACCATCATGATTGTGGGTCCGTCATCACTGCATGCCAAGAGTGCCTTACCAATATCAGATTCAAGATCACCTTTCCAAATTTGTGGAATTCTGTACTTTTGAGCAACGTGTGGTGGTGGGACATGCTTTACTACCATTCCCAATACGGCATCAGCTAAGGGAGCTCGTGCTACCAAGTCTTCTACTTTTTCATTTTTGTAAGCATCAATGACATCTTTGAATGTGATGCCTTTCTCTTTCATGATATCTACGTTAAATGCCCATTTGTCTTTGGCAGAACCAAATGTGACACTGGCATCCTGGATTGATACTTTCCATTTGTCTTTGTATTCAGGTTCAGCATAAGTGTCAATAAGTTGGTTAAAGCTAGATACTACACCTGCAAGTGTCTCTTGCATTTTTTCTGGTGTCAAACGTAATTCTTTGATTAATCTGTCTACTTTGTTGATAAATAAAACTGGTCTTACTCTTTCTTCAAGTGCCATTCTTGTTACAGTCTCTGTCTGTGTCATGATTCCCTCTACTGCATCACAGACTACAGTTGCGCCATCGATTGCCCTAAGACTACGAATTACCCTTCCACTGAAATCCACGTGTCCAGGTGTATCGATCATGTTAATGACAAATTCTTTGTCTTTTTGTGTAAAGTGTAAAGTTACGTTTGCTTGGTAAATTGTAATTCCTCTTTCTTGCTCCTCTTTATCAAAGTCCATTGCAAGTGCCTTTCCAGCTGCAGATGGAGCAATAATTCCAGAAGCTGCCAACAGGCTGTCACTCATCGTAGTCTTTCCGTGATCAACGTGAGCGATTACACTAAAGTTTCGAATCTGTTCTTTATTCTTGATGATTCTCAAGACTTCAGTCGTTGACTTGAATTTTGCCATATTCGCAAACCCAATTATTCAGCTATTAAATCTTATGAGCAAAATAGATCAGTAGATCATTTGATTACTTGCGTTACGAAATTTTTTTGCTAAAATAAAATGACAATCTTTTTTTCCTTGCTTTTTAGCCTCAAAAAGAGGAAGTAATTGAGACAAATACACATAGTAAAGAAACTGAGAAATCTTGTCTTTTGATTCAAAAGGAGGATGAATTACATTTAATCCAACGCTTTTCAAATTTTTTGCAAGCTGTTTGTTGTGAGAATTTTTTTCGTCAAAGATTATCACAGTATCGCCTTTATTGATACAAAACAATTCCATATGTGAAAACTGCTCTATTCTCTGAAAATGAACATCATATCCTAAAATCTCATAAAACTTTGCAGCACAATACATTGCAATTGGATATGTGTATTCTGAACCTAAAACAAAGATTCGCTTTCCAGTTTTTGATTTTTTTGCATCAGATAATGCTTTTTTAAAAATTTGAGGATTTTTTGGAATGGATAAAGATGTAACCAGTGAAATACAAGTCAAGGCAGTTTCCAAAAAGGTAATACTTCCTGCAGTAAAGACATTAGATGTAGAAGATTTCATTATTATGGAATCATTACATGCTTTTGCCAGTCTACTTTGAGGTCTAGATGTGATAGCAATTGATTTTTTTGCAATTTTTGCAGCCTTGATGTTTGATATAGTATTTCCAGACACTGAAACAAAATAGACGGTTTTATTTTTTGCAATGGTTTTGTTTTTTAGCAAATCAAGCGGATCAAATGACCTTACTTGATAATTGGAAAATATCTCTGCCAGTATTGCAGATACAAAAGAATCACCAGTGCCAGAAAATATGACATTTTTTTGCTGTATTTTAGACAGAGGTTTTTGCGGACAAAATGTCTCTAAAAACTTGGTTTGGTTAAAAACATCTTTTTCATATGCTTCTACTGTTTTCACAAAAATTGTAAAACAATTGCCACATATTAGAAAAACGATCTAGTTTTGATTTTTATAACGACTGTTAAGGAATAAAACGTGGAAATTTCTGTAGGACACACTCCAGATTCAGATGACGCATTCATGTTTTATGGAATGTTTACAGGCAAAGTTGTATCACCAGATTTTACAGTAAAGCATGTCATTGAAGATATTGAAAAGCTAAACAGAAAAGCCACCAACCCAGAGCTTGATGTTACTGCAGTATCAGTTCATGCATGTGCTTACATTCCAGGATATACTATTTTGAGAAGCGGCGGGAGTTTTGGAATAAGGTATGGTCCGATAGTTACTGCAAAAAAGCAGATGACATTAGACGAAATTAAAAAATGCAAAATTGCAATACCGGGAAAAATGACATCAGCATTCTTGTTGCTTCAGCTGATGATAGGCAAGTTTGATTATGTTGAAATGAACTTTAGCGATATTCCAGAGGCAGTAAGAGATGGAAAAGTAGATGCGGGATTAGTAATTCATGAGACCCAATTATCATACCAACAAGAAGGAAATATCAAAATCGTAGACGTTGGAGAGTGGTGGGATAAAGAAACCGGTGGATTACCAGTTCCATTAGGAATCAACGTTATGAAGACAAGTTTGGGAATGGACACCATTCATAAATTTGACAGATATCTGCAAGAATCGATTCAATATGGACTAGATAATCTTGATGCGGCATTAGATTATGCAATGCAATATAGCAGAGGAAAACCAAGAGAGTTAATTGAGAAATTTGTAAAAATGTACGTAAACAATGTCACCGTAAATATGGGAGACAAAGGAGAAGAGTCAATTAGAAGACTCTTTGAGATGGCAAAACAAAAAAACTTGATTCCGGAATTTGGACTCAGTATAGCCATCAAGTAATTATATTACAAAAAATTTCATAATACAATGGGAGATGGAATAGGCGGACCTGTGATTGGATGTCTGTCAAATAATACATTTGAGATGCTTGTAACACATTTTCGTAAAGACAACAAAGACGAATATGCAAAGACTGAAAGAATAATCATTGCAAAGATTGACAATCCAGATGAGCCAGAATACAAAGAAACAACAAAGACAGATTTGGAAATGGCATTAACAGGAAAATTTGTCTCATGCAATGTACAATACAGAGATTCAAAGACAGATGCGCTTGTGTGCAATGTGTTTGTTCAAAAACCTCCAGAGGGATTTTAGAATTTAATTATTTGTAAAATAAATTCTAAAAAATATTTTAGCAAATTATCTCAAATTCAATGAAAATGCCAATGACACTAATATTTGAGTAAAAAATACAGTAATCATGAGATTTGTTGTAGACCAGCAAGTTGAAGACATTGAATTACCTGAAAATCTAAAATTAAACACATTTTTGCAGGAATTTCACTCAGACTGTCCTCATTCAGAATGCAGTTTTGGATTTTATGGATTTGCGTTTGGCCAGTCCCCATTTCCTGTACCAAAAATCATGCAAGATGCGCTGATAAAAAATGCAGATAAAGGAACATACGCTGCAGTTCAAGGAATTCCAGAATTAAGAGAAGCAATTGCAAAATACAACAAGCATTATTTTTCAATGGATATTGATCCAAAGAGAATCTATGTAGGACCAGGAACAAAAGAACTGATATTCAATTTACTTGAAATTTTACACGGAACTGTAATTTTACCAACGCCTGCTTGGCTTGGATATTTACCTCAAATTAGATTGTTAAAGAAAAATTTTCACATGCTGCCAACGCAAGCAAATCAAAAAATTTCACCAAGTGATCTTAGAAAACTTGCACTAAGACTGCATGACAGACAAAAGGTTCTGATACTAAACAATCCAAACAATCCAACAGGGTTACTTTACAACAGATTAGAGCTAGAAGAGATTGCAGATGTATGCAGAGAGCAATCAATAGCAGTTATCTCTGATGAAATTTATGCACAGACAACTTATGACTTTACCAAATTTGTCAGCATGGGAAAAATTTATCCTGAGGGTACATTTGTTACAAACGGATTATCAAAATCACATGCAGCCGGAGGATACAGATTGGGTTATGTGATATTTCCACAACACGCTTTAGATCTTAAAATACAATTTAAAAAAATACTTGCTACAGAGTATACTGCAGTATCAACTCCAATTCAATATGCAGCAGTTAAAGGGTTTGAAATTAGCGATGAGATAAACGAGTATTTTGAAATTACAAGAAACATTCACAAAATTATGGGAGAGTATGTTTACAATGAATTATCAAAGATTGAAGGAGTAAAGGTTACAAAACCTGAAGCGACGTTTTATCTTTTGGCAGATTTTAATCACTATGCACCAGAATTACAAGCAATGAAGATCAACACATCACAAAAACTATCAGAAGCATTGATTGTTCATCCATATCACACAGCAATTGTTGGCGGAGATAGCCTCGTATTGGAAAGAACGGACTATAGCGCAAGGATAGCATATGTGGACTATGACGGTGCAAAAGTTTATGAAAATTATAAAAAACAGAAACCAAAAACTAGTGCTGAAAGATTAGAGTTTGCAAAAACAAACGCCCCAAGAATTGTAGCAGGATTAGAAATGATTGAAAAATTCTTTGAAAAACTCAAAGAAGAGGTAGCCAATCTTAGTTCAAAAAGAGACAGCCTCAGTGTTTCAAATTAGAACTGTTCAGGTTTTTTAAAATTCATTAAAAATACATTACAAAAACATACTTTTGAATCGCTTTAATTCAATCTTAAAAGGATGTCGTATGCATTAGAATACAACACCAACCTGATTATCATATCAATCAAATAGAATACATGGATAGTAAAAAAAGAACTCTGGCCAAGACAGCACTATACAGAGGGTCAATTACAGTTCTGTTGTTTACTTTACTATGGTTTTCAACTAACAACATCTATGAAACCTCATTCATAACAATAATTTTCAACGTCTTAGCAACTATAATCTATTATTTCCATGAAAGATTATGGGGCAAAATAAAATGGGGAAATTCAGAAGCGCCAAAACTAGTTAGCAATCAAAACGCAAGCTGTCAATAAAGAATATCATCTACAAGTAATAAAATTATTTAGAATTCCTTTACTTTCTTTTTCTTTATTTTTTTAAGATTGTTTTCATCTTCATATTCTATTTTTTCACCGCAAAATGGACAAAAATCAATTGGTTGTACTGAATGTCCTTCATATGTAATTTTATTCACTATTGCAAATTTCCCTTGTTCATAATTCCAAACAGTAAATTTTTTGCATAGAGTTTTGAATTGCTCGCAACAAAATTCCGTATCTCGATTTAATGTAAAATTAGAATAGGTGTTATTTTCAGATTCGGGATCCTCATGAGTCTCTTTTTTGTAAATGGCACGCATAGAAAAGTCATTTAAATAACGCATTGACGCCTGATAAACCCTTTCTCAATTATGAATAGCAGATATCAAGAATACCACTTGCAAGTCAAGTCAATCAACACATAATTTAAAAAATCAGTGACTTTGATCTAGTATCATGAGCGTAGAGCGCATAGTCTTTGAGTATGTGAAGTATATTGACAAGGAACCAGGCAAGTGTCCTGCTTGTGGCTTTAAAATAATTATTGAGTGCTGTAGTTTCATTAAAGGCCGTGGATGGTTTTGTCCAAGTTGTAAAACATTGTCAGTTTACGACAAGGACATTCAAAAAATGATAGGAGAGAACGTCTCAGTCTTACCGGTAATTCCAAAACCCCCATATTCATTTGGAGAGACACTGAAACCATCATCAAAAGTACGATTAATAGAATAACAGAATCTTCAGCATAGAGCCATCTATCGATAAGGTTGTTTTTGAACCAAGGTTTAATTTTAGTTAAATTGAAGAAGGAAAAATGGGAATTGTATCAGTAAAAAAAGGATGGACCAAAAACAGTAAACTTGCATTAATTGGCCTCATAGGAAGCATCATAGTAATTATCATTACACTGACATTTTGATAAACTGATTTTCTAATTGAACAAGCATAAATTTAACGCAGATAACTAACAGCATGCATTGCGACGATAAAAGAATGATTGTCGTTCTAAAAGAGAGTATTCTAAATTGTTTTAATGACCTAAAAGAAAAAGACTTTGACGACGAATTAGCTCTGAAAAATCTTAACGAGTCAATAACAGAATACAAAGAGTACAAACTTTCGCTAAAAGAAAAATAGCAAAAAACATTACAGATTAGACAAATGGATGGGTTTATGCGTAAAACTGCCCAAGATGTATTTTTGATTTAGATCAGTAAATTAGAAGAGAGCCGATCTGAATTTGCACATCGTTTCAAAGATCTAGAATTACTGACCCCAAATTATTTAATGTCAAATAATACAGAATGCTTGATGTCAACAAATCCAGAACGATCAATATCGTACGTTCTAACAAAATACGTTACCGCTTACATGAACAAGGATGTGTTGATGTTAAATCAAAATACTCACACCAGAGAAGCTGCAAGATTACTCCAACATCATGAAAGAGATGACATCATCGTAATTGATGACGACAACAAACCAATTGGAATCGTAACTGATGAGGACATAATTAACAAAGTAGGCGATACTTCGGTAAATGCGGAATTTACATTTTTAAAAGAAATAATGGCCACACCCCTAATCACAATTAATGAAAAATCAACTCTTCAAGATGCACTACACAAAATGCGAGATCATGACATTAGAAAACTTCCAATCGTAACAAAGAAAAACGAAGTTATCGGGATTATCTACCAAGGAACCATTGCAAATGTAATTAGAGATGCCACTGCTACTGCGCCTAGGCTTTTCAGTCCTCCAGTAAAGGCAATTTTAGGAAATCTTGGATTTGTGTTACAGTTTGCAGGCGTTTTGCTTATCGTACCTGCAATATTATCAACCATACTAGGGGAAACTGTAACTGCCACAGGAATTTATCTCACAACGGTTCTGTTGTTGGTGGTAGGGTTCTTTCTGAACTCTTATGGTGAAAAGGCAAGTCTTAATCTTCACCAAGCATCCATTCTTGTAGTCTCAAGTCTTTTAGTACTGACATTGTTTGGAACTATACCATATCTGTACATTATTCCGCATGAAGGATCAAGTTATGAGGTATTTGCTAGCGCATTTTTTTCAAGTGCAGCAGGATTTACCACTGGAGGCATATCACTATTTGATTATCCAGAAGACCTTCCTCAAAGTTTTACATTTTATCGAAGTTTCACACAGCTTGTAGGAGGAATGAGTTTCATCTACTTGATAATTACGGCATTTTATCCAGAATCAAAGCTACAATCCATGCGAGGTTTTATTTCCGGAAAGACACTTCATATGAGAGAGCTATTTGCAACCATAACTATAATTTTTATTCTGTACATTTTCATTGTTGCGATTTTACTATACTTGTTTGGCGAAAGAAACATTATAGACAATTTTTCATTAGCTATGAGTACAATAGCAACAGGAGGATTCGTTCCAAATTCAACAATTCTGGATAATCTGATATGGCAAGAAAAATTAACTTTGATTGGAGGCATGATACTAGGTGCGCTTCCATTTACTTTTCACTATGCATTGGTAAAAAAGAAATTCTTGGCACCAAAACTTGGAAAGGAAGTTTTAGTATATTTTACAATTTTAAGTAGTGCCATACTTTTGTTTATAGGACTTAGTGGGTTGGACCCGCTGACAGGGATATTTTATACAGTATCAGCTAGCACCACTGCAGGATTTCAGATGGATGATTTATCCACATTTAATGTGCCAGCACATGTAATTTTGATCATCTTGATGTTAATTGGAGGTTGTGGGTTTTCAACTGCGGGCGGAATCAAGATATTCAGATTCATGCATCTAAAAGACATTAAAAAATTAATAAATAAAAAATTACGTTCTGAGTTAACTCCACAAGCAAAAAAAGAGCTAACTTCAACAATAATCATAATTGCATTATTTCCATTAATTGCATCAATGAGTGCAATATACATGACAACTGCATATGAAGCGAATTTTCAAGATGCATTTTTAGAATCTACAGGAATAATTACAACTGGAGGACTATCAACTGGGATAATTGACATCGATACTGATCCTAATGCCAAAATACTTTTCTCATTTCTAATGATTTTTGGAAGAATGGAGATTATTGCCATCATCTACATATTTGTCCCAAAATTAATTTAATTAAAAAACTAGATGGCAAAATCACAAATTATCCAATTACCTAATATATGATAAAAATTAACTTTTATTGAAAAGATGTTAATAGACAAAAAAATATTCACAGCAGGAATTGCAATGGTAGTAGTTGGCGTCATCATTGTAGTAAACCTCAACGCAACAATGCCTGTAGGACAAACAGGGATGAGTGAAGAAGAGATTGTGGATTTGCTGACAAAACAGCAAGAAAATCAAGACATGACCACACTTGCAGGAATTTTAATTGGTGTCGGTTTTTTGCTGATTTTAATTAGTTTTGGAGCAAGAAGAAAAAACAAAGGAAATATCAAAAAGGAAGAAAAAAAGCCAGCATCATAAACTTCAAACATTTTAATTCCAAAAGTATCATTACAAGACATTGATTCATGCAGAGATTAGCGTTTATCCAATTGGAACAAGTGAAACCAGTGTGAGTTTCTACATCGCTAAAGGAATAGAAGCAATCCAAAACATAAAGGAAATAAAATATGAAATTAATCCTATGGGAACTGTTTTAGAATCAGAAAGTATCGATAAGATTTACGAAGCAAGTAAAACAATCATGGAAGTGGTCCACAATCTAGGGGTAAATAGAGTAGAGATTATTTTAAAGATCGATTCAAGAAAAGACAAACAAGTAAAAATGGAAGATAAGGTTGAATCGATAAAAAAACACTTTAGATAATGAAATTAGAATTTTCTTATAACATTAAAAAAGCTGTCACGTTGTGCAGGATTTCGTCCAATCTCTTTTACAGTCGTAGCTAACTCTTCAACAGATGATGTTGTAGGTTTTCCAGCTGCACGATAGATCTCCTCAGAGAATGCAGTTCCTACCAAGTCATTTCCACCATTAGACAGTGCAACTTGTGCAAGTTTCTTGCCATATGCTACCCAATATACCGAGATGTTGTTCAAAACATTTGCAAGCATCAATCTAGACAATGCAATAATTCTCAAATCATACACAGAAGAGCATTCATGATTAACAAGATGCTGCTGTTCAAGTTCAGTATTATCCAAACTGAATTTTAGTGGAATCAGGGTGATGAATCCATTTGTCTTTTTTTGTAATTCACGAATTTTTATCAGGTGATCAATGATATGGGATGGCTTTTCTATATGACCATAAAGCATAGTTACATTACTTTTGATTCCAAGATTGTGGGCCTGTTCTATAGTATCTAAAAATTCCTGGCCAGTACATTTACCTCGAACAATCTTTCCCCTGATTTCAGGATGGAATAACTCGGCACCTCCTCCGGGCATGGAATCAAGACCTGCAGATTTAAGACGGGAAAGTACTTCCTTTACAGAATTTTTTGTAAGTTTAGACAAAAAGAAAATTTCAGCAGCAGTAAGTGCTTTGATGTTTAATTGAGGATGGTTTTTCTTGATAACTCTCATCATGTCTTCATAATACTCTAAAGGAAGTGTCGGATGAAATCCACCTACGATGTGAACTTCGGTTGCACCCATTGATTTGGCAATTCCAACACGTTGTTCTATTTGCTCTGGGGTTAGGGTGTATGCGTCTTCTGCTCCATCTTTTCTATAAAATGCACACATTTGACAGCTAGCTGCGCAAACATTTGTGTAATTCATGTAATATGATGCCGCAAATGTCACGGTATCGCCAACTAATTTTTTTCTTGTAATATCTGCAACTGCACCTAATACATGTAAATTATCATAATTCATCAATTCAATACCATCATCATATGTCAGCTCTTCGCCAGAAATTGCTTTATCCAGTGCCTTTGATTCAGATATGAGTTGGTCTAACACATAGCAAGTCAGTTGTTAAAGGATATATTCCTTAACTATAGGTCTCAAGAAATAAGTAGGCAAACAAACCATACACTTTATGGTACTTCCGTTAATTGATGAACACAAGCCAAAATGTTACTTGTGCCACATGGGATTTGAAAACATTGAGAAGCTTAGAGAACATCAAAATACAGAACACAGAGAATTTTTTGAATCGCATGAAAATAACAATAAACGAGAGCCTGCACCTGGCGATGTTACCGTGTTTTAGCTTTTTGTTGTTTGATTGATTTGAGTAATTCTTGCACCATTTCTTTGCTAATATTTGCAAGATCATAATCATGATCAATTGAAAGTGCTTTCTTGAAATGCTTTAGTGCGTCAGGAAGATTTCCCAATTCTCCCAATGACAGTCCTTTGTATGCTAAAGCCATAGCACATTTTTTATCAATTTTAAGAGCAGAATCATAACAGCTAATCGCATCAAAATAATTTTCAATTGTATGTAATGATGCTCCCTTGTTTACCAAGGCGTTGATGTTTTTTGGGTCAATTGATAATGCCTTGTCATAATATTTTATGGCCTGTTTTATTCTACCCAAATTTTGCAGTGTCACACCTTTGTCAATTATGACGTTGATGTTTTTTGGATCTTGTTTTAATGCTAAATCATATAATTTTAGAGCTTCAGAAAAATTGCCATCCTCACAATACTCATAAGCTTGAGACATCATTTTATCCAATTCTTTACTCATGACATCTTTGATAACACTTTATCAATAATATAGATTGAGTCCGAGCTAGCTAAGATTCCACATTAATTGTTCAAAAAAGAATTAAAACCATTTCAAAATTAGTATTTAATACAATTAGTTAAATCCAAATTTAATCAAAGGTTTTAATCAAAAAAATTTTAAAACATTTGAAGTTACATGAAATCTCTTCAAACAGAAAAACCAACAATTTCCTTAGGAATTATTGTAGTAGCGGTTCCTGCAAGGATGCTGCCGATAATTGTAAAACTTGCAAATTTGAAAGTTTCCCCAACAGACAAAATGCCAGCACCAGGAAACAATGCCCAAAAAATGACTTCGCATGTAACAAAATCAGTATGATCAGAAATTTCCCCTTTTGATCATACTGATTATTTTTTTAATTTCTTACTATCGGATTGCCAAATCTTTAATTGAATATGATTAAAAAGAAAATTAATGGATCTTAACGAAATACTCACAAAAGAGAGAGATGTTCTAAGAGATGAAAACATAGAATTAAGAAATAAAATAAAAGAGCTAGAATTAAAAATACAAGAACTGCAGAAAAATAGCAAATAAACTCAAAGTATCGTTTACCACAAATAATCAATTGTGTGCAGTGAGTGTCTCTTTTCTTTGTATTCTAATACCGATTGATGCATATCGTCTAGAATCTCCTCGTCCAAATCATCTAACTTGTTAATTTTGAGTCCGAACTCACTTGCATTTTGAATGATTTCTGGAATCTTCAATTAGAAAAAATGCCAAAAATTATAGATTTAAAGTTGTTTATTAGATACGATCATCAGATTTGCAAAATTGATTAGAAGATTGTTTGAAGAATTATTTTATAGTTCCATATTTTGATCTAATTTTAGACCTTTGTATCTATTTCTTATAGTAACTTCAGTCACACTAGCAGCTTCTGCGATATCACGTTGAGTGATGTCTTCACCGTTTTTGACACATGCCAAATACAGGGCAGCTGCAGCAAGTCCCATCGGATCTTTTCCTGCAGATTCCTCATGTTCTTGAGATATTTTTAGAACTTTAGCAGCATAACGTTTTGTTTTTTCAGTAATTCCAATTCTACTTGCAATTCTTGCAACACATTGGATTGGATCAACTACGGGCATCTTTAGATCTAGTTCTCGATGCAATAATCGATAACATCGTGCAATATCTTTTTTCTTCAGATTTGCAGCTTCACCAACATCATTTAATGTTCGTGGTGTTTCGGTGTCTCTACATGCAGCATAAAGTGCAGATGCAATCATTGCAGATATTGATCTTCCACGTACTAGTTTTTTCTCAATTGCTTTTCGGTAAATGTAAGCTGCCTTTTCAATTACAGCATCAGAGAGTGCAAGTTTATCTTTTAATCTGTTTAGTTCGCTTAATGCTTGTCTAAGATTTCTGTCAACTGACTCGTGAACTTGACTTCTACTATCCCATGTTCTTAATCGCTCAATGGTACTTTTCATTGATGCCGTTAGAGGTTTGCCAGACGCATCTTTATTCATAGGATTAATGATTGTGGATAATCCCATATCGTGCATAGTAAGAGAAGTCGGAGCACCGGCTCGAGCTTTGTTTCCATGTTCATCTTGCGTAAATGATCTCCATTCAGGTCCTGATTCTTGAGATTTTTCAGAAATAACATAGCCACATTTTCCGCAAAATCTTTCACCAGTTACATCATCAGTAAGTAATGCGTTTTTTGCGCATCGGGGACAATTATCAGCATTAACAGACTGTAAAACCATGATAGTATTCCTTATTGCTTCGATATAATAACTAGTAGGAAATAGGGAATTATTTATTTTTGCTTATTCGTAAGCCCGGTTCAGAAGATCGCATTATTTTAAAAACAATAAAAACCAAATAGAAACTAAATCATGATGCGTGCTTATCTCTAGGATCAAGTTTCAGGGATTTGTTAAAGCATTCCAGTGCTTCTTCGTAACGACCTAAACTGCGTAAGGCTACAGCCTTAAAATTCCACAAGTCAGGGTCATCTTGATTCAAAAGTAATGCTTGCTCAAAATAACCCAAAGACTCTTCAAAATTTCCAGAGTTTAAAGAGGCCTGACCTTTTAAAACAAGTTCCTTGATTTCCACTGTATCAGAAATACAATCTCTTTGCTTTAAGTTTGAACTGGAAAATTACCTCAAAACGTATCAAAAATTAAGAAAATTAAACATGTATTAAATAAATTAGCTAAAATTTAAATATATTTTTAAAATATAGAAGATACTTGAATTTAGATAAAAACGATGAAAGAATTCTTAAAAATTTATTGGTTGACGCAAGATTATCTGCAAGACAACTTGGGTTAAAACTTGGAATGTCCACGGTCACAATATTATCTAGAATTAAAAAACTTGAAAAAGAAAAAGTGATCAAAGGATATACAGCATTAATAGACCATGAAAAATTAGGCTATACATTAACTGCAATAATTGAGATTATTGCAAAAAAAGACAAAATCATAGACATTGAAACGGAGCTAGCAAAGATAGAAAATGTCTGTGGAGTGTA